>NZ_JASCAJ010000032.1:0-215337 GCF_029967895.1 Acinetobacter sp. V89_7
CCCAACCACTCAAGCCAAGTTACTGTTTTTCAACAAGTTTCTATCTGCATCACCGCCGATGGATGTGCATTCTACACTATTTCTCACCCCTTGCAAGCTTGTTTTTATAAAAAAATAAACAAATGTTTACTTATTAACCCATTTGCTTCAATATTTTAAATGAGCAGCTATTTTTTATTCGAATTTTTCGATAAAATAGACAAAATTCACATTTTTAAAGATAATCATGAAATGTATCACAAAGTGATATTAAGATTCTTTTTACTTACACTTCTATGCTTATCAATGGAAGTGTCTTTTGCTTCGCCTGTTCAAAATTTCTATACATTAACTTTATCAATTATGAGTTATAGCAAACTCTCCACAGGAAGCAATACCACACTGTGCGTAATTGATAACCCAGCAGCAGCGGGAATTTTCCAGACACAGATTAAACAATCTACTTATGGATACAAAGTTCAATCTATTCCTGCAGCTAGTTTTGTTAAGACCCAATGTCAGGCCGTTTATTTTTCAAGTCAAACACCTGCGCAGCAAGAGGCATTAATCAATAGTTATCCATCCCACTCATTACTGTCTTTTAGTGCCAATAATATTGATTGTGAAATTGGAAGTATTTTTTGTTTATATCAGCAAAAAGGGAAATCTACTTTTAAAGTTAATTTAGATACGCTCAGTCGCTCTCAAATTCGCATAGATCCCCGCGTTTTACTTTTAGCCAAAAATGCGGAGTAAGTTATGATTTCTCGGCTGTATAAGTCCAATTCATTGCATAGCGTATTCCGCAGATCTCAAGCAACGATTTTTGCGATTACCTTAATTATCTGTTGTTTTACCTTTGTATCAATTTCTACCTTTACAATGGAAACATATACTAAACAGAATTTAAATATTTTGAGTCTAGCTGTCAGTGAGCGTATACAACCTGCGGTGGTTTTTCGGGATCAACAAACAATTTCGCAAATTTTAAATGAATATACCTCACAGCACTCTATCCGAAGCATTGAGGTTTTCGACAATCAAAATATTCAATTAGCCAATAGCACCAAGAGCAAAGCCTACTATTCCAGATTACAAGTTTTACTTGATCATGTTTTTCTAAAAGACCCAGTAAAACTTAAAATTTTTCATAATAACCAGCAAGTCGGACAACTGATCATCTACGGAAGTTCAGAGCGTATTTTACAATTTATTGTTACTATTTTAATTGGATTGGCAGTGGTCATGTTATTTATGATTATTGCGTTGTGGTGGTCAACCAACTCCACCTATCGCTATATCATGCAATCAATGCAACCACTGACTCAAACCGCACAAATTGTTAGCGATCAAAAGGCATACAACCTTCGCTTTCCAAAAAATAATATTAAAGAATTTCAAGATCTAAATGATGTGTTTAATCAACTTTTACATGAGATTCAAACCTGGCACACACATCTTCAAGATGAAAATCATCAATTGTCTTTTGAAGCCAAGCATGATCATCTTACCGCATTGCCGAATCGCAGTTATTTTTATAGTCAACTGTTACATTTGTTTGAGCAACCGAGCTTACGCTCAAATTCGGCTTTAATTTTTATCGATAATAATCAGTTCAAGCGAATTAACGATCAATACGGTCATCCGGCAGGCGATGCAGTTTTAATCGAAATGGCCCAGCGTTTAAAATCACGTATTCGTCAGCATGATTTTATTGCGCGTTTGGGTGGTGATGAATTCGCCATACTTTTAGAATCTGTGCATCAACGTGATCATCTGATTACGATTGCCGAACACTTATTAGAAAGCTGCAAAAAACCTCTCAGTTTTAATGAGCATCAGATTTATTTCAGTTTCAGTATTGGTATTGCTTTTTCCCAGTTTGCCTCGACTCCTGAGGAACTGATCACACAAGCCGATCAGGCCATGTATAAAGCAAAACATCTCCATCATCATTGGTGTATCCACACCCCCTAACCGACAGGCCCCTTATTATGTTTAGTCATCCGTTTAAGATATCGATTTTAGCTGCCATTTGTCTTGTACTTTCCGGTTGTCTAAGCTTCGGGCCGCTAAAGTACAAGCAAGTTCAACTTTTGAAAAAGGAAGGTTTTGTACAAACTGAGGAAGGCTGGACACTTGGCCTACCTGAACGTTTACTCTTTGATTTTGACAAGTCTGAAGTCAATCCGAACCATCGAAATGAATTGGTGCGATTGAGCAATCAACTCAATAAGTATGGGTTACACAAACTTAAAGTGGTGGGATACACAGATAATATTGGCAATCCAGACTATAACATCAAGCTCTCGCAAGCACGTGCTCAGAGCGTAGCCACTATTTTTGTTGAGCAAGGTTTTGTGCGTAGCAATATTCAAACTATTGGTCGTGGTGCTTCTCAACCGTTATTACCTAACACCACCGAAGCAAATCGTGCAGCCAATCGACGCGTAGCGATTATTATTGTGCCGTAATCGAATTGTTCATAAGTTAATACAAAGTTAAATACCGCTTTGTATTAACTTTATAAAATGATAAAAACAACAGACGTAAAAAAACCGCAATAAAGCGGATTTTTTATTTACATCTTTAATTTTTTAAAGATGGTCGGAGCAGTAGGATTCGAACCTACGACCCCCTGGTCCCAAACCAGGTGCACTACCAGGCTGTGCTATGCTCCGAAATTGGGGTGAATGACGGGATTCGAACCCGCGACAACTGGAATCACAATCCAGGGCTCTACCAACTGAGCTACATCCACCACTACTGTGGGTTCTACATTACCAAGCTAATCTACCAAATGGCGCGCCTGACAGGATTCGAACCTGTGACCATCCGCTTAGAAGGCGGATGCTCTATCCAACTGAGCTACAGGCGCATGACCGATGATAAAAAATATCATGCGATACTTCCGCCGATTAATTGGTCGGAGCAGTAGGATTCGAACCTACGACCCCCTGGTCCCAAACCAGGTGCACTACCAGGCTGTGCTATGCTCCGTCTTCTCAGCTTTTACTGTATCGCACATCGTGCGGTACGGTGTGCATTCTAGGCGGGACGCTCAACCACGTCAACACCTAGAATTAAAAAAAGTTAAAAAACGTTATCAAATGTATATTTAACAAGCATTTTAGCGTTTTAGTGATGCACTAAAGCTCAACATTCGATCTAAAGGAAGTTTGGCACGTTCGGCAAGTTGTGAATCGACGTGAATTTCTTGATCAGCATGCTGTAACACATGCAAAATCCCATCTAGCTCGTTCATTGCCATCCATGGGCAATGTGCACATGAACGACAGGTTGCTCCCTCACCCGCAGTCGGTGCTTCCACCAGAATTTTATCTGGCACAGCTTGCTGCATCTTGTAAAAAATTCCGCGATCCGTCGCCACAATCAAACGTTGATTAGGTAAAGTCTGGGCCGCCTTAATCAATTGTGAGGTACTGCCTACTGCATCGGCAATATCAACCACTGACTCAGGTGATTCAGGATGGACAAGCACCGCAGCATCTGGATAGAGCGCTTTCATATTGGCGATGCCACGGGCACGAAACTCTTCATGCACAATACAAGCGCCATCCCAAAGCAACATATCGGCACCCGTTTTTTTCTGGATATAACGACCAAGATGCTGATCGGGCGCCCAAATAATTTTTTCACCTAGGCTGTCGAGATGTTCAATGATTTCAACAGCACAACTCGATGTTACCACCCAGTCTGCACGAGCTTTCACCGCGGCTGACGTATTGGCATAGACCACTACGGTATGATCTGGATGCTGGTCACAAAACGCAGTAAATTCATCGACAGGACAGCCTAGATCCAACGAACAGGTGGCTTCAAGCGTTGGCATCAGAATAGTTTTTTCAGGCGACAGTATCTTGGCGGTTTCTCCCATAAATTTGACACCTGCCACGACCAAAGTTGTGGCTTCGTGGTCACGGCCAAAACGCGCCATTTCAAGTGAATCTGACACGCACCCGCCTGTAGCCTCTGCCAATTCCTGAACATCTGGATCGCAATAATAGTGTGCCACCAGAACAGCATTGCGTTTTTTGAGTTCTTCCTTGATTTGAGCGAACTTAGCCTGTTTAACTTCTGGACTTAAGTGGTGATCCTTTGGCTCACCTAAACGATCTAAATGCGCTTGCACGATTACTTTTGCATCATTTGCAATTAAAGTCGCATCATTCATAAAACGTCTTCTCTATTCTCTGGCTAGCATTTTGCGAGCGCTAAACGTTAAGGTAACTCAGTATTGAGGCAGATGAGCTACTCAAAAAATTGATGTAAAAAAACCTCACGAATGAGGTTCTTTTATCGATCTGAATTAAGATCGATAATCCGCATTAATCTTGACGTAATCATACGATAGATCGCAGGTATATACAGTATCTTTTGCAGTGCCACGGCCCAAATCTACGCGAATGGTCATTTCAGCTTGCGCCATGACGCGCGCGCCCTGCTCCTCGGTATAATCTGCCGCAGCACCTCCGTCACGACAAATCTGAACATCATCCAGCCAGACTTGTACTTTGCTAGAATCGAGTACCGGAACACCCGCCTTACCAATGGCCATTACTATTCGTCCCCAGTTTGGATCGGATGCAAACATGGCCGTTTTGATTAATGGTGAATGCGCAATACTGTAGGCGACATCGCAGCATTCCTGAGTATTTTGTCCACCCTCAACGGCAACAGTAATGAATTTGGTTGCCCCTTCGCCATCACGCACAATTAATTGTGCCAAACGATTCATAACGCGCTGCAATACCTCAAGAAGCGTAGCATAACGAGGATCATGTTCGTTGCTAATTGTTTCACCCCCGGCTTGTGCAGTTGCTACAAAGATACATGAATCGTTAGTTGATGTGTCACCATCGATGGTAATTCGGTTAAATGACTGCTCGACCGTGGTTTTGAGCAACTGTTCCGTCATGGCTTGACTGATTGGTGCATCTGTTGCAACAAAGCCCAACATAGTCGCCATATTCGGACGAATCATTCCCGCCCCTTTGCTGATACCAGTCATGGTGTATAACACGCCATCTAGTTCGAATTGTTCGGAAGCACCTTTTGGCGTGGTGTCTGTGGTCATGATCCCGTAAGCAGCATCAGTCCATGCATGATCGTTTAAGTCAGTCAGTGCCGGTTGAATACCTGCGAGCAAACGCTCGATTGGGAGTTGCTCACCAATCACACCAGTTGAAAAGGGTAAAATCTGATTCGGTTGTACGTGTGCAAGCTCTGCCAGTTTTTCACAGGTTTTTTGTGCGTTTAACAAACCTATGTCACCTGTAGCGGCATTGGCATTGCCCGTATTGATAATTAAGTAACGTGTCGCATTTTCTGTTAAATGTTGTTTTGATACCTGTACGGGCGCTGCGGCAAATGCACTTTGGGTAAATACACCCGCAACACTTGAACCCTCTACAAATTCAAAAATGACCAAGTCTCGTCGATTTGGATAACGCACATATGCCTCAGTTGAACCAATTTTCACCCCTTTCACCACATGCATGTGCGGCATTGTTACGTCACCAACAGCCATTTTAAAATCCCACTGTGTTTGTTATCGGAAAAAGAAAAGCTTAGAGCAATTAATCAGAAAAATCGAGCATTGTGCGATTTGATTTTTTAGATGACTAGATATTAAAAAAGCCAGCATGTAGGCTGGCTTTTTTTCATAAAATGCTTAGTTGGTTGCTGGCTGTGTATTGGTTGCCAACAACGCTTGTTTGGCTTTTTCTTGACTGGTAACTGACAATGCAGGGTTTGATGCCACAATACGGTTTGCATTGGCAGAATTGACTGCTGCAATGGCCGCAGTTTTAAGCACAATTGGACGATTCCCGGTGTTGCCTAAAGTATAACGAATACCCGTACGCGGACTGATCACTGTGGTGCTGTCATTTTGCACCATCACTTGTGCAGTCGTTGGGCCTTGTGCAGCCTGTACTTTATCGACTGTCGTTGTTTGTGTATTCGATTGAGCAATCGCAAAGCCTGGAACTGCCAATGCGACAAGTGCAATTTTTTGTAATAGCTTTTTCATTGTCTAACCAAGTTTTAAGTCAAGATGTGCAAGTAAATACCATTTAATCTCTGAAACTGCAAATGATATTCACACCTTGCAACAACTCGTAAAAAAAGCAGAACATTTCTGTTCTGCTTTTACTTTAATGAGCATTCATCACAATTTAAAGACGACCGTGGCACTGCTTATACTTCAAGCCAGAACCGCATGGACACGGTGCATTTCGACTGGCTGGCGGCACAACATTTTGCTCAGCAGGAGCTTGCTCTTCAATTTCATGCGGTGTAACAGTTCCTGTCAGACCATCGACTTCGTCGTGTTCAAACGACAAACGCATTGCATCAGCCTGTTGCTGTTGCTGCGCTTCAAGCTCTGCCAACTCTTCAGGTGTCGGAATATGAACACGAGACAGATCAGTCACTACATCTGACTTGATTATACCCAGCATGTTTACAAACAGATTAAACGCTTCTTTTTTGTATTCCTGCTCAGGATTTTTCTGGGCATAGCCACGCAAGTGAATACCTTGACGTAGATAATCCATTGCTGCCAGATGATCTTTCCAGTGACGATCAAGTGAATTCAACATAAAGTGACGCTCAAGCATTGCTGCGGATTCATCACCCATCTGCTCGCGACGTGCTCTGTAACGCGCCAGTACTTCGTCGGTAATACGCTGCACCAGTGCCTCTTCATCGAGTCGGCGATCTTCGTCTAACCACTGTTGAACAGGAAGCTCGATCCCCAGATCGACGCGCAAGGCATTTTCCAGACCTTCAATATCCCATTGATCATGGATCGACTCTGGTGGAATGAAGTTTCCAATCAGACCCGCCATCACATCATGATGCATGAGTTCAATCGCATCCTGAAGTGTATGCTCTGCCAAAACGTCATCACGTTGCGAGTAAATGATTTTACGTTGCTCGTTATTGACATCATCGTATTTCAGCAAGTTTTTACGAATATCGAAGTTACGTGCTTCTACTTTACGCTGTGCATTTTCGATAGAACGGCTCACCATTTTATGTTCAATGGCTTCGTCTTCTTTCAGACCCATCGCACGCATCATGCCAACCACGCGATCGCCTGCGAAAATCCGCATCAAGTCATCTTCAAGTGAAAGATAGAAGCGCGATACACCTGGGTCACCCTGACGACCAGCACGGCCACGCAACTGGTTATCAATACGACGTGATTCATGTCGCTCTGAACCCACAATGTGTAAGCCGCCGGCATTAAGTACGATTTCGTGGTCACGTTCCCATTCTGCTTTCAGACGAGCTTCGTCTTCTGCAGTCGGATTTTCGATTTTAGCCAGTTTTGCTTTCCAGTTACCGCCCAAGATAATATCGGTACCACGGCCTGCCATGTTGGTGGCAATCGTAACAGAGTCAGGACTTCCGGCCTGTGCAATAATATCGGCTTCACGTTCGTGCTGTTTCGCGTTTAAAACCTCGTGACGAATACCTGCCTGAGTAAGCTTGTGCGACAGCACTTCACTGGCCTCAATGGTTGCAGTACCCACCAAAATAGGTGCACGCGTCTCTTGAATGGCTCTGATTTCATTCACAATCGCATCGTATTTACCGTTACGATTCAAATAAATCAGGTCGTTCATGTCTTTACGAACCATCGGACGATGTGTTGGAATAATCACGACATCTAATCCGTAAATTTCTTTCATTTCGGCGGCTTCGGTATCCGCTGTACCGGTCATACCTGAAAGCTTTTTGTATAAACGGAAGTAGTTCTGGAAAGTTGTGGTGGCAAGCGTTTGGTTTTCTGGTTGAATTTCCAAACCTTCTTTGGCTTCAACCGCCTGATGTAAACCTTCAGACCAGCGACGACCCGGCATGGTACGTCCGGTATGCTCATCGACAATAATCACTTCACCATTATGAATGATGTAATGTACATCGCGGTGATAAAGAAAATGCGCACGAATTGCAGCGGTTACATGATGAACCAGATTAAGATTGGTCGCAGAATACAAACTTTCGCCTTCGGCGAGTAGCCCCATCTGAATCAATTCTTGCTCAACAGTTTCAAAACCCACTTCGGTCATTTCAACCGAACGTTGCTTTTCATCAATCCAGAAGTGTCCACCATCGGCCACTTTCTCTTCTTTTTGTGGCTGTAGTTTAGGTGGAATATGATTGATTGCCGCATACAACTGTGAAGAATCTTCACTTTGACCTGAAATAATCAACGGTGTTCGTGCTTCGTCAATCAAGATCGAGTCGACTTCATCGATAATGGCATAGTTCAAACCGCGCTGCTTTTTCTCTTGCAGCGAGAACACCATATTGTCTCGTAAGTAGTCGAAGCCGAACTCGTTGTTGGTCCCGTAAGTGATATCGGCGTGATACGCTTCTGCTTTCTCGGTTGGAGACTGCATTGAGTAAATGGTGCCAATACTGAGGCCTAAAAACTCAAACAATGGACGGTTCAACTCAGCGTCACGCTGCGCCAAATAATCATTGACGGTAATGACATGTACGCCCTGACCACTTAACGCGTTTAAATAACACGCTAAGGTGCCCATGAGCGTTTTACCTTCACCGGTACGCATCTCGGCGATTTTACCTTCATGTAAGGTAATCCCCCCGATGAGCTGAACATCGTAGTGGCGCATTCCCATCACGCGTTTTGCAGCTTCGCGACATACGGCAAAGGCTTCGGGTAAAAGTTTATCTAAACTCTCACCGTTTTGATAACGTTGTTTGAATTCTGGAGTTTTTGCAGATAAGTCTGCATCGCTTAAAGCGGATATCGTCGGCTCGAGCGCATTGATTTGATCGACAATTTTACGCATGCGTTTGAGTTCGCGCTCATTTTTTGTACCGAAGATACCTCCGATCAGACTTACCAACATGAATGAAACTCTCTAAAAACTTGCTTATCAGATGAATAAATTTTTTCTCACTCGTTATTATGGAGCCAGAAATTTGAAGTACAAGGGGTTTAAACAAATCCTCTTAAAAAAAACTCCAGCACAACAGAAAGTTGAAAAATCAGACAGTTGCATTAGCCCCAACAATTTGAGTTTTTAGCTGGCCAAGAATTTTTAGATATTTTATTTATTTCAAATACTTAATTTTTAATATATACAAAATATTTATAAGAACATACAAAAACCTTCTTTTTATTTGCAAAAGATTTAGCGCATATTAAAAACCTGCAACGCAATAACAACATATAAACGAGGTTGACTAAAATGACGTTACGTCTAGGCGATACAGCCCCTAATTTTGAACAGGAATCGAGCGAAGGTCAGATTAACTTTTATGACTACTTGGGTGATCACTGGGGTATTTTATTTTCGCATCCGGCCGATTACACCCCTGTTTGTACCACCGAACTGGGATACACCGCCAAACTCAAAGATGAATTTGAAAAACGCAACGTAAAAGCGATTGCTTTGTCGGTTGATGATGTTGAGTCACATCATGGTTGGATTAAAGACATCAATGAAACCCAAAATACCACGGTTAACTTTCCGATTATTGCAGATAAAGACCGTCAGGTATCGGAGTTGTATGGTTTTATTCACCCAAATGCCAGCGAAACTGCAACTGTACGTTCATTGGTGATTATTGATCCAAATAAAAAAGTTCGACTGATCATTACCTATCCGGCATCGACCGGACGCAACTTTCATGAAGTGTTGCGTGTCATCGATTCCTTGCAACTGACCGACAACTATAAAGTGGCCACGCCTGCAAATTGGCAACAAGGCGAAGATGTGGTGATTGTGCCGTCAATCAAAGATGAAGCTGAACTCAAAGAGCGCTTTCCGAAAGGTTATAAAGCCGTTAAACCGTATCTGCGCCTCACTCCACAGCCCGACAAAGACTAATCTTTCGCGTTAAAATGCCCGTTGAAATCACGGACATTTTTTATTTTGATTCAAGATATTCTCTCTTGGATCGCCTCATATTTTGCGGTATAAAAGTTCAAGGTTCTCTTGATTTATTTCGCCATGATCTATCAGATTCATCATTTGCACTGCGGCACGATGTGTCCGGTTTGCGCACCTCTTGTCGGTCAATCGGGATGGCGAGCACATATCATTTGTCATTGCTTGTTGCTCGAAACAGATCAGGGATTGGTACTTATCGATACCGGTTTAGGCATTCAGGATTATCTTCATCCCAAGCAGCGGATTGGGTCTTTCTTGTTAGATATTGGTCAAATCGAACTCAATTTTGAATACAGTGCCATTCAGCAAATCCAAAAATTGGGATTTAGTGCAAAAGACGTCCGACATATTTTTGTTACGCATTTAGATTTTGATCATGCGGGAGGAATATCAGATTTTCCTGAAGCAACTGTGCATGTACTGGCGTCTGAATTTAACGCCACACAGTCATTTAATTTAAAAAACCGTCTACGATACAAAACCGCTCAGTTTAAAAAGCATCGTTACTGGAACTTTGTAGAACATACGCAGGGTGAACCTTGGTTTAATTTTGAGAAGGTTCAGGCTGCCCCACAGTTTAACGACGAGATTTTAATGATTCCTCTTCTGGGACACTCCGCTGGTCATTGTGGGATTGCCATTAAACACTATCAGCGCGGCTGGACACTTTTTTGTGGTGATGCCTATTTTTCTCATCAACAGCTTAAACCAGACTATAAACAAAAAGGACTGGCGCTTTTTGAGCGTGTACTGGCATATGACAACAAGAATCGACTACATAATTTGGCACGTTTACAGCATATGGCACAGCATGAGCCTGAGATCGAGCTCATTTGTGCACATGATGTGGTGGAGTTTGAACGCTACAGAGCCTTAGATAAATAAATATCTAATCATACACACCCAGCTTCAATATTATTTTTAGAGCATTAACGTTGATCTAAAGGAACCCAGTCGATCACCCAAGCAGATTTCATGTTCAAACTTGGATCTGTCACAATTTTCTTACGCGCTGCATCGGCCGCATCACGATCTTTCGACGGTCCAACCATAATCCGAATCCCTTTAGATGTTGGGCTCGTTGTGACTTTATAACCTTTTGCACGCAGCTTTGACACCACTGCATCTGCATTGGCCTGATTGGCTGCAAGTGCTACCTGCACCATCCAGTTTTTATCTCCATGCTCCAGCAATTCACGTGCTTTCTCTGCTTCGGCTTTTTTCTTGGCATCTTCTTTCTTGGCGTCGTCTTCTTTACGCTTTTTATCTTCCTGTGCTTTTTTCTCAGCTTCGGCTTTGCGTTTAGCCTCTGATGCTTTTTTCTCAGCATCAAGCTGACGCTGTTTTTCGTCCGCGGCTTTTTTATCGGCATCGGCTTTACGTTTGGCTTCTTGCTCTTTTTTGAGCTGATCGGCTTTTTTTTGCGCGTCAGCTGCTAAACGTTGCTGCTCAAGTGTTTTTTTTTCTGCCTCACGCTTTTGCGTGTCTACACTGGCTGTAGATTTAGTGCTTTGAGCGGTATTTTTCTTTTCTTCGACTACTTCAGGCGGAATATTGTCAGAACTTTGCTGAGCAGCTTGGCGACGTGCATTGATGGCAGCATATTCCTCTGCAGCCTTACGCGCAGCATCGGCCTCGGCCTGTTGCTGCATGGCTAAAAATTCAGCTGCACGTGCTTCTTGCTCGGCAACTGATTTCTCCCGCGCACGACGTTGCTGTTCAAGTAATTTCTTCTCTGTTTCAACATCAACTGTCATGGACTGCAATTGTACGGGTGCAGTTGAATTGGCATCTTTAGTGGTTTGTTCCACTTTTTGCTGTTGTTCTTCAACGTGTGTCTGATGTATTTCTTCTTTGCCTTTGAGTAGCAACGCAGCCAACAATACCCCACCACCCAATAAAACAACGCCACCCATCCAACGCTGTTTGCTGTTCATTGACATTCTTCCAAATACTCCCAAACCGCTTCTAATGTATGAAACGATCCACAAACCAAAATCAACTGATGCGGTTTAACCTTCGCAATTGCAGTGCTAAATGCGTCTTGAATGCTGTCAAATGTTTGAGTTGTTTGATCTTTCAATGCATGCATGAGGTGTTCGAGCGATGCAGCACGCGGGTTATTCAGCGGCGCTACATGCCAACTCGTAATGGCAGGTTTAAGCAAATCAACCACGGTTGAGATGTCTTTGTCTGCCAGCATCGAAAAGACAGCAATCACTTCTGTGTATTGTTTATTGTATTCTAAGAAATTTCGCAATTGCTTTAACAAAAAATCAACACCATGCCCATTATGGCCAGCATCAAAAATAACGGTCTTTTGCTCAATATTTCGTAGTTCAAAGCGGCCTGAGAGTTTAGCATTTTGAATACCTTGGCAAATTGCATCCTGCGAGACTGTAACGTCACTCATCAAGATTGCTGCAACTGCGGTGGCTATATTTTCAACTGCCAACGAACCTGTAGGAAGTTGTAGCGTCACTCCCGCACTGGCAAATTGCCAAGTGTTGGGTGTCTCTGCAAGCTGATAGAAATAATCACGCTGTGCAACTTGCAAGTTGGCACGGCATTCTGCGGCTTTGCTTGCAATTGCATCGGGAAGCGTTTGTAATCCGCCAAACACAACCGGAATGTCAGGACGGATAATTCCTGCTTTTTCAAAGGCAATTTTTTCGATGGTATCGCCGAGCCAATCGGTATGATCGAGTCCGATATTGGTAATGACCGCGACATCAGGGTCAATCACATTGACCACATCAAGACGTCCACCCAAGCCAACTTCAAGCACCCAAATATCGCAGGCTTGTTTCTGAAAGATCAAAAATGCCGCCAATGTGGTGGCTTCAAAAAATGACAGGCTTAAACCACATTCACGGCGCGCCTGATCCACTTGAACAAATGCTTCAATAAGTTCCTGATCGGTTGCTTCTTGACCTGCCAGCTTAACGCGCTCGTTAAAGCGGTAAATATGCGGAGATTGATATAACCCCACCTTGTAGTCTTGTGCCTGTAATATAGACGCCAAAACAGTGGTGGTTGAGCCTTTGCCATTGGTACCGGCAACGGTAAATATCTTGGCTGAGGGCTGTGTTACCCCCAGTTTTTGGGCCACAGGGAGGACGCGCTCTAGGCCCAAATCAATCCCTGTAACATGAACATGGCCCCAGTACGTGAGCCATGTCATTAAATCATCATTTATACGTGGAGCGTCAAGTTTCAAGGCAAGTTCATCAGCTTAGATACAATGCGAGATACAGTATCACGTAATGCATGACGATGAACAATTTGATCGACCACACCATGATCAAGCAAGTATTCAGCGCGCTGGAACGGCTCTTCTAATGTTTCACGTACGGTTTGCTCAATCACTCGCTTACCAGCAAAGCCGATCATGGCTTTAGGCTCGGCAATGTGCACATCGCCCAGCATCGCCAAAGATGCAGTTACACCGCCGTAAACTGGATGAGTCAATACCACGATATACGGCAATCCTGCATCTTTCATACGCTGAATTGCAGCAGATGTACGCGCCATTTGCATGAGCGACAACATACCTTCTTGCATACGTGCGCCGCCTGATGCAGCAAAACAGATCAAGGCTTGTTTTTGCTCAATTGCACGTTCGGCTGCTTGAACAAAACGATCCCCTACAACCGTACCCATTGAGCCACCCATAAAGTCAAACTCAAATGCACAGGCAATCATTGGAACATTATTAAGTGTACCCTGCATCACCACCAAAGCTTCAGTTTCACCTGTTTTGGTTTGCGCTTCACGCATACGCTCTGGATAAGGTTTGCTGTCGATGAATTTAAGTGGATCTTTGGCTGCAAATTCCTGACCCAACTCGGTGGTCACCTGATCAAAGAACCATGTCAAACGATCACGAGCTTTCATGCGCAAGTGTTCATCGCATGACGGACACACATAGGCATTAAATGCAATGGCAGTACGAGTAACCAGTGCATGACATTCAGGACATTCAATTGTCGGTTCAGTCGAAGTGGCTTTAAGGGCTTGCTGCTCATTGGCAACCTTGATTCCCGGCACTTGACGTTGTGTCCATGGCGTCGATGGGTTTAGGATTTTACCTGGTTTCACTTCTTGATTCATACTAACTCATCGAGCGCAGCTCGAAGCTCCTTGACTTTATTGACCGTTTGTTCAACCGCTTGGTCGATTGCTAACGTAGCAAAAGGTTTAACAAAAGCACTTCCCACAATCACGGCGTCTGCAACTTCACCCATTGCTTTGGCTGAGGCTGCATCACTAATTCCAAATCCGACACCCACCGGAATCGAGGTTTTGGTTTTAATTTTTGCAATGCGCGCTGCAGCTTCTGCAACATCGAGCGTCGCCGCACCCGTCACACCTTTGAGTGATACGTAGTAGATAAAACCACTGGCCTGATTGACCACATGCTGAATACGCTCATCGGTCGAGGTTGGCGCCAGCAAGAAAATCTGATCCATATCATGCTGTTTCAGCACAACATCAAACTCTTTGGCTTCTTCTGGGGGTAAATCCACAAGCAATACACCATCGACACCGCATTCTTTAGCGTATGCGGCAAACTTTTCGTAACCGATGACTTCAACTGGATTGAGATAGCCCATCAAGACCACAGGCGTTTCCTGATCTTTCTCACGAAACGCTTTGATCATATTCAAGGCATCCATCGTACTGGTTCCACCTGCCAATGCACGTTCGGCAGCCAATGCAATCACTGGACCATCCGCCATTGGATCGGAAAAAGGTAAACCAAGCTCAATGACATCAACACCAGCTTCGACCATCTGATGCAACAATGGCACAGTAACCTGTGGCTGTGGATCACCTGCCATCACATATGAAACCAGTGCTTTACGTTGTTTGGATTTAAGCTGTTCAAAACGGGTGGCGAGACGTGACATAGGGTTGTGCTTTCCTTGATTATTTAAAACTGAGGAGTTGTTTGTAGAAATACAAGACACCGCATTTTAACGCTATTTTTTGTTCATTGAACAGTATCGACATTGTGCGATGCATTTATCTTTAGTATTTCATACAACCCATGGCGTACATTTATCAATATTTTGACTTATTTCTCAATGATCAAAGCTTCCTATTTTTTAAAATACTATTGTGTACATTCGATGCAGCTTTGTTCACAAATAATAAAAAAAAACAAACTAAAATATAGAGTTATATGATTAGGTGAAATTTTAAAGTCGCCATTTTGATTGTTCAAAATAGCTTTTTTGATTTTCTTGCTGATTGTGGACAGTTGAATGACAAGAAAAACTGTCTGAGAACTGGTCTATTTTGAGGTATGAGTTGCTGAATCGATACGATGACGTTCGCGAAATTGTTTCGGTGTTTCCCCCGTCCAGCGTTTAAAGGCACGGCCAAAGGCGCTCTGGTCGGCATAGCCTAATAATTCAGCAATTTCTGAAAGCTGGCGCGATTGTTTCAGATATAATTGGCTTTGCTGTAATCGAAATTCATCGACGATTTCCTGAAAATTGAGTGCATGCTGCTTGAGATGGCGCTGTAAGGTTCGTTCGGAGATATGCATTTGCTGTGCAACGTAAGCTTGCAAAATCTCATTTTTCTCTCGAAAAGCCTGTGCGATGAGGCCCCAGATGCGCTGCTTGAGCTGTTGCTGACGATATTCTAGAGAATCTGATGCACGCAAACTTTGCTGTGCCTGATTGGACAAGATTTGATTGAGTTGCTGATCTGCACCAAAACTGCGTGCTTTTAAGACGCGTTCTGAAAAATAAATACGATAGTCACCAGAGACGACTGCTGCGGCGCAGTGATAGAAACGTGAATAATGCATGAGCGGCAAAGTAGGTAAAAAGCCGAGCTGAACCTGTGTTGGAGGAACCAGAGGCTCCTGTACAATGATTTGTGCAATTTTAAAAATAAGTGCCTGATTCAGTTCGTACACCTCCCGATAGTCAATCCAGAGTGCTCCCCAACTGACCTGTATTTCTTGATCATGTTCGATAATTTTAAGCTGCTCAACATTGGTTTGCTTAAAAATAAGGGAATAATATTGTTCAAGCAGTAACAGCGCCTGCTGAAGATTTAAGCTGGTTGATGCCAGATAACCCATCAGCCCCACATCTTGAAGTGTGGCATGTTCGGCTAAAATTAAACTGACGGGTCTTGCAAGCACGGTTTGCATTTGCCTGAGCAGACGCACATAGGTGTCTATGTCAAATCCTTGCTCATCATTTCCATCGAGTGCTTTAGAGAAGCTCTGCCAGTCCACTGCGCGTTCTGTACACTCAGCCAGATGCTCAAGCTGATAATGTCGTCGAACCCGTTCGAGTAAACGAAGATAACCAATAATGATTTTTAATGACATGATGCGCGCTCTGATGTCCCTGTCGCTATTTGTATAAAAATTGGCAATAACTGTCAAAACAAACCAGACGATTGTCGCCATACTGAACTGAATCAGTCGATGAGAATTAAAACAATGAACGCACATGTCCAGTATCAGGTCGATCCGGTGGTTCGTATGCATTTGGATTTTAAACTCGAAGATGTTCCGCGCTTCTGGTTTGCTGGCGATCCTTTTCGAACCCGGATCTTCGATGCCTTGAGTCTGACTTTTCCAGAAGGCGAACGCTATTTCATTGAATGTGTTCGTATGTTTCGAGACAAGCTTCAAGATGAAGACTTACAAGCTCGCGTTGCCGATTTTATTAAACAAGAAGCTCAGCATGGCATTGCGCACGATAAAATGAATCAACTGATGAAGTTACAGGGAATGCCTGTCGATCAGTTTACAGCAACCCTTAAAAAGATCTTCCGTTTCGAGCTTACGCGACGCTCCAAGCAATACAATATCGCCATGACGGCTGCCGCCGAACATTTAACAGCCTTAATGGCCGACACTTTTTATCGTAAAAAAGCGACTCTGGAGAATGTTCATCCATATGTACGCGCGTTGTTGGCTTGGCATGCCATTGAAGAGATGGAACATCGTGATGTGGCGTTTGATGTGATGAAACAGGTGGGTGAAGTCCCTGAAACAACACGTAAACTGGCGTTGGTGATCACAACGCTGCTGATGTCTGGTTTTACCATGTACCGCGCCAATGTGATGCTGCGCTGTGATGGTTTTACTGCACGTGAACGCTTGCAGTTATTTCGACGTGGCTTGCCTTGGTTTATTGGCCCAAATGGCATTTTAACTGCCATGAAACAACCTTATAAAGATTGGTTTAAAGCCGATTTTCATCCGAGTCAGCATGCGGTGATTCATCAATATGAGGTCTGGGTAAAAACCTTTGAAGCAACCCGCGATCCAATTGTAGCCGGTCAGGCATTTTGGGAAGCAGGCCACTAGGCCTGCCTCGTTTTCGCTTTTACCATTTGGCATAATGCTGTTCGAGCAAACCAAGCTCCTGCTCGAACTCAAGACGGTCTTGACCTTCTATGTCGATAATGCCACTGATTCTGGCTTGCCACTGACTAAAACGGCTGCCTACCATTCGTAGATTCAGATTTTCATAGCGTCGCCAGCCTGTGGTGACCTTCAAGTTGAGTTTGCGATCAAGAGAATGTATCTGCCAGTGATGTGCATCCAGTTGTTCAAATAAAACATCTGCTACAGGATAAAGTACACCGTTGATCCAGATACAGTTTTCGTTACCAAAACTTTCATTTACGCCCGATGCCAGATTAATTCCAATTTTTTGATCTTGTGAATGCCAGAAATTACAAGATAACCAGAACCATGCTGTCTCTGGACGCAAGAATCCGCAGGTATCATCAAGTGATGCCATGCTCTTCTGATCAAATTCAATTAATTGTCCCTGTTTATTGGTAAAACATCCTTCAACTGTCAGTGCAGTTTTTTTATGCGTATAGGTCCAGCCGTTGATCCCATTGGGAGAACACAAACTCAAAGCTTGTGTGCCAGCACAAAAAATACGTGCACTAAGAAGAATTTCACCATAGCGGGTAACACGGATATAACGAACACCATTTGCATGCTGCATATCTAGCTCAAATGCTGATGCATAAAAAAAGCTATGGTTAAACAGCGGTTGCTCATCGACTTGTGTTTTACGGGCAAAGGGTTGTAGCGCGTTCCATTCAAGCACTTCTTGGGTGGCATGATTATATAAATAAAAAAAACCGTGTCCGGCCCAACCAATGTCTGCAATCGCGACACCTAAGGTATAGTGCTGATGCTGAATACTACAAAACTTAAACTTTTTATATTTTATTTTTTTACGCCATCCCCGCTCTACCTTGCCATAAGGTGATTTATAGATGTAGCGTTCGGTACTAATAGCAGACGGTTGCTGGGAAAAACGTCCAAATCGCGGCTGACCGTTGTCCTGAATTAAATCCATGTATTCGGCTCCATGACGAAGCACACTCCTTTCAAATCGCTGATTTATTCTTGGGCTTATCAATATATGATTTATTATTACAACTTTAGTCTAAGAGAACTCACTCTAAAATTAAATAAGTATTTTCCCAAACGGTCGAAATAAACGTGCCCTCACTCAAATGCAGATATCGCCCAGCCACGTGGTCGACTGGAATACAATCATCGATATCCAAAATACGATCGGTGTGGCCTTTTTGCCAAAATGTCGGCAGTAAAGTCTTGGCTTGCTGTTTGGCTTCTGAAGCGCTCTGTGCCACCACAAATTTATAGCGATGAAGCTCACCAAATTCATCTGGACAATAACCGCCTAAATTGATTAAAAAAAGTTTGAGATCGTCGTGACGCGGCTGATGCTGTGCAAATTCAATTTTGTAACTATGCGCATGTTGTTTCACGCCATTTAATTTTGCCCACGCGTCGATATGCAGACCTTTTTGTTCACCAAACCATGCGGTCTTTAACTGCGGATAAATATCTTTAAGATCATCGCCGATTGCAAATACGACATCATGCACTTCGGTATTTGCACGCGCATGGCGTCCGCCGAGCATCACCATATATAAACTGGGCATCATTTTTCCTCTCAAAAAAAATGGGCCACCTCAGTCGCCCATTTTGATTTCATAGCAGGGTGATCATTACATTTCGACCATCTCGACCCCATCAATACGCGCAACCGTCATCAGGTCTTTGTCACCACGACCTGAAAGATTGGCGATAATAATCTGGTCTTTATCCATAGTTGGTGCCAGCTTGGTGACGTATGCCATTGCATGTGCACTTTCAATTGCCGGAATAATCCCTTCAATACGGGTCAGATCACGGAAGCCTTGTAAGGCTTCATCATCATCGATTGGAACATATTGCACACGCTGCATGTCTTTGAGGAAGCTATGCTCAGGACCAACGCCCGGATAATCCAAGCCTGCCGAGATACTGTGTGTCTCGATGATCTGACCCTGTGAGTCACTCATCAAATAGGTACGGTTACCATGCAATACACCAACATGCCCTGCATTGAGTGGTGCAGAATGTTTACCGGTCTCAATGCCATGCCCTGCTGCTTCAACGCCATACATTTTCACATCTGGATCGTTCAGGAACGGATGGAACAAACCAATCGCGTTAGAACCACCACCTACACAGGCCACCAGTGCATCCGGTAAGCGTCCGGCTTGCTCTTGAATCTGGCGACGTGCTTCACGTCCAATCACAGACTGGAAATCACGTACCAATTGTGGGTAAGGATGAGGCCCTGCAACCGTACCAATCACGTAATAGGTATCATCTACATTGGTTACCCAGTCACGCATGGCTTCATTCATGGCATCTTTTAGTGTTTTTGAACCGCTTTGCACCGGAACAACAGTTGCTCCCAGCAAACGCATACGGTACACGTTCATGGCTTGACGCTTCACGTCTTCTGCACCCATGAATACCACACATTCAAGACCAAGACGCGCCGCAATCGTTGCCGTTGCAACCCCATGCTGACCCGCACCTGTTTCTGCAATAATTCGCTTCTTACCCGACAATTTGGCCAGTAATGCCTGACCAATCGTGTTGTTCACTTTATGTGAACCGGTATGGTTAAGATCTTCACGTTTTAAATAGATTTGCGCACCACCAAGCTTCTTCGACCATCGCTCAGCATAATAAAGTGGACTCGGGCGGCCTACATAATAGGCAAGATCGCGGTCAAATTCTGCCAGAAACTGTTCATCATTTTTCATACGGCTATAAAGATTTTCTAAATCTTGCAGTGCCGCCATGAGTGTTTCTGATAC
Organism: Acinetobacter sp. V89_7; assembly: GCF_029967895.1. Lineage (NCBI taxonomy): Bacteria > Pseudomonadati > Pseudomonadota > Gammaproteobacteria > Moraxellales > Moraxellaceae > Acinetobacter > Acinetobacter sp. V89_7. The sequence goes on from NZ_JASCAJ010000032.1 coordinate 20,133, forward strand.
AAAACGTCCGCCATGAATACCAAAATGCCCACGGGCATCTGGATATTGCGTGTAGTCAATCACGTTATTTTGCTGATCCACATTGGACTCCTTGCATAAATCGTTCGATGAGTTGTTGGTCTTTAATACCTTTTGCGGATTCTACGCCCCCGCTGACATCAACAGCATAAGGCTGTGTGGTGTGGATTGCGTCCGCAATATTGTCGGGCGTTAAACCGCCTGCCAATATCAGTGGAATGTCCAATTTTGGAAATTTTGACCAATCAAATTGATGGCCGGTTCCGCCTTTCAGTTCGGGATGCCATGCATCGAGAAGCATTGCACTTGCACCAGCGGCTTGATAGCGCTGAATTTCCTGAACAATATCAAGTTCAGGTTTGACTTGAATGGCCTTATACCATCGACGCTTGCACTGCTCACCAATGAACTGGCACTGAGCAGGTGTTTCATCACCATGTAGTTGTAATACATCCAAGGCAACAGAATCAAGTACTGATTTAATTTCATTGACGGTTGCATTAACAAATAGCCCAACTACTTGCACGTAAGCCGGAATCTTTTTGACCAATTCTGCCGCTTGTTCGGCTGTGACATTACGTGGACTAGGCGGATAAAACACCAACCCGATTGCATCTGCACCTGAATCGACAACTACTTGGATGTCTTGAGAACGGGTGATACCGCAAATTTTTGCGCGCGTTCGCATATACAAAGGCTCATTAAATTGCCTGACCATAGCCGATCTATCGGTCAGTAAACCACTATTGTAATGCAAATTTTAGACTTTGCATCAAAGTTGAACACGATTGAAGGTATTCAGATTGTTTAATCTTCGCACAAACCTTATACTTCGCTCAATTCGCAATAAGTTAAAGCATTCGCTTTAGGGAAACTGGTGTAAATCCAGTACTGCCCCCGCAACGGTAAAAATGTAAACCATATTTGATAAGCCTTTTGGGCTTACACCACTGCACTTGAGGTGTGGGAAGGTGAATATGCTTGTATCCAAAAGATACGCCATTTGAGTCCGGAGACCTGCTTATTGCTTCTATCCACTCAATCATTCACGTGGGGTGAATGTATGGAGCATAAAACATGTCTATTTCATTTCAGCCTACCCGTTTGGTGGGGGCAATCGCAATTGCGATGGGGTTTTCTTCAACAACTGTTTTTGCTGATGATTCAACAGATGCAACTCAACTTGATCCGATTGTGGTGACTGCATCAAAATCTGAAGAAAAAGCCAGTGAAGTGCCTGCGCGAATTTCAGTAATCGATGAAGAGACGATTCGGCAGAATCCTCTTTTGAATGTATCCGATATTATTCAACGTGATCCGTCTATCTACATCAAACAAAATGGCGGCATTGGTCAAGGTACCAATCTTTCAATTCGCGGAACAAATCCAAATCATGTGTTACTGCTTAAAGACGGCGCTCGTTTAAATACTCCCAATACCATATCCCCAATTTATCCAGAGACTCTTGATACAACCGACACACAGCGTATCGAAATTCTTAAAGGTCCTTCTTCTGTTCAATACGGAAGTGATGCAATTGGAGGTGTTATTCAGTTGATCTCATTAACACCCATCAAAAACTCTGCATTTGTAACGGGTGTTTATGGTGAAAATAATACGTATAAGGCACTATTAGGTGCTGATCTAATCAATGACCAAGGTTTTTATATACAAGTTCGGGGACAACGATCAGAAACAGATGGGACACGGATTTTTGACATTCAACCCAGTGGTCTAAAAGCAGCGTACGAACAAAAAGGCTATAGCACCAAGATTGGCTATGACAATAAAGAAACGATTCGAAGTAGCATAGAAATCAGTCGAAATGAAGGAACAAATAATTACTCTCAAGATTATGGGGCATCTAATACCGCAAAACGTGAGTTTGAAAATCAACTTATCAACACTAAGCTTGAATATAAATTAGCTCCAGAACTAATACTAAATGCTCGATACTCGAATTTTAGGGACGAACAAAATTATGTTGAAAACGCCCCATATATAGCCAAAACAAAAAGAAATGAAGGCGATTTAAACCTTAAATGGCAATTTTCTCCTGATCAAAATATTCTTGCTGGAACCAGTATTGATCTAAACCAGTACAAAGATAACTCTATTTTGAATGGTAAACAAAATATTGATTCAGCAGGCTATTATGTTCAACATCAATACAAAAAAGACCAACTGAGCACGCAGGTAGGACTACGTGTTGAAGATAATGAAAAATTTGGAACGCATACGGTAGGACAAGGTGCTGTACGCTACTTCATCACACCGTCATCTAGTGTCTATGCAAATATTGGATCAGCGTTCAGAGCACCCTCATTATCCGAACTTTATTATAATTATGAGAGTACGGCTTATAATTATTACTCTTATGGCAATCAAAACCTCAAGCCTGAAGAAAGTGTTTCTTACGAAATTGGGTTAGATCATGCATTTAGCAAAACCTTATCTGGTTCATTATCAGCCTATCGTACCAATATCGATAATCTTATCAGTACAATTTCGACTTATAATCCCGCTAATGGTGCCACAATAGCAACCTATGAAAATGTAAATAAATCGACATTTACAGGTGGTGAAGCTGTATTAAAGTGGTCGTTCGATGATCTCTTTATTTCTGGCGAATATGCATATGTTAAAACAGAGAACAAGAATACTGGATTAGAAATTGCATATCGCCCACGTGAGACGTTAACGCTAACAAGTGGCTTAGAAAATACTCTTTATGGAATAAGCGCCTCATTAATTGCTAGATCTGATTCCAAATCGGCCAACTCCGTTAACTCAATTAAAGTTCCAGGCTATGTCACGATTGATTTGAATGGATACTGGAATATCAATCCATACATAAAGCTATTTACCAACATTCAAAATGTAGGCGATGTTCAATATAAGACAGCATATAATTTTGGGAGCTGGTATGTTAATGGTGGCCGTCTTGCCTCTGTCGGTGTAACACTAAAATACTAATGTAAACTACTATTTAATCAGGATAATGTCTCACGATATTATCCTGATTTTATTTAACCCTCTTACACATTTTTAGGAAATCTTATGGGACATCGTTTAAGTAAAATTTATACCCGCACAGGTGACTCAGGTACAACTGGTCTGGGGGATGGTTCACGTGTCGCAAAAGATGATTTAAGAATTGCTGCACTCGGCGATGTCGATGAACTCAATGCGATTTTGGGCGTTCTGCGTGCACAGATTGAAAGTTCTATGCTTGAAAACAAATCGACATGGGATAAACATTTAAGCTTGATTCAACACTGGCTCTTTGACTTAGGCGGTGAGGTTTGTATTCCAAACTATAACTTACTGCAACCGCTAAGTATCGAGTTTCTAGAACGTGATATCGATCAAATGAACGAACACTTACCAAACCTTAAAGAGTTTATTTTGCCATCAGGCACTTTAGTTTGCAGTTATGCGCATCAAGCACGTGCGGTGTGTCGTCGGGCTGAGCGAAGCCTGATTGCGGTACAGCAACGTGATCAGAATATCCAGAACACTTCCATTCAGTTACTCAACCGTCTTTCAGACTGGCTGTTTGTGGCTTCACGAGCATTGCAACGCGAGGCTGGTGGCAATGAAGTGCTGTGGCAAAAAAATATTAATGACACCATTTAAGCGCTAAAATAGTTTTTCTGTTCTGAGCGTAGGACATTTATGCGTATTATTGGCCATCGCGGTGCGCGCGGCGAAGCACCGGAAAACACACTGGGTGGATTTGAATATCTCAAACAGCTCGGTGTTCGTGCTGTCGAGTTTGATGTTCGGCAGCTCAAAGATGCTACAACGGTCATCATGCACGATGATTCGTTTTTAAGAACCACTGGTCACGCTATTTCGCTCTACGAGTGTATACAAAATGATCTGTGTCAATATGATCATCGCCTGAACTGGCCAGTATGGACTCAAGCCGAATATACCCCAACTTTTAGTCAAGCAATGGCCATTTTAAAAGACTTTGAACACATCGAGGTCGAGATCAAACATGTCGAGGATCTGGCTCAGGCTGAACGACTAACTGCTCGGCTGGATATGGAGCTTCAAGACTTTCATGATCAAATTATCATGACCAGTTTTGACGAGAAGGTATTAAAAACGCTCCAAACTCACAAAAGTCGTTTTAAGCGCGGTTTTCTCATCGAAACCGATATAAAAGCTGAAGCCATAGAAAAGGCACTAGCTTTAGGGTGCTGTCATATCGGATGGATGGATCGACTGGCCACACCCGAGATGATTCAACTGTCGCATGATGCTGGGCTTACCATCAGTGTATGGACAGTCAATGATGTTGAACGCGCGAAAGCATTACGGGATTTAGGTATTGAAGGGCTGATTACTGACGTACCTAAATTGATGCTGGCACATCTCGATTAATCTGGGCAGGTTGGCCCTGCCCGTTGGCTTATTTTCGCTGTGCCACAATCAGCACATTTTGTTCTTTATCGAGTAAAAGCAATTCATTGCCCTGACGCTTGAAGCTCACAATGCGCTGTAAAGCATCCATCAAGTTGGCTTCTTGCACCAAAGCTCGGTCACACACCTGATGATCTGCTTTCACATCAAAACTCAGGCGAGATTGACTGAAATTATAAAGATAACGTCCAAAGACCGGATTACAGCCTGTATTTCCATTCACCGTATTCAAGGTTGAATTCAGGCGAATAGCTGGCAATTGGTTAAAGAAGTTGGCACTTTTTTGCTGAATATGCGTAATTTGCCATGTAATATCCTGTACACCATCGGTAGAGCGTGGTGTCTCAGTCGATTTCACCGCATGATTGGCAGCGTGTTTTTTATTGTGTTGTTGTTTTTGTGGAGGGGCTTGTGTGCTCTGACAAGCGCTCAACAGTGAAGCCAAACTTAAAACCGCAGCGATGTGAACGATTTTTATCAACAATTTTTCCTCCTTATTTTTTGATCGAAATGACCTATGTTTCTTGCGATAAACATACGATAAAATCAATCGATCCTTTGTTGAATTCTGTTACTGTTTCTTTGAATACACTTGTACAATAATGCTAGTGAACATATGTTCGCTCATGCTAATATGCGTAGTACATCGCCAGTAATCAAAAAAATTTCTGGGCCAAGCTGTTTTGTTTTTTAACCTTTGTTACACAAAGGCTTCTAGGAGCGCTGTCGGAGATGAATCCTCCCCTACCTCAAGCCCCAATTAACTGGATTGCCGTTTTTGCCTTAATTTTTTTACCGCTCGTTGCAGTCATTGCAATTCCCCTGTATGCCTATCACCATGACTTTAGTGCTGCTGCATGGGTGAGCATGTTTGTATTACTGGGAATCAGCAGTCTGGGCATTACAGCCGGTTACCATCGTCTTTGGGCGCATCGTGCCTATGAAGCCACGTTGCCTTTAAAAATCATTTTGATGATTATGGGCACTTTTGCGGTTCAAAACAGCGTGCTTTATTGGGCGTCGGGCCATCGTACTCATCATCGCCATGTCGATGATGTCGAAAAAGATCCGTACTCGATTAAAAACGGATTCTGGTATGCACACTTGGGCTGGATGTTAAAAAATTATCCTGCAGCTGAACCAAACTTTAAAAATGCACCAGACCTACTCAGTGACAAACTGGTGATGTTCCAGCATAAATATTATGTTCCGCTGGTGATTGTGGTTCATGTGGCAATTTTGACACTGGTGGGCTGGGCAGTTGGCGATATGTGGGGCGTGGTTTTACTGGGCGGTTTGGTTCGACTGATCTTGAGCCATCATGTGACCTTCTTCATCAACTCACTGTGTCATATGTGGGGCAAGCGTCCGTATACTGACGAAAACACCGCACGTGATAACTTCTGGTTGGCAATTGCGACTTGGGGTGAAGGCTACCATAACTATCATCACATCTTTCAGTACGACTACCGAAATGGTGTGAAATGGTGGCAGTATGATCCAACAAAATGGCTCATTTGGACTTGCTCAAAACTTGGTTTGGCTAAAAATTTACGTCGTATTCCAAGCTTTAATATTAAAAAAGCTGAACTCGCGATGAAGTTTAAGTACGCCGAGCAGGACTTGGCAATTTATGGCCATGATGTCAACTCTGACTTGGTGCAAATGAAGCAACGTATTGCTCAAGAATACGATGCCTTTACACATACGCTCAATGACTGGGCCAAGTTAAAAGAGCAAGAATTGCATGCCAAAAAGGCAGCGGTGGCAGAAAAAATTCATCAGATGGATCACAAGCTCAAAGTTGATTTTCAATTGCTTGAACACCGTTTGAGTCATCATCGTGAATGTCTGGAAACGCTGATGCGTAATGTCAAAAAGCGCAATGCGGTTTCAGAATAAACCAGAATTTTAAAAGCCCCACTGGGGCTTTTTTTAGGTCTGTTGCTCGCGAATTTGGTTCAATCTAAATTTTTGCTATAGTGACCGTTCAACCGATGAGTTCTCACCATTATGCTTTTCAATTCACGCTACCCGACTTTAAACGCTAAATTGTTTCACCAACAATCACCTGTTCCGCTTAAAGGAGTAAAAGCAGGCCATTTCAATGCTGCTCTGGCAGATGAGTTACAGTGGAACGAACAAGATAAAGCAGCATGGGTTGAGATTTGTAGTGGTCAAACTGTCTTTGAGCAATGCCCTCCACTTGCGATGGTGTATGCGGGCCATCAATTTGGTCAATGGGCCGGACAATTAGGCGATGGCCGCGGTGTGTTGATTGCTCAAGTGTTAGATCGATCTGGACGTACTATAGACCTACACCTTAAAGGTGCGGGGCTAACGCCATACTCTCGTATGGGCGACGGACGTGCAGTGCTGCGCTCGGTAATTCGTGAATATTTGGCTGGCCATGCACTCAATGCACTTGGCATTGCATCTAGTAATGCGATTGGTTTTACAACGTCAACGCAAGGTGTACAACGAGAAACACTTGAATTGGGCGCCATGTTACTACGCACCTCGGATTGTCATATTCGACTTGGGCATTTTGAATGGATTAATCAATATACTCCTGAGCTTTTGACAGAATTCACCCAAAAGTGTATTGAATGGCATTATCCTGAAGCACTTGAAGCAGAACATCCTGTTTTGGCATTTGCCCAAGGCGTGATTCAAAAAACCGCTAAAATGATTGCGGATTGGCAGTTGGTCGGCTTTGCCCATGGTGTCATGAACACTGATAATTTGAATATTACGGGATCGACTCTGGATTTTGGGCCATTTGGATTTATGGAACGTTTTCGCCCTAATTGGATCAACAACCACTCCGATCATCAAGGCCGTTATGTTTATCAAAATCAGCCGAGTATCGGACACTGGAATTTATGGGTATGGCTCAACAATCTGATTCCATTGGCCAAAGAACAAGATAAAGAAGAATTTAAGCAACAACTGGTCAGCTGCCTTGAGGCTTTTGAACCAGCATTCTTGGCCTACTATACCGAAGGGCTATGTAAGAAAATGGGCTTACCGCAGTTTCATCATGACAGTTTCGATTGTGGCATGGCATTTTTACGCATTTTACAAAGCGAACAACTGGATTACACCCAAAGTTTCCTCCGCCTACAACAGCATGATTACGCTGCACTTCGAGATGACTGCCTAGACATCCGGCAGTTTGATGCTTTTTTGCAGCAGTACCATCAGATTCGAGAACATCAAGATATTGCAGCGCTTGATCAGACGATGTCTGAAGTGAACCCCGTTTATATTTTACGTAATCACATGGCGCAGCACGCAATTGAACAAGCTGAACGCGGTGACTTTTCAGAAGTAGAGCGTTTATTTACCCTACTTGCCTCACCTTTTACACGCCAACCTGCACTTGAACGAGAGCAGGATCTAGCACCTTTGGCAAGTGATGTTCCTGAAGTGATGGTGAGTTGTTCATCTTAAGATATTTTGAACAGACCCACTTATCCCCATTTTCTGTGGATAACATTGTGATTATCCACAGGATAAGTAACTTTACATGCAAGATAACAGAGCTCAATTTTTGATTGATTCTGTTCTTATCCAACTATTTTCAGGAAGAAAAAAAATGAACACTGAAGAAATGAAAAGCTATGCGCTCAGTGTGGCGCTTAGCCTTCCACAGACGAATTTAAGTCAGCCTTTTTCAGCCGATTCAGATGTAGTCAAAGTTTTCGATAAAATTTTTATGGTTGCAGGGCATGCGCACGGCCAAGGTTGTATCACTTTAAAAGTAGATCCCGTTCAAGGCGAAATGCTCAAAGATACCTATAGCTGTATTCAAGGTGGCTATTACATGAATAAACGCCACTGGATTTCAATTTATGCAGGCTCTAAAATAAGTGCAGATCTCATTCATGATTTAATTCAAGATTCTTACTTATTGGTAGCGAAAACGCTAAATCGAGTTCAAAAAAATCAGCTGAATGATTCAGATAAATAAAGTTCACTTTCAGTACTAACGCGGAAATACATTGCGCAATTCATTGATAAAGTACTGTTCAACCAAAGAGAGTTTTCGGTCCTTATGCCAAGTCAGTAAAATAGGCAATACTGCGGCGTGCGGAAGAGGCGGAAGCTGCTTAAACTCATGATGATCGTGCCGTGCCTGAACCATATGTTTAGGTAAAAATCCAATCCCGATACCATGTTTGATAAAACGGATCACTTCATCGATATTATTGGTGGTCACCAGCAAGCGATTTTGCTTGATAATGGTTTCACGCACCTCATTTAACGGCGACATCGGATCATTAAGCTGTTCACTTTGAAATGAAATAAACCCATGTCCTTTGATCTGATCGACCGATTCAAGCGTTTCATGGAAAAGTGGATGTCGAACACTACAAAATAGGGCGTACTTTTGATTGATCAAAGCATGATAATGCAGTTTGGGATACATCTCCCGGCTAATACAAATGCCCAGTGCAGGCACTTTCTGTAAAAGCAATTGATGTATTTCTTTACTTCTGAGTACATCGACCTGAAAGTCGACCATTGGATATTTTTCGTGAAAGTCGTGCAAAACCCGATCGTAACGTGCCGATTCAATCCGGCTGAGTACCAGTAACTTAATCGTTCCGGTGAGGCTATTTTTTTCGGTATTCAGGCGCTCTTCATAATCGATTAAATGATTATAAATCGTTAAACTGGCTTCAAAAATGATTTCACCGGTGGGCGTTAAATGAAATTTCCCACCAGTACGAATAATCAGAACATCGCCAATTTGTTCTTCCAAACGCTTTAAGCTTTGACTAATTGCCGACTGAGTCAGAAAGAGTTTATTGGCTGCTTTGTTTAAACTCCCTTCTTGCACAATCACGCGAAAAATGCGCAGCAATGACCAGTTACATTTCTCGAGTAAAATATCCGTTTTCACTGCTACGCCTTATTGCATGTGTCTAGTTGAGATCTATCCTATCAAAACTCTTCTAACGCCGTCATTTTCAATGTTGAAATACGGTCAGATTTTTCGGCTACACCAAAACCACGCATGAAACTTTTAAAATTTTCTCCCAGTTTTTCGATACAGTAGCCACCCTCAATTAAGCTTATTGTGGGTACCCCTATCGATTTAATTTTCTCTGCCACTGTTTGAAAGCCTTCAGTGCTCACCGAACACTTGGCCTGTGGATCATCTACATACACATCAAAACCCATCACATGTACCACGACATCAGGCTGATACAGTTTCACAAAGTCAACGGCCTGATCTAAATAGTCGAAAAAAGCGGCTTCTGAACTGCCGTGTGGCATTGGGAAATTTTTGTTGTAACCATAGCCTGCACCAGCACCATATTCATCTTCAAATCCAGCCACGACTGGGTAGAAATTAGTGGGATCGCCATGCACCGATACATAAAGCACATCATCTCGATCGTAGAAAATCTCCTGCACGCCTTGTCCGTGATGCATGTCGGTGTCGATAATTGCAACACGTTTAAAATGCTGGCGCAGATACTGTGCAATGACGGCGGCATTGTTGATATAACAAAACCCCCCAGCACCATCTTTACGAGCGTGGTGTCCTGCTGGACGTGTCAGGCCAATCATCAGGTCAGCATCTTGCTTGATCAGTGCATCGGCACAAGATAATGCTGTTTGTGCAGACCAATATACCGATGTCCAAGTATCCTGACCAATTGGTGCACTTCCATCGGCCAGATATTTCGCAGCTTTGGCTAAAATCCCGATTTCACGATTGTTGTCTCGGATAAAAATATTAGAAAGCACTTCATCGCCCCAATCTTCAGGTAATGCTTTCCATTCCGTATACGCATTTTTTAAAAAGCTGATATAGCCTGGCGTATGCACGCCCAGTAACGGCGCAGTACCAAATTCTTTAGCTATAGATACCGGTAAGCCCATCTCTTGTGACGCACGTAAGAGTTCGTGCATCCGTTCGGGTTTCTCTTGCGGTTGGCGCATTTTTCCACGTGAGTAATAACTTTGCGGACGATGTTTTAATTGTTCTGGATGAAAGAAAATTTGCATATGGGCATCCTTTTTGGCGATCAGCTAACACAAGCCAGTTGCTGACGTTGGTCAAATTTTAAAACACTGCGTAATAAGACTTCGGCCCCCTGTTGAGCTTGCAGTGGCGTAATATTTTCTGCTTCGTTATGACTTAACCCATTTTCACAAGGGATAAAGATCATGGTGGTTGGGCAGTGTTTGGCCAGATGGATGGCATCATGCCCTGCGCCGCTAACTATCTGCTGATGGCGATATCCCAACTCGTTCACGGCAATCTGAACAGTTTCAATACAATCTGGATCAAACATGGTGGCTGGGCTAAACCAGTGGCGTTGAATGCCAAGCGCGACATCACGCTGCTGCGCAATCTTATGCATATAATCAGTGACCCGCTGTTCCATCTTTAAAATTTCGGCATCGTTGGGATGTCTTAAATCGATCGTCCACTGCACAGCTTGTGGAATGGTATTACGTGATGAATGTGCAACGGAGAGCTCACCAAAGGTAATTAAGCCTTGAGGAAATTGCTTCAAAATCATCTCTTCTAGCGCAGTAATTATCTGTGCAGACGCAATCATGGCATCACGGCGCATCGCCATCGGCGTGGTACCGGCATGCGCTGCTTGCCCAGATACTTCGATGTCCAGCCAGATTATGGCCTGCCCGCCCGTCACTACGCCAATTGCATTTTGGTTCTTTTCCAGCACAGGTCCTTGTTCGATATGCAGTTCATAATATGCAGCAAAATTACGTTTTAACGGCAATTCACCGCTTTGCCCTGTTCTTACCAACTCAGCGGCCACACTGATTCCATCTTTATCACAGGTTTGCCTGACTTGCTCTTGATCAAGTACGCCCACAAACACCCCTGAACCCATCATGGCGGGGGTAAAGCGTGCACCCTCTTCGTTCATCCATACTGCAATTTCAATTGGATGTCGCGTTTTGATTTGCTGCTCATAAAGACATTGGAGGACTTCAAGCCCTGCCAAGACGCCATAAATTCCGTCAAAACGTCCACCTTTCGGCTGGGTATCTAAATGGCTGCCCATTACGATCGGCGGTAGAGATGCATCCAGCCCCTCACGGCGTAAAAACATGTTTCCAATCACATCAAAGTCTACATGCATCCCGATTGCCGAAGCCCAATCGATCAGTCGTTGGCGCCCTTCTCTATCCAGATCGGTGAGCGCTAGTCGTGTGTTGCCACCTTGTTCGGTTGCTCCGATTTGAGCCATCTCCATCAACGTCGACCACAATCTGTTTGTATTTGTTTTCATATTTAATATCCTTTCAAATAGTCGACTGTATTGATCAGCGGCTGCTGCCTTAGAACACGCCGATCATTTTCCAGTATTTGCTGTACCACCACGTCAAGCGGTGCATGTGAAGCCACATGCGGTGTCATCACCACCTTTGGTGTGGTCCATAACGAATGTTCTTTCGGTAAAGGTTCTTGTTCAAACACATCTAAAATGGCACCGCGTAAATGATCCGATTCAAGGCTCTTCATCAAATCATCGACATTTAAATGTGCGCCGCGGCCACTATTAATGATGGCGGCACCTTGCGGTAACTGCCGGAAAGTTTGGGCAGATAGAATCTGTTTGGTTTCTGGCGTAAGCGGCAATAAATTAATCAAAATCTGGGTTTCGGCTAAAAATGCAGGCAGCTCGCTCCAGCCAGCAAAGGTGTCAACACGTTCGATATTTTTTAAAGATTTGGACCAACCCCGAACCTGATAACCTGCCGCAGCCAGATGCTGTGCGACATAGGCACCCAGCTCACCTAGCCCCAAAATACCCACACAGACATCATATTCATTTTTTTGTGGCCACTGTCGCCAGATGTGCTGCTGTTGCTGCTGAAGATACACATCAAAACTGCGCTGGTAATACAGCACACCCCACTGCAAATAATTCAACATGCCTTGCTTATGGTGCTGATCGACGATTCGGCAAATTTGGTAGTCTGTGCCAATCTCCTCTAAATTGAGGTGCTCAATTCCCGCCCCCATTGAATGAATCACTTTAAGCTCAGGCAACTGACGTAACTGCTGCATATCGGGAAACCAACAGGCGGCTGTGGTCGCCTGCTGCGCGCGCGGGTCATCTGGCAAGCAAAAATGTGCTGGAGAAGCATAGGCCTCAAAGGCATCGAGCAGCATGGCTCGCGCATAGGATTTGGTCGAAGCAATCACAATCATGCGCAGTACTCATCTTGCTGATGCTCAATTAACGATAAAGCCGCCTGCCAAGCATCTTGAATAATCGGCTCGACCTCTTTACGGTTAAACTGTGCTGCGGTGTGGCGACACACCTCGATATCCGGCAGATTCAGCTCAGGGCTACTCATGGCTTTAATCTGAATCTGACAGGCACGCTCCAAAAAATAAATTTCATGAAACGCGCGCGCAAGCGTGTCACCAGTCGCAAGTAAACCGTGATTTCTTAAAATCATACAGCGATGTGTACCTAAATCGCTCACTAGGCGTTGCTGCTCATCGAGTGACAAGGCAATACCTTCATAGCTGTGATAGCCGATCTGTTCGTAAAACTTAAGTGCGTGCTGCGACAAAGGCAGCAGACCGTGCTTTTGTGCAGAAACGGCAACACCATCTGCGGTATGCGTATGAATAATACAATTCACATCAGATCGGGCATGATGAATCGCAGAATGAATCACAAATCCGGCAGCATTGACTTTTTTGCCTCGATCGTAGCTTTCTACAATTCTTCCGTCATGATCAATCTTGACCAAATTAGAAGCGGTCATTTTTTCAAATGGAATACCATATCGATTGATCAGAAAGTGACAAGGTTCATCTGGCACACGCAAACTAATATGCGTATCGATTAAATCTGTCATACGGTAATATGCAATCAGTCGATATAAAGCAGCAAGCTGGCAGCGTGCACTCCATTCCACCGGATTCATATGACTGATGCTGTACGAGGTATTCATGTGGTTCATCCTTTAAGCCGATTCTTCTCGAATCATGTGTGATGCAGAGGTCTGTTGCGGTTTTTGTTTGTCCATGAGCATCTTTACGCCAATCACGCCAATAAAAGACAACAACGATAAGAAGCTAAAGAACAAGGCCAGTGGCATCCACTGCCCCGCATAATGGCTAGCCAACATGGTGCCGATTAGCGGCGTGGTACCCGCACCAATTGCTGCAATAAATTGATACGACACAGAAATACCCGAATAGCGCACATGGGTTGGGAAAATATTGGCCATAAAACCTGCCGAAACTGCATATAAGGCCGATAAGCTCACCACCGCGATGGTGATACCAAGTGTCATGAGTATTAAATTTTTAGTTTCTACCAACATAAACATTGGATAAGGCACAATCAAACAAAGCGCAGATACAATAATTAAAAAGCGTTGTGTTCCCATTTTTTCGCCAAACCAAGCAGCAAATGGCATAGTGATAAACTGAATTACCGTGACAAAAAATAGCGTATCTAAAATGGTTTGCTTGCTAATATCGAGATATTGCGTCACGTAGGTAATCATAAAGGTATTGGTGAAAAAGAAACCCGCGGTTCCAATGGTGATGGTGAGCCCAGCAAAGATCACATGCGGTAGATAGTTTTTTAGCAATTCCTTAACCGGATAGTCCACGGTTTTTTCTTTCTTTTGTGCATCTGCAAATTCTGGCGATTCTTCAATACCAAAACGAATCACAAAGCCCACTGCCATTAAAAAGAAACTGAATAGAAAGGGAATACGCCATCCCCAAGAAGCAAAGGCTGCATCATCTAGGGTACTCACTCCACGAAATACCAATAAGCACAAAATCAGACCCGCCGGACTGCCAAGCTGTGCAAACGAGGCAAAAAAGGTTTTTTTCTCCTTTGGCGCATGTTCACTGGCCATCAGCACTGCGCCACCCCACTCGCCCCCTACCGAAATCCCTTGTAAAAAACGAAAGAAAATCAACAAAATCGGTGCCCAGATTCCAATGCTTGCATAACTTGGGATGAGGCCAATACAAGTCGTGGCCAGCCCCATGAGCACCATAGTAAATAGCAGCATTTTTTTTCGGCCCAAACGATCACCCAAGTGACCAAAAATCAAACCGGCCATAGGTCTGGCAATAAAGCCAACAGCCAAGGTTGCAAACGATGCCAAGGTTCCTGTCACTGGATCTGTTTTTGGAAAAAAAACGGTTCCCAAAATCAGTGCAGCAGCCGTGGCGTAGACATAAAAATCGTAAAACTCAATGGTTGTTCCCATAAATGCGGCTGCGGCAGCTCGCTTTGATTGGTCTTTTTTCATCCCTTTTCACCTTCTAAGCTAGATAATAAATCAGTCATTTTTGTATGGGCTTAATGATGCTGGGCTTGAACGTCCATGTTCGAGCTGGCTCAATTCGCTATAAATACACGATCTGACCCAACTACCTTAATGGAATTGAAAAATATGATGCAAACGAATAATTTTAAAGCAAGGTATTAGTAAATCTTATATGTTTTAAAATGATGCAAATAATGAATTAAACATTGATAAATAATGATTTAATTTAATTATTATGCACAAGATTAAGGATATTTTTCGATTTTATGCACAAAAATAGCGCGCAAATAGATTTCACTGTTTTTTTAGCTTAAGTACAACTTATTTCATGTTTTTCGATGATTAGAGCATATCTTTTTGCTTTAAGTTGACTCCGTATCGACATGCGAGATGATCTTAAAAATAAAAAACGCACCGTCTAAACAGTGCGTTAGTCTCAAATTAGATGTATTTATCCATTAGTCTTCAGGATATTCAAAACGATACCCAACACCATATACCGCCTGCACCCATTCATGGCGATTACCTGTGTCTGCGGCTTCACTGATCTTACGGCGTAAATTTTTAATATGGCTATCGATCACACGGTCTGCCACATCAAAACTGTCTGGATTGATATGATCTAGCAGTTGCGCCCGTGAATACACCTGCCCCAAATGCTCCAAAAATAGCTCCAGTAAACGAAACTCGGTTGGAGTCAGGTTTAAGGCTTTTTGCTTGTACCAGATTCGTTGCTGTGCCTTATCAATACGAAACATATCGTTTTGTTCAGGTTCGGCTTTACGATCCAGACGACGTAAGACTGCTTGAACACGTGCTACCAGTTCTTTGGGGCTAAATGGTTTGCAGACATAGTCATCCGCGCCCATATTAAGGCCCAATACTCGATCAATTTCCTCTGTACGCGCGGTCACCATAATAATCGGTAAATCTGACTGTTCACGCACTTTACGGCAAATGGTCAAACCGTCCATACGCGGCACCATCAAATCCAGAATCATCAGATTGGGTTTACGCTGCACAAAGCTCTCATACGCCTCTTGGCCATCATGAAACATACTGACTTCAAACCCAGACGCCTCTAAATAATCACGAACCAGATGAGCTAATTCCACTTCATCTTCAACTAACATCACATGTTTCATGGATCAAATTTCCTTAATCTTTGATTGTGTTTTTGGAAAAGTCAGAATGCAACGCAGACCACCCAAAGGCGAATGATCAAAGCGCAATTGGCCACCCAGCGCTTGTGCCAGCTTCGACGACAATGCCAAGCCGAGTCCAGTACCACCTGTGCTTCGTGTACGCGAATCATCAACACGATAAAAACGTTCACCCAAGCGCGCCAGCTGTTCGTCGCTCAGCCCAAGCGGACTGTCATCGACAATTAAAGTCCACTCCGATTCATTTTGTTCAGTATGAATCTTGATCTGCCCGCCAGCTTGCGTATAACGCACACTGTTACTCAATAAGTTCACCACAATTTGTTTGAAGCGATCTATATCTAATTGTAACGTAGTGCCTTCTCCTGCAATCGAAATTTGAAGTTCGGCCTGCTCAAACTTTGGTTTGAAGTGCTCAACTTCCTGTACCAAGACCTCCCACGGATTGACCTCGGCCATATAACATTTCAATTGCTGGGCATCGGCTTGGGCCAAATCGGCCAGATCTTGGGTTAGTTTTTTCAAGCTACTGACCTGACTCATCATGGCGGTCAAATGCTGCGGTGTGGCTTTACGGATGCCGTCCTGCATCGCTTCAATTTGTGCCTGTAAAACGCTTAGCGGAGTTTTTAGCTCATGCGACGTATCGGCCACCCATTGACGTCGAGACTCTTCATGCTGATACAGAATTTTAGCCAATTGATTTAATTGAGTCGCCAGATCACCCAACTCATCATTACGTTTAATTTCAACCTGATGCTTATAATTTCCACGGGTTAATTCACGTGTGGCATTGAGCAGACGTTGAATCGGCTTTTTAAAATAAGTCGCCAATAAAAGTGCCGCAATTAAACTGGTCAAGACCGACAAAGCATAAATCAGCAATAAAAAGCGCTTTTGATTGCTAAAGAAATTAATACTTAAAGCGTCGTCTTCATCGAGTACCGGTTTTAAGCCCAAATATCCCACAATCTGGTCTTTGACAATAATCGGACGATAGGAAATCTGCTCATTGGCACTTTCTCCCACCACAAACTGATGCTTGGCATCGTATAACGATAAACGCGAACTCAACCCCAAGCGGTCTGGCATGGCAATAAAACGCTTTTTACCGTCGTGATGCATCATATTGGCCATTTCGGAAGCACGCGGCGGTGCTTTTTTCTTTTTGCCATCATCTGGACGGAAAAAATTCTGATTCGAGCTGAGTGGAAATTTCAGACCTTCAAAAGGCTGATACTCAGAAGGTAAATTATCTTTTAAAAACTGCCGTTCTTGCTCGTCCAGTACGGGTCTATTTTTAAGACGGTTTTCGTTGGTCAGATCGGGCGAGAGCATAATCATGTTTTGCTCATTGAAAAAACGCTGCTGCAACGCAATATCGTACTGACGGCGTAACCACCAGCGTGACAGACGATCATAGTCATCTGGCGCGGCCTGTCCTTCAATTTGTAAAATCTGCGCCTGAATGGCATTGCCCCAATCGCCATAAGTGGTATACACATTGGCCAAATTGGTGATCAAATGATCCAGCTTTTGCATTTCGACATCGGCCACATATTTGGCAAAATTTTTCTGCATGGTCCAGTGCAAAACACTCAGACTCACTGTGGTAATCAGCAAGGTGGTGAGCAGTACGGTTAGAAACAACCGAAGCGCAATGGGAACGCGGCGTATTTTCAAAAGCGAGCTCTCATGATTCGTTTATCTTTTCTATTGTAATCAACACTCAGGCAAAAAAGTCTCCATTGTTCCTTCATGTTTATTATTTAATCTTTATTAGGTTTTTAGTCAGCATACATCCTAGTGGTGTTCACACACTAAATCATTCACTTCGGGGATTCAATATGAACAAAATGGCAAAAATTACACTTTGTATGGCTACAGTGATCAGTATGGGGAGTTTGGCAGCCTGTCAATCCACCATGCCACCTCAAGATCCCAATGCACCTAAAATGATGGATGGCCCGGCAGGCAAACACTGGATGAAACATCACAAACTTACCCCAGAACAACGAGCAGACATGCAACAGCGACGCGCTGAGCGCAAGGCTGAATTTGAACAGATTCAAAAAGCATGTACAGGCCAAGCTGTAGGTCAGACCATTCAGGTAAAAATGGGAGACAAAACAATTGATGGAACCTGTGAGTTACGCTTTAAGCCTAGCAAAATGAATGATCGTATGGCCCCTCCTCCAGCGCCAGCCGCATAAATTTAGCACATCATAAAAAAGGCACTTCGGTGCCTTTTTTTCTGGTCACATCTTTTTACGATTTTGACTATTCCTTTCATTTGAAATTCATAAAAAATTTATACGATTTAATTACTTGTATATTTCAAGATAATTTTCTTTGACTTTACAGTCATGGATTAGACTCCCCGAAATGCTTGTACAGGGGTATAAGTTATTGCACGATGTAATTCATAAGAAAGGTACCTTCGGGTATCCAACCGTAATCGACAGGACATTAGAAACGCTGGTTTAACCAGTATTGAGGAAACCGATATGCCACAATACAAAGCGCCTTTACGTGATATGCAATTTGTTTTGCATGAGTTACTAAATGCTGAAGAGCACTATGCAAAACTTCCTGCATTCCAAGAGAACGTAAGCCGTGAACTGGTTGATCAATATTTAGAAGCGGCTGCAGATTTCTGTGAAAACGAGCTTTCTCCACTCAACCAAATTGGCGACCGTGAAGGCTGTACATGGAATGATGGCGTGGTCACAACGCCAACAGGTTTTAAAGAAGCTTACCAAAAATATATCGAGCTGGGCTTTCCGTCTTTAGCCGCAGAAGAAGCTTACGGCGGTCAAGCATTGCCAAATTCACTCGGTATTGTGATTTCAGAAATGGTCGGTTCGGCTAACTGGGCATGGGGTATGTATCCGGGTTTATCGCACGGTGCAGTGCGTACCCTTGAGCACCATGGCTCAGCGCAACAAAAAGACACCTACCTACCAAAACTCGTTTCAGGCGAGTGGACAGGTACGATGTGTTTGACCGAATCTCATGCAGGCTCTGACTTAGGTATTATTCGCACCAAAGCAGAACCAAATGCAGACGGTAGCTATGCCATTTCGGGTGAAAAGATTTTCATCTCGGCGGGTGAACACGACATGGCCGACAATATTATACATATTGTCTTGGCACGCTTACCCGATGCGCCGAAAGGTACCAAAGGCATCTCACTATTCATTGTGCCAAAATACTTGGTCAATGAAGACGGCTCAATTGGTGAACGCAACGGCGTCCGCTGTGGTTCAATCGAGCACAAAATGGGAATCCATGGTAATGCGACCTGCGTATTGAACTTTGATCGTGCAACAGGTTATTTAATCGGACCTGAAAACCGTGGTCTCAACTGCATGTTTACCTTTATGAACACCGCACGTATTGGTACGGCTGTTCAAGGTTTGGCAGCATCGGAATCATCATTCCAAGGTGCTTTGAGCTATGCCAAAGACCGTTTGGCGATGCGCTCACTCTCTTCACCAAAAGCACCACAGAAAGAAGCCGATCCGATTATTGTGCATCCAGCAGTTCGTAACATGCTGCTTACCCAAAAGGCATTTGCAGAAGGTGGCCGTGCTTTGGTGTACTTGCTGGCACTTTATGCCGATATCGTCGAAAAAGGCGCTGATGAAGAAGAGCGTAAGTTTGCCGACAATATCTTGTCGTTGCTGACACCAATTGGTA
Source organism: Acinetobacter sp. V89_7 (assembly GCF_029967895.1). Taxonomy (NCBI): domain Bacteria; kingdom Pseudomonadati; phylum Pseudomonadota; class Gammaproteobacteria; order Moraxellales; family Moraxellaceae; genus Acinetobacter; species Acinetobacter sp. V89_7. The sequence goes on from NZ_JASCAJ010000032.1 coordinate 39,767, forward strand.
AAGCATTCCTGACCGAAACCGGTTATGAAGCAGCTAACAAAGGCGTTCAGGTCTTTGGTGGTCACGGCTTTATTGCTGAACACGGTATGGAGCAGATTGTACGTGATACGCGAATTGCTTGCTTATACGAAGGTACCACTGAAATTCAGGCACTCGACTTGCTTGGCCGTAAAGTACTGCAAACCCAAGGTGCCATGTTGCGTGACTTCACCAAAATGATTCACAAATTTGTTGAAGCCCACAAAGACAACAGCGCCATGAAAGAGTTTATCGAACCGCTTGCGGCTGTAAACAAAGAATGGGGCGACATCACCATGCAAATTGGAATGCGCGCGATGCAAAATCCAGATGAAGTGGGTGCTGCCGCAGTCGATTACCTTTATTACGCAGGTTATGTGACCTTGGCCTACTTATGGGCGCGTATGGCACAGGTCGCGCTTAGCAAACTCGAAGAAGGCTCAAGCGATGTAGATTTTTACAACGCAAAAGTGACCACGGCGCGTTTCTACTTCCAGAAAATCTTGCCGCGCGTTCGCTCACATGTCGACGTATTGTCTACGGGTGTTGAGTCATTGATGTCCTTAGAAGCAGAACACTTCGCGTTCTAATCACAGTTCGGGATCGATTACAACGGCCCCCAACCAGAAAAGGACTGATCAGTTTTGACAGTCCTTTTTTTTCAAATTAGATGTTACATTAAAACCACTGACAACGCTGTGACTCAATGCATTTTCTGTGCAATATTAAAGACATAGAACTATGCAAAAATATTCAAGGTGAAGAATTATGCCAATTTATAATGCGCCACTCGCAGACATGCGATTCATCTTAAATGATGTATTTCAAGCTGAACAATTCTGGCAAGCCAACGAACATCTTGCCCATGTCGATGCAGCAACTGCAGAAGCTATTTTGGAAGAAATGGCAAAATTTGCTCAAAATGTCACACTCCCTTTAAACCGTTCAGGTGATGAAGAAGGTGCACGTTATGAAAATGGCCAAGTCTTCACACCAGCAGGCTTTAAAGAGGCCTTTGCACAGTACGCACAAGGCGGCTGGATCGGATTGGGTGCCGACGAAGAATGGGGCGGTCAGGCCATGCCTAAAATGTTGACCGTGCTGGCCGATGAAATGCTGTTTGCGACCAACCCTTCTTTTTTGCTCTACCCGCTCCTATCGGTTGGTGCAGGTATGGCCTTGAGCAGCTATGCATCACAAGCGCAAAAAGAAACGTATTTACCTAAAATCTATTCAGGTGAATGGTCAGGCACCATGTGTTTGACTGAGCCACATGCCGGTACCGATTTAGGGATTATTAAAACCAAAGCCGAACCGAACGCAGATGGATCGTACAACATCACTGGAACCAAAATCTTTATTACCGGTGGTGATCACGACCTAAGTGAAAATATCATTCATTTGGTATTGGCCAAAACGCCTGATGCACCCGCAGGTTCGCGTGGTATTTCTTTATTTATTGTGCCAAAGTTTTTGGTCAATGACGATGGAAGTCTTGGCGAGCGTAACGCAGTCAGCCCAGGTTCGATCGAACATAAAATGGGAATTAAGGCATCGGCCACTTGTGTAATGAATTTTGACGGTGCCAAAGGCTTTTTAGTGGGTAAAGAAAATGAAGGCTTAGCCGCAATGTTTGTCATGATGAACTATGAACGTTTATCGATGGGTATTCAAGGCTTAGGGGCTTCAGAGTTTGCCTACCAGAATGCGGCACAATATGCCACAGACCGCTTACAAGGTCGTAGCGCATCAGGCGTACAATCGCCGAACAAACCAGCCGACAGCATTTTGGTTCATGGTGATGTACGCCGTATGCTCCTGAATGTACGTGCCAACAATGAAGCATCACGTGCCTTTGCCGTGTATGTTGGGCAGCAACTGGATATCACCAAGTTTTCAACTGATCCAGAAGCCGTAAAGAAAGCCAACGACCGCGTGGCTTTGCTGACGCCAATTGCCAAGGCATACCTCACCGACACCGCCTTTCAGGCAACCCTAGATGCCCAGATGTGTTTTGGTGGGCATGGCTTTATCCGCGAGTGGGGTCTGGAGCAATGTGTTCGTGACTTACGTATTTCACAGATTTACGAAGGCACCAATGGTGTTCAGTCTCAAGATTTGATTGGCCGTAAAACCATTAAATGTGGCGGTGCGTATATCGGTGAATACATCAATGAAATTCGTGATTTCGCCAATACGCTTGCCGCAGATTTAAACTTCATTAAGGATGCAACACTTGATGCTGCCACTGAAGTTGAGGCTGTAACGCAGTTTATTATTGAACAAGCCGCTGAAAATCCAGACTTTCCAAATGCAGCAGCAGTCGATTATTTACATGCGGTCGGTTTACTCAGCTTTGCCTACATGTTTGCCAAAATCGCGGCAGCGGCCAAAGACAAATCTGGTGAGTTTTACCAAAATAAATTGTCGTTGGCACGGTACTTTGTTACCCGCATCTTGCCAGAGCTTGAATCACGTATTCGTAAAATCGAAGCGGGTTCTGATTTGGTCATGAGTTTTGATGAAGCCTACTTTACCGCACAGTCTTAATCCGCTCGATTAAAAAAAGCCTGCACATGCAGGCTTTTTTTATTGCCTTATTTAGGGAAGAAGCGTTCTACAGCAGCTGCCATATCAGGTTGAATCTCTTGCAATGCAGCGACCACGCTTTCTTTATTTTCCACTGTACGATTTTGACTGACTTTAAACTTGCCAACAATTGATTCAATCTGCAACTCAATTGCTACAATTTTCTCAAGCTGTTCTTGTATAAACGCTTTTGGTGCATCTCCGATTCGCCACGGGTTTAACTGCTCAACCTCATGCTCCCGCGTTAAACGAGCTAAAATACCGCGCAAATGGCTTTCATCTTGAATACAACGCAACGTTCCTTTGGCGTGGAGTACTCGATAATTCCATGTCGGCACGACATGATGATCTACATGTTTGGAAGCATACCAATTCGGTGATATGTAGTGTTGTTCTGCCTGAAAAACGACATAAGCTGGACGTGTAGAGGCTAACAGTGCATAGAGTGGATTAGCTTTTGCAATATGTGCACGCAATGTATGAGCAGTTGCTACAGACATATCTAGCTCAAACGGTAAATGATTAATCTCTAACTCACCATGATCATCTGTCACAATCAAGGTTCCCAAAGGATTCTGCTTGATGAGAGTCTGTAACTCCCGTATATCATTCACTTCAAAATGTGGCGGTAGATACATTCATTCCCCCTTGTTTATATTTTTGATCTAAATTTCGGCCAAAAGGCTTAAAAACATCCACTTGAGCCTAATGTCTTGTGTCATGCGCATGAAATTTGCTTGGTGTACATCATACCTTTAATTGATTGCCGAGTTCATTTATGTCTTCTTCTAAACGTCCAAACAGGCTTGAAGCGTTACTCGATCGCTTTGGCAACTATGCTGTTGAAGCATTTCACTATATTGCCCTGTTTATTATTGGTTGTATGGTAGTGTGGTCAGCTATTCACACCACCATTGATATTTTCACAGTAAAATCTTACGCCACCATTGATGATATTTTGCTGTTGTTTATTTATTTGGAATTGGGCGCAATGGTCGGGATTTATTTTAAAACCAACCATATGCCAGTACGTTTTTTAATTTATGTAGCCATAACCGCCCTAACACGATTGCTCATTTCAGATATTCAGCATAACCATAAAGCAGATGTTAGCCAGTTGATCATTACCGGCTCAATTCTGATCTTGGCCTTAGCCATTTTGATTGTACGTTATGCCTCATGGAACTTCCCCTCTGTGATCCGTGAAAAGCATCAGACACGTCCTTTAGAACAAGGCAAAACACCACGTCCTGAAGACGATGAACTGGCATAGAAAAGCCCATCCTGCCTCAAGCAGTATGGGCTTGTTAAGCTGTCAAAATTAACGATGCGCCAGCAAAATCTGCGCGATAATGCCGGTTGCGACAGCCACCAGTACATAGCGACCATCAATGTACGTCCAACGATGCTGTGGCGGTGGTGGAGGCAATTGATAGTCATACCAGTTGTTTACATAGTAACGGTCGGAGTAATACTGCGGCGGTAAGCGATAACCGGGACGAAAACCCTCATGCACGCGATAATAATGCGGAGCTGGCGAAGCATAGTAATACCGGTTTTCTACAATACGCATGTGTGGGGGTGGCCCATAAGATCGCCAGTCACCACGATGCCAATCATCTCGGCGCCAATCTGGATGATGATATGGCCCATCATGCTCATGGTTCCATTGATGACCGGCCCAATCAGGTGGATCTGCTAAGGATAAAGTGGAAGTTCCAAGCAGGACGACAGCGAGTGAAGCAGCGATAATTTTTTTCATTTCGAAATGTCCACAGCATGTGACGCTTGAATCAGCATAAAACTATGGCAAGGATAAATAATGTATAAATCAGCGTGTAGTGCAAGCAATTGTTATTGTTTTTGCCACGATGTAACTTAGCTTAAAATCATGGAGAAGTAGCGTCAGTCATCCTCTAGATATAAAAAAAACCACCGCATGGCGGTGGCTCTTAAATTGAATCAAATTAGTAAACTTGATAGATCCGATGGTTGTAGTTTGAAACCAGTAAATAACGACCATCTGCTCTCACCCAGTGATAACCACGCGGTGGAGTTTTCAAGCGATAGGCACGCCAGTTGTTCACTTGATAGCGGTCATGACGCCATGCCGCTGGTAAGCGATCACCGCGCTGAAAACGATGCTCACGGTAGTCACGATGACCGTTATCATGACGGCGGTCATGATCCCATTTGGCAGCAGGTGCATGGTGACGATCACGTGGGCCATGACCACGATCCCAGTCAGGGCCTGCAAACGCAGTAACCGACACCCCTAACATCATTGTAGATACCACAAGCGCTTTGAATACAGTATTCATCTGGATGTCCTTTCTTCATCTCTCTATAGACTCATGGTAATGGCCGCCCAAGAAGAAAGGATGGACAAAAACACAGGCTTTACTATCTGATTGTAATCATCATAAAGAAATCATGAAGAGATGTAACACCTAAGATTCATTCTCATTTTTATCTCAAGACCATTTTCAAGAAATAAAGCCAGCACAATCAAAGGCTCGTACATTCAAAAACGATTAGCGAATACCTTCAATTGTAAAATCTGGTGAGGAAATAAGAAGATAATGCTGATCTACCAGAATCCAGCGACGACCTTGCGGTGGCTGATACAAGCGATTGTCGGACCAGTTTTCGACCCAATAGCGGTCATCACGATATTCAATCGGTAAAATTTGGCCCACTACAAATACGTAGCGAGGTTGTCCAGTATGCCAATGATGGGGTCGATAAGGACGAGGAGATGGCACTTGTTGGTTGCTAAAGCCGACGGAGGGTACAGGAGGCTGATTCGCCGAGCGTGACGGATAAACCGGAGGCACCTTTTGATTAGAAAATCCAACAACAGGCGCAGATGGTGAGTAAGATGTATTTGGGCGTATTGACTGCTGTTGCATTCGATCATCGTGTGCCCAAAGACTCGTTGAGCATACTGTAATCATCATCACGCGTCGCAGGTTTCGAACGATATGAATCAACATGCGCCTCTCCCAAACCATACAGTTATCTTCTCTAGTGTAGAGGAAAACCAGTCAGACCCTACATGACAAACTGTATATAAATCGTCTATGCACAAGAATCGGGCTTTATCGATATAAAATAGCGACTATACTAAGCTGCAATGTGGAGCATGGAACAAGATACAGTGGCAGAATTAAATTTTGAACGTCTTTATCAGTTTTTTAGTAAAGTCCCAAGTATTCAGCAAGAGCGCATTTCAGCGCACGGCACAAACGGTGAGCATGCATGGTGGATTAAATTTAGCATCGACACCGAACATGCTTTAGCATGGCAAACCGTACAAGAGCTTGGGCATGTACTGAACTATCTCTCGACCAATGAACGTCTGCCCACACAGTTTTTTCCGGTATCACCTCCCCCGTATATGAACGGTGAAGCCAAAGACTTTTTGGCATGGGTCATTGAATGTGATCACCCTGAGTTTAGTCCCGATGTGGTGTGTGACTGGTTAGAGGCGCGCTTGCCAAATCCAGTTGAAGACGAAAGTCAGTGGAAAATCAAAACCAGCCTAGATGAGCTTGATCAAATGAGCCCGCAAGAACTCGATCAACTGATTCCTCCTACGCATTAAAAAGCAAAGAGAGGCGATGCCTCTCTTTAAAACTTAAAACGTCGAAAGACCCGACCACTCCATAAATCGATAGGTCCAATACTTCAGTTGGGATTCATCGGCATATTGAGAATAGTCCACACTCATCTGACGGCCATTCAGATTTGACCACGCTGTATTAAAATATCGAGTAGCATCCTGAAAAACGGCTGCCTGCGTTTGACCTTTGACCATGATATCTGTTTCCAGATTATAATTTTTCAGATTTCTTGCGGTAAAATTCGCTGAACCCAAAATCATTTCAGCTTGAGTCGCACTGGATTTGATGATCATTTTGCTGTGGCACTGCTCGCCATGCGTATCACACCACCGTACCGGAATACCTGCGGCATGCAACTCGGAGGCCACAGGCCGATTTGGAATTCCATTTTTTTGTCGACCAAAGGCATCTTTATTCGGGTCTAGTAACACCCGAACCTTTACCCCACGCTCGTGTGCTGCCTTTAAAGCCGAAATAATCTGGCGCTCAGACAAATAAAACATTGCCAGATCTAGTTGATCTTTGGCTTTGGCACGCTGAATTAAATCTAAAACAGCGTGATAAATTGCCGCTTCGGTCAAAAGCTGCACCTGAGGCTCAGTCGTGGGTGAATTGATTTCACCCATAATCACAACAGGTGATGTACCACCCGACATTTGAGCCACACTTTGTTCAGATTGCAACACATCCATTGCCGTCGGGCCAGAGACCACCACAGCAACATTAGAATGACGCGAACTGCCATCGTGCGGATTGGCAGACGTAATCAGACTTTTCCAGCCTTGATCGGTATCGACCACCATGGTTTTTCGATGATTGGCTTTTAAATTGGCCAGTGCCAGATAACTACGAAGGGTGATTTTCTGTTGGCCAAAGGGATTGGGCAACCAGCCTTTTTCGACGTTGTTCCCAATGCCTTGACAGCATAAATACCACAGGCCAGACCAAGTCGGATTTGAAGCACGCAGCGGAGTCAGATTGGTTTCAATCACATCGACGCCTGCCTGACGAAGCCGACGATATTGCTCAGGAAAAATACCCCCGTAAACAGAATTGATCGGATCGGTAATAAACACAATTTGTATATTCGGATGCTCACGGCGCTTTTGAATTAATGCCTGTGTCAGCTCTTGCATCAGAGGACGCTGTGAAATTTTGCTGTCACCTACCTCTGAATTAAACAGAAACATATCCAGCACAATGGTACTCTTGGCTTGCTGAATCAGCGCCAACATTTGATCAAAGATCTGATGATCGTATTGTTGACGCCCCTGTGCATCGAGAAACGTTTGATCTGCTAAAAACTTGAGTTCGGCATGTCGTAGCTTACCGCTATAATTGAGGCCTTGCGGCAAGGGCTTATAGATATGATAAATTGCCGATGCAACATAGCCTAAAACCAACATCCCGACAATTAAAGAAAAATAACGGCGCCCAGACCAATTCAGTTTGGTATGAATTCGTTGAAAAATACGCATAACAAGTTATCCCAATCACTGGGTTCAGACTAGAGAGTCTCGTGAGATGTTTCAAGACTGATTTGGTTAATTCTGCGCGTCAATCTGCTTAAAAACAAAAGGAAAGCCGAGGCTTTCCTTTATGTGTGTAGCGATAAACACATTAAAAATTAAAGTTGATGCCCATGGTAAAATTACGCCCGATTTGTGGAACATCCGATAAAAATGACTCGTGTAGATATACTTTGCTGTCAAGCAGATTATTGGCTTTGGCATAAAGCTGATAACCCGTTTTGGTATTGATTTGCCCATCATACGCCAATCCGAGATTCAGCATGTTGTAACTCTTGCCTTCAGTTTCGTAATTGGCCAGATCATCCTGACCAAAGACATGGTAATACTCGGCTGTTCCTGAGTAACCCTGTCCAAAATCTGCCTTGATCCGCGTGCCTAAGCGTCCACCCGGAATACGTGGGGCATTTCCAGCATCATCTAGCTTGCCGCGTACATAATCCCCAAATACCCCCACATTGTAGCGTGGACTGAGTTGATAGCTCACATCTCCATCTACTCCGTAAAAGCGGGCATCGGTTTGATCGTATTGAATCAGACGAAAGTCCTGAAAACGATCTAAGGTATTGGCATAGATAAAGTTGTTGTACCAGCTTTGAAAAGCACTCAAGTTATATTTAAGGCCTTGGTCATTGTCAAAATGTAAACCGAGTTCAAGATTATTCGATTTTTCTTTTTGCAAATCGTCATTGCCTAACTCATAGGTATTGGTGGCCATATGTGCGCCATTCGAATATAACTCTTGCGCCAGCGGCAGGCGCTCTTGATGTGAGCCTGTCAAAGACAGCTTGTAATTTGGCTTAAATGCCCAGTCGATTGAACCCGCCAAGGAGTACGCCGTACCAGTATAATTTTTGGCGCCCACATCTACATCATTGCCATCGATATCAATGGTTTGATGATCGATACGCGATGACACCTGAAAATGTAGTTGATCAACTTGTTTTTCCTGCATACCAAACACGCTATAGCGTTTGGTGACAGTTGGGTCCATGAGTGCTTCATCACCGTTAATGGTGAGTTTTTGCTGAGTGTATTGTGTGCCAAACTGCCCAGTCCAGCCTGCCCAAGCCATGTTGTCTAAGGTAATGCGGGCATCGGTGCCTTTGCTGATAAAGGTAGTATCTGGTTCGTCTCCGTCCATTTCCTGATGCTGGTAATCGGTATAAGTGGCCTGTGCAGCCAGCTTGGAAAACCCTGCAAATGGATCATTCAGCTCAGTTTTGAAATCGTATCGCTTTTCTTTAAGATTAATCCATGCTGCCGCGCCATCTTGCTCCTGCAAAGCGGCCTGTTGATCAGCTAAAGTGCCGCAATCGAGCTTGCCTGCACTGGGTTTACATAAACCATATAACGGATTATCTCCCGGAATCCCGTAGCGATCGTGTCGTTCGCTATAGGCAACTCCGGTATAGCCCCGATCATAAATCCATGACAGTCCGGCATGATAATCATTAGATTTGGCATAGGTATTGTCTTCACGGCGCGATGTTTCCTGCAAATCATGCGGCAAAATATAATCGTTGGCATCACGCTTTAAACCGCCCACATTCAATGCAAACTGACTGCCCAGTGCGACAGTCGAATCACCTGAATAAACCAAACCATCATCACCCGTGTTGTAGCGAACACCCAACTGCCCTTCATACCCGTTGTCTGGCATTTTAGATGGAATTTTATGATCGATGACATTGACCAATCCACCCACAGAGCCTGCACCATAGAGCAGCGCTTCAGGGCCTTTTAAAATCTGGATCTGATCGGCTGCATTAGGATTGACCGTCACGGCATGGTCGGGAGAAACCGAGGAAACATCGAGCGTATCACCGCCATTTTGGGTAATTTTGACGCGTGCACCATCTAAGCCACGAATCACAGGCCGGCTCACCCCACCTGTATATTGCGCCGAGTAAACTCCCGATTGACCATTCAAGGCGTTACCGATGGTGGTTCCGCCTTGAATCAGTTGATCGCGTCCCACACTTACATCTCCAGCCGTCTCATTGAACGGCTGTTTGGGCGTAGCTTGAGCTTGAAGTTCAATGGTTGGCAAATCGTTGACAGCAGCATCACTGGGTGTGGTTTGTGCAAAAGCATGCTGAATCGATAGTGAGAGAATAGAAAGTGCAAAGACATGAGAACGAGTAAGCATCGTGATGCTCCAAAAGCCAATCACTCGTTACGTTATAATATATCTATTTTTTTACAAGCAAATTTAACTGGGTATTTATATTTCCATTCAAAGCTTGAGTTTTATGGCTTTGATTGAAAATTAAGGTGATTTTAATGCAAATATGAAGGCCAAAACGGTATAGCGGTTAACTTAAATCATGCAGAGCGCCCTTAGGGCACTCCACGTGAAACATTGTTAATTTCATCAATTACTTAGAAGCTAAAATCGACGCCTACAGTAAAGTTACGCCCCACCTGCGGAAGATTCGACAAGAATGACGCATGGTTATACACCGTTTCATCAAGTAAATTATTGGCTTTCACATAGACACGGTAATCAGTGCGATTGCTGGCACGTGCCGTATACGCCAAGCCTAAATTCACCATGTTGTAGCCCGCGGTTTCATTCTCAAAAGCCGCAAATTTGTCTTGTTTAAACACATGGAAATATTCGGCTAAGCCAGAAAAACCATCTCCAAAGTCTGCATTGACCCGCGTACCTAAACGGCCACCTGGAATACGTGGGGCATTGCCTTCGGTTTCAATTTTGGCACGTACATAGTCACCAAATACTGTGGCTGTATAGCGTGGAGAAAGTTGATAAGACAACTCTCCCTCCACACCATAAAAACGTGCTTGATCTTGCGTGTATTCAACCAGACGGAAGTTTTCAAAACGATCCAACGTGCGGGCATAAATGTAGTCGTCAAACCAGTTATGAAACACATGCACATGATAATTTAGCTTATCTGCATCGTAGTGAAAGCCAAGCTCGAGGTTGTTGGATTTTTCAGTACTTAAGTTTTGATTGCCCAGTTCATAGGTATTGGTGGCCAAATGTTTACCATTGGCATATAGCTCTTGCGCCAGTGGCATCCGTTCTTGATGTGATGCGACAAAGGATAATTTATAATTTGGTGCAAACGCCCAGTTGGCAGCGCCTGAATACGAAAAGGCATGATCATCATAGTTTTTTTGCGGAGAATCGATATCGATTTTTTGCTGATCAAAACGCGCAGCCACTTCAAAATGCACATCGTTCCACTGGGTATGTTCAAGTGCAAATAGACTCCATTTGTCGGTAGTACTCGGGCCAGCAAAGAGCGACTCTTCGCCAGTAATATCGAGTTTCTGACGACCAAACTGTGCACCTACCACGCCTTCCCACTTGGCTAAAGGCTGATGTACCAATTCTAGACGTGCATCATAACCTTGGCTTTTGAAAGTGGTTGCGGCCTCTCCTTCTTCGATTTCATCATGTTTGTAATCGGTATAACTGGCTTGTGCACGTAGTTTGCTAAAGCCAGAAAAGGGATCATTCAGTTCGGTTCTAAAATCGTAGCGTTCTGATTTTAAATTGACCCATGGCCCTGCATGATCGTGTGCATGTTCGTGATCGTGGTCATGACCCTCTTCTGCGGCATGATTTTCATGGTCATGATCATCGTGACTGCCGCAATGCAATTTTAAACCATGCGGATGACAGCTCTCATATTCATGGCTATGACCGGGTAAGCCATATTTATCCTGACGGTTGGTATAAGAAATGCCGGTAAAACCGCGATCATGAATCCAAGACAAACCTACTGTCGCCTCTTCAGATTTGGCAAAGGTATTGTCAACGCGACGCTCTTTTTCACCTTCATGCAGATAATTCGGTGCAATGTAATTATTGGCATCTCGCTTCAGGCCTTCAAGTCTTAATGCAACTTGCTCGCCTAAACCTACCGTTAAGCCTGCACTCCCTAACTTCTCGTCGCTGCCCGTGTTGTAACGCAGTCCCACCTGCCCTTCATATCCTTGTTCAGGCATTTGGGTGGGAATCTTGTTGTCTGTCACGTTGACGAGTCCACCGACTGTACCTGCACCATACAGCAACGTTGAAGGCCCACGTACAATTTCAACTTGCTTGGCTAAAATCGGATTGACCATCACGGCATGATCTGGAGACAAGGTTGAAACATCAATCGTTTCCGAGGCGTTTTGTAATACCTTCACACGTGCGCTGTCTTGACCACGAATGACAGGACGGCTTGCGCCAGGACCAAACTGGTTCGAATACACACCCACCTGATCACTTAACGCCTCACCAATGGTAGCGCCGCCCTGTACCAATTGCTGATTTTGAATAATATTGTCTGCCGCAGCATAATCGACCGCAGTTTGAACCAATGGATGCGCGGTTGCTTCGATAGTTTTGAGTTTTGATACGGTGTTTGTGTCATTGGCCGCATGTACCACACTCGACAATGCAGCAAAAATTGAAAGTGTGAGCACACTTCTGGTGAACAACATTGGATTCCCCTCGAATTCTTAAAATCTTAAAATTTGCTTAATTTTTGTAATATTATAACATTGCACTATTTTTGCAATAAAAAACATTCTCAAACTGCATTGTCGACTACACTAGGCGCGACCTAAAAGACAAAATAATTTTGCTTTCAATATGCCGTTTACGCTTTCACATGCCATTTTGGCACCTCCCATTGCCAAACTGAGCGGCCAGCGCTTACCTGTTGCTGCTCTGGCAATCGGCTGTATGACTCCCGATCTGTTTCGATTATTTACCAATGCCAGCTTGACCATCAGTCATGAGTGGTCTGGGATGATTGTGCCTAATCTGTTGGTTGGGCTGTTGTTTTGTGCGGTGTGGTATGTGCTGTATCGTCCATTTATCTATCGCTGGCTGTCTCTACACGATCCACTTAATCTGAATACTCTAGACCGTACCTGTGGCTTTCTGATTGGCTGTGTGGTTTCAGTTTTAATTGGCGCAGCCACACATATTATTTGGGATGGTTTTACCCATGCCGATTTTCGAACCTTTGTCTTTCAAGATGCACTGAGCAGAGAAATTTCGATTTTGGGCTATCATACCCATGTACATATGCTCATGCAGATTGGTACTTCGGTGGTAACTCTGCCAATTTTAATCTGGATGTGTTTACACTATTTTAAGCAGCATCAGCAGACTAAACTGGTATCACGACTGATTCAGCGTTTTTGCTGGACTGCGTTTATTTTTTCTATGTTAAGCGGCCTATATTGGGTGATGGGCTATGCCGAACCACTTAGCCTCGATTCGTGGAAAGCAGAAACCTACGATCATGTGGGTAAATCGATCAATTACTTTTTCCGCGGGTTTCTTGGCAGTATGGCGCTATGGTCAATTGTATTTTTGGCATGGTTTGGTTTTTCCACACAACCAGATTCACAAAGTTGATTAAATCCGTTCAAAAATAGCGCATTTTTTGCAGTTTTTGGCGCTAGTTCTTGTGACCCGCCACTCAAAAAGGCATAATCGCTGATTCACTGGCGGTACGCTGTTTACGTATACGCCCCAACAGCCAATATAGTTTGGATTTTTACGACATGATGCGAACTCATTACTGTGGCTCTTTAACAGAAGCCCAAATTGACCAAACCGTAACCCTATGTGGATGGGTACACCGTCGCCGAGATCATGGTGGTGTGATTTTCCTTGATATGCGTGACCGCGATGGTTTGGTTCAAGTGGTTATTGACCCAGATACGCCAGAGGCATTTGCGACCGCAGATAAAGTACGCTCTGAGTTTGTACTGAAAATTACGGGTCGTGTACGTCGCCGCTATGAGGGCACTGAAAATTCAAATATGGTCAGTGGTCAAATTGAAGTGTTGGGCAAAGAGATCGAAGTTCTCGCACAATCTGAAACTCCGCCATTTCCATTAAATGATGACAATATTAATATTTCTGAAGAGCATCGTTTAAAATACCGTTTCTTGGACATTCGTCGTCCAGAAATGCTAGATCGTTTGCGTTTTCGCTCTAAAGTGACCAACCTGATTCGTAACTACCTAGACGATCATGGTTTCTTAGATGTTGAAACCCCAATCTTAACGCGTGCAACACCTGAAGGCGCACGTGACTATTTGGTTCCAAGCCGCGTACAAAATGGAAGTTTCTATGCTCTTCCACAATCACCACAGTTGTTCAAACAATTGTTGATGGTGGGCGGTATTGATCGTTACTACCAAATTGCAAAGTGTTTCCGTGACGAAGACTTGCGTGCAGACCGTCAGCCTGAATTTACCCAGATCGACATCGAAACATCATTCTTAAATGATGATGACATTATGGATCTAATGGAAGGCATGACCGTTAAGCTGTTTGACGAATTGCTCGGTATCAAGTTCGACAAGTTCCAGCGTATGCCTTACAGCGAAGCGATGCGTGACTATGCATCGGACAAGCCAGACTTGCGTATTCCGCTTAAACTTGTTGATGTTGCAGATCTGATGCAAGACGTCGAGTTTAAAGTATTTGCGGGTCCAGCCAAAGATCCTAAAGGCCGTATTGCAGCACTTCGCGTGCCGGGCGCAGGCGCTTTGCCACGTAGTGCGATTGATGAATACACCAAATTTGTAGGCATTTATGGCGCTAAAGGCCTCGCTTACATCAAGGTCAATGAAATTGAAAAAGGCGTAGAAGGCTTACAGTCTCCAATCGTGAAATTCATTGAACCGATCGTGATGCAATTGCTTGAGCGTGTAGGTGCAGAAAACGGCGATATCGTCTTCTTTGGTGCTGATAAAGCCAAAGTGGTAAATGATGCCATGGGTGCACTTCGTGTGAAAATCGGTCACGACCTTAAACTTGCAACCTGTGAATGGGCGCCGCTTTGGGTGGTCGACTTCCCAATGTTTGAAGAAACAGATGATGGTAAATGGACTTCAGTTCACCACCCATTTACGCTGCCAAAATCAAGCGTTGAAGATGTGAAAGCAAATCCGGGTGAAGCACTTTCTGTTGCTTATGACATGGTCTTGAATGGTACTGAAGTCGGTGGTGGTTCATTGCGTATTTATACGCTTGAAATGCAAAAAGCCATCTTTGAAGCATTGGGTATTTCAGACGAAGAAGCCGAAGAGAAGTTTAGCTTCTTACTGAATGCCTTGCGCTATGGCGCGCCTCCACATGGTGGTTTGGCATTTGGTCTAGATCGTTTAATCATGCTCATGACTGGTGCGTCTTCAATTCGTGATGTGATTGCATTTCCGAAAACCAAGACTGCTGAATGTCCATTGACTCAGGCACCAGCACCAGTTGAAGCGAATCAACTACGTGATTTGGGTATTCGTTTACGCGAGCAGCCAAAGAAAGAGGCTTGATTTTAGTTTAATGAATTAAGCTATCTGCTTTAAGTCTTACACCCTGACAGTTGAAAACTTTAATTCAACTCTCGGGGTGTTCTTATATCTTTAGCGCTCGAAACTAGATGGTAAATTAAATTGATCAGAAAAAATTTCAATAATTTCAGCTTTTAACTGTTCAAAATTTTGTACATGCTCATGATCATTTAAACAAACTTGAGCCAGTTTTTGCATTTTGACAGCCTCTTTTATTTCGGTTAAAGATTCAAACTTAAGATCATAATTTTGACCTCGATCAAGTATATCAACCGGATAAAATTTTCCAGAGCATAATTGCCACATCCGAAATAGATACTGATTTACATCTAATGGCTCTCTAAAACGATGCGTACATACGTGTTGTAAATAATCCTGCTCTTTTTCCCACACTTCATTAAATATCGATTTTAAAAAAGGTTGTGGTAAGTGCGTATTATAAAAATTTGAAAATTTTCGATTATAAAGCTCTAAAAAATTAGTCCAGTTATTTTTAAACCGATAATGAAGATTAAAGAATGCACGAGGCATCTGTTTGAAAAGCTGGCGTTTATTGAAATATTTATTAATAATCGCAACATCTGTGAGGGTGACTGCACCCAAAAAGTTTTCTTCACCCACCACCATCAAAGGTTGTAAAACAAGCCCATCACAAGGCAGTCCTTTTCGAAAGAAAAACTCAGGAAGAAGTGGCTGAGTGATAAACATATCATCATTGAAATAGACGAAATGTTCAGCCAAACCTTCAATTTTATGAAGATTAATTTCGATGACATGAGAGCTAAATGTAGGTAAACAGGCTGCATCGATAATCTGATCATGTGTAACGAAATTGAGTTTTGGATGCTCTTTCATTAGAAATTCTGGAAAGTGTCCGCATGTTACGATATGAATTTTTCTGACCCATGGGCAGTATTTTTCTACAGATCTAAACCAATATTGTAAATTTTCCCAGTCACGATATCGGCACTGTTCATCTAACAAGTCGTCTGTAAAAACAGCGTCTTTGTATTTGAAGCGAACAAATTCTTTTTTCCAATTCATATCATTTGAATCGACCCAAATCATTACAAAATCAATTGGATGTTTCAAATCTTTATCCCCAAGCTCAATGGCACAATCTCAAAAACGAACAGCATTTAAAGCCAAAGTTTAAGAAATAAAATGAATTTATGGTGAGATCACGTTAAATAATCTTCATAATTAGCACATAGTGATAATTTGTTACTTTTATTACCGATAAGATTCTCAAATTAGACGATTCTGTTGAGCTGACTACCGTCGAATGGCATAATATAGCTTTCTCTCCCTTTGGATAACTCATTATGGCTATGCGTTCTGATGTGCGTCGTCACGCGCTCGTGGTTATTGGTTTTTCATTAGCACAATGGTTATTTATGCGTTATATCTTGGCCAACGAACTGTTCAATTTAGATACGAATCAACGCATTCTATTTTTCTGTGTGAGTAGCTTGGCTGGTGCACTACTGATTTTTGTTGCACTCATTTATATGGTGTTAAAAGGAAATGCGGATAATAAGTAGGCTATCGCTGTTAATTGATAAAATTAACAGCGACTAAAATCCATTTAGCTGAAAGTTTTATAAACTAACTTTTCCTCATGAAAAGTACTCTTTTTATCCTTCAAAAACTTCTCCATTTGGTAAAGATTGTTATTTGAAGAATAGGTTTTGCCTTGTTCTCTAAAACTATGATCTACAGGCGATGCATCTATAATCCCAATTTTGAAATTATTCTCTCGTGATATAATAGGCCAAATATAATCCAATCCATATCCCATTGGACTTTCCTCAGGAAAGGGTAAAATTTTATTAAAAATATCTTGAGAAACTGAAAAAATAGGACCAATTTCGACAAAGTTTGTAGTTCGGGCTATAACTTTTTCCTTCGCTTGCAAACATATTTTATGATCATAGTAACTATACTTCGTTCTAGCAGGTTGTGCTAATTTGAATTGATATTTATCTAATAGATAAGTATATGTGTCAATAAAATTTTCACGAACAAAAATATCATCGTCTGAAAAAATTATAAGGTCATAATTTTTGTAATCTAAGTTTTTAAGTATTAAATTTAATAAAGTAAATTTTGGAATTTTTTTTCTAGAATGTCCGATGGTTACATCTTTCATATCATTTGGTAAATCTTTAATACCAATAGCGTACCATACCTGTTTAATATTATGGATTTTAGATTGACGGAACTGTTTCACCAATGTACGTGCTTGATTGTCATAGTCAGTCAAATAAATACCGATGATCAAAATATTTTTTGAAGAAATTTTTTTATTTTCCTCATATATTACTTTATATTTTCTTATAGAAGAAAACCACTCTCTATAAAAAAATCGAAATAAGCTATAATATTTTTTTCTAAAACTCATAAATACAACCAATTATATCTTTATCAATTACGATATGTTTCATAAAACAATTTTAGCCACCTTTTCTTTAATGATCTATTCAATTTTTCAAGAAAACCTCTTTCCCTTCTATTTTTTTCTAATAATTTTTTTCGCTCAAATTCTATACTACTCGTTAAAGGTGTATGATTTTCTATCTCAGGATGGTCGAATAGAAAAGTAGCATAAAAATTGATCTCAGAGTTGAATTGATATAATTCATCCCATTGGTCACAAACATGTGGTTTTCGATGATAGTCAATTAGTACTTGAGCCATTTCTCTATCCACAATATATGCATAAGTGTAAGATAAGCTACATATACTAAAATTATGAAGTTTTAAAATATTTTTATTATAAATTTTATTATTTTGTATTTTACCATAAATACGGTCATTTACCTTAAGTTGAATCCCCCCTAAACTCATAAAGAAACAGTTTTTTAAACTCAAGTTTTCTACTTCAAATTCTAATTGTTTTAAATCCAAATCTTGAATTTGGATAGCATCATCTTCAAGTACTAAAGCATATTTTTCATTACTTTCAATAAAATTCTTAAGAGCTTCAACGTGAGATAATGTGCAACCTAATTCCCCAGGACTCAGAGCTTTTTTTTGTCCTGAAATTGCTAGATCAAAATACTCATTGACAGTTAAGTCTTTACCCTTAATACCAATTTTTATAAATTCATTTTTATATTTACGAAAGATAGTTTGGGAAAAAAAATTTTCCAATCTTGGACTATCATATGTTTCAATACTAATAAGATATTTTTTCAAGATGATTTCCCTCAATATTTAACTATTTAGTTCATAGGTTTTAAGACATAATCCTCTTAACTTTTTTTTAATATAAAAATAGCTTAAATTGGATTTAAATTTCGTTGTTATCAATTTATCTCTTTCATTCTCAAGATAACTTCTCTCTTTTATGTTATCAATCTTAGGATGATCAAAAATAAAGGATACATAAATGCTGAATTGGTTTTTAGATACTATTATAAGATCAAACCATTGATCATAAACTCTTGGGGAAGAATGAAAATCTAACAATATTTTAGCCATCCCACGATCAACTATATAGGCATAAGCATAGGCTAAGTTTTCATAAAAAAAGGGATCTACTTTTAAAACTTTTTGGTCTAGGATATTTTTATTGATGAATTGTCCTTTTACTTTTCGACAAATCTTCATTTGAATACCGCCTAGGCTAAACAGAAAATTTTTACCCAGATGTAGTTCTTCTAACTTTACTTCTAAATCCTCAAAATTGATTTCGAAACGTTCGATGACATCATCTTCAAAAATGATCGCATACTTTTCATCGGAACTAAGAAAATCTTTGAGTGCTTCTAAATGAGAAAGTGTACAGCCCAGCTCACCAGGCGTCATGGGCTTGTTTTTACCTGCAACACCCATTTCAAAATATTGGCTAACAGTTAAGTTTTTTCCAATAATTCCGAATTGTTTAAATTCATCTTTATAGTTATGAAAAGTCCGTTGTTCGTAAAATCCTTGTAGCCTTTTACTGTCTTGCGATTCAATACTAATTAAATATTTTTTCATTTCAATCAAATGCTAAAATAAACGTCGACATTTTACTTAATTTTTCTTTTTTCGAGTGTAAAATTTGATGATAAAGCGTGAAATTCTAAAAAAATGGTATAAATACCAACAAAAAAAACAAGATAAAACCTTTGATTCACATTGGTACATACGTTTTGGGTGGTTAGCTCAGCCCTTTTCAGGTTTAGATCAACTTAATGATCTGTTTGAGATCCACTCCCATCGTCGCTTTACTTTTGCAGACAGTTTCTATGCCGAAGAAGATGGCCGTCATTTTATATTTTTTGAAGAGGTCGACGACCAGCATCCAGTAGGATTCTTGTCTGTCTTAGAAGTATTTAAAGATGGCACATATACCCAACCGACCGCCGTATTAAAACTGGATTATCACCTTTCTTATCCCTGTGTTTTTAAAATAGATCATGACTGGTACATGATTCCAGAAACAACAGCCAATAAAACCATCGAGCTCTGGAAATGCACAAAATTCCCCTTTGTGTGGGAGCAACATTCAGTGCTCATGGACAATATTGAGGCTGTAGATACCACCCCGTTTTATCATGAAGGCTTATGGTATCTGTTTACATCCACACGCAGAAATTGCAAAAAATTTGGTGATCGTCTGGATTTGTTTTTTACCGAAAATTTATTACAGCCTGAGTGGAAAGAGCATCCACAAAACCCAGTATGCACTGGAAAGTTACAATGTCGAATGGCAGGTAAACCGTTCATCTACAAAGACATGCTGGTTCGACCAAGTCAGGATTCGCTCAAACGCTACGGCGGGCATATCGAACTCAAGCGTATTTTAACTTTAAGCCCATCTGAATATGCCGAAGAATTAATTGAAACCGTACTGCCCGATTGGCAAGCAGAAGATGATGGTTGTCACACCATCGATGTTCATTCCAATTTTGTGGTATTAGATGCAATTCGCTTAACACCCAAACAAAAATAACTGACTTAAACTCGCTTTAATGCCTGTTGGTACACCTTTAATGTGTGCTGGGTCATGGCATCAAGTGAGAGCTGGCTTGCTGCTCGATGAAAGGCTGTTTGGAATTCTTGGTCGAGTTGATCAAGGTGCGTTACCGCCTCGTTGATCAATTGACGCAGATGCTCGACATCAAAGCCAGCTGCAATATATGCTTCTGGAATAAACTCCCTTACCATACCTACATCTGTTGAAATGACAGGAATTTTAGCCAATAAAGCTTCAGCTAAAATAATGGGCCCACCCTCACGTGATGAACTGATCACCACAAAGCTTGCGGAGGCTAAATAACGGTAAATATCGGTCTGATGACCGAGCAGATGAATTTTGTGCTCAAGTTTAAGCGCCCTAATTTTTTGAGATAACTGCTCATGTTCTGGACCATCCCCCAAAATTTCAAGCTGCATATCTATATCTTGCCAAGCGTCAATCAAGCGATCAAAGCCTTTGACTGGATCTAAACGTCCTATTGCAACTGCTTTTCGAATTGGTTTGATCGACTGCTGATGCTTATTTGGAACGGCTTGAATCGACACGCCATTATGTACCACATGTACAGAACGGACGGGCAGAATTTTTTTGGCAACCGATTGACTCACCGTAATGACTTCAGAAAAGTGACGATAGCTTTTCATGTTATTTTTCATACCATGAATCGTCGCGACACTCGGTAACTTTAAAAATGGGAGTAAAAAATTCAGCATTTTAGAGGCTTTGCCGCCTTGTGCATGAATAAGATCGGGCTGTATGCTTTTAAGCTTTCGATACATTGACAATAAAAGACACAGATTCATGCGTCCTTTAGAAAAATCAAAATAATGACAATGTAAACTAGACGCAACCGGTGCCTGCGCACGATAGTGATCATCTAAAAACAGATGTACCTCATGCGCCTCTGCTAACTTTTCACAAAGTTGAAAGGTATGTTTTTCAAGCCCACCAATTCGACCGCCGTCGGTGGCCATTATTTGCACTATTTTCATCGATGATCCGTTTATTTCTTATCGTTTTTCATGCTTTGCTCAAATAATTTGGCTTCTTTTAAAAAAGCATAAAAGGCATTGACCATGCTGTTAACAAAACCGCGCCAGCCATTCAGAAAGCTACGACGGATAAAATACGACTTAATAAACGTCATCGGCATCACCAATATAAGTTTTGCCAAACTTGGGGATTTACCTTTTTGGAATTTTTCGGCGGCTTTTAAATTGGAGTATTGATTGTTTTTCTCTACTTTGACGAAAATACTCGACTCACCAAAGTGATAAATATCATGCACGGCACGGCGAGATTCACCCTCTACAATCACATTTTCATGCACTTTATTGGCCAGATCATAATGCCCTTTGGCCTTGCGAAAGAAACGCACCTTGGCATGTTTCTTGGTATGCTTACTATTCGGTACACCCAAAAACACATCGTTAATCGGCGTAATTAAGGCATCAAGCTGATTATGCTGAATCACCTCAGCAATTTCCTGCTTTAACCCTTCAGAAAGTACTTCGTCGCCGTCTAAATTCAATACCCAATCATTGCGACATTTGGCCAAGGCCAAACTTTTTTGACCCGCATAGCCCTGCCAGTCCTGATGCTCAATGTGCACATTATCAAACTGCTGTGCAATGGCATAGGTGGCATCGGTACTGCCCGAATCTAAAATAATGACTTCATCAAAATCTTGCACACCTTGCAAGGTCTTGAATAACCACGCCTCACAATTGAGGGTCACGATATACACGCTACACGCAATTTTAGGGATCATAATTTATAGCGTCCTTTGGCAAGCGCAATGCGCATTTGCAGGGCATTCATTGCGCCGTGGGTACTCACGCGGGGAATATTAAATGGATGCTCTGAATCATAGGGCTCGATCTTTTTACGTGTAGACACGGCATTTTTAAAGCCAATCTTACGGGCCATCTGTTGATGCTTTTCATTAAAACGGCCAAATGGATAGGCAAAACTCGGACATGCTCCTACTAGCGTTTCTACATCCTGTTTGGAATGCAGCATTTCCTGATACGCCGTTTCATCATCGAGTTTTAATAAATTCACATGATGCTGCGTGTGCGCCCCAAACTCGATAAAACCTGATCGAGCCATCTCCTGCACCTGATCGACGGTCAATGCCTCAATGCCTTCAATCTGGGTTGCCAGATAGATCGTCGCTTTGGCTTGATATTTTTTTAAGAGTGGATAGGCATAAACGTAATTATCCATAAAGCCATCATCGAAGCTCAGGGCCACTACATTTTTTTGCTCACGATATTGCTCAAGTTCAGATACAAAGCAAAATACCGCATTTTTTTTCACCAGCAGTTGCAGCAGTTGCTCAAACTTTTCGGGTGGCATATTCATTCCCGAGGCTTGGGCATGTGGCGTGACCTGATGTAGCATCACGATGCGGGGTAACTTATTGGAGCGAAATGGCAACCAAAAAGTGTAATTGCCTAATACATAAAGCAACGCGGCCAAAATGACCAAACCGATGATGATATACAACAACCACATCATATATAAACCTCATGTGACCATTCATACGCTTCGGTCAGGGGCTGGCGGAACGTTACTTCCAGCATGTACTGCGTAATTCGTTTACTACTAAAGCTCTGGCGTGTTCGCTGCCAGCCGGCACGTGCAATCTGTGCGGCTTGATCTGGATGCTGATCATAAAACTGAATTTTTTTAGCCAGATCAAACTGATCATCAAAATACACCACATGCTGGTCGGTATATAAATGCTCAAAACCCGGAATACGCGGACTAAAGGTCAATAAGCCATTGCCGGTCAGTTGCACAATGCGGTCGGAGCTGTACAATGTGACATCATTTCGGCGCGAATAGTTCAGCCCCATTTTCGACTCTGACAACACTTGATAATAAGCTTTACCATAGACCCCCGGCTGATCAAAGCAGCCATAGTACTGATAATTGACTTGGGCCTGCGTCAGTGCATTGGCCAGATCTTTCAAGAATTTTTCGCGCTCAGGTTCTTTGTACACCACACCACAAAAAATAAAGGTCTTGTCAGTATTTTGATTTTCAAATTGTACTAATGTTTCAACATTATGATGCCCAATATTAGGCATATACCCCACACTTAAATGCGGCTGTTTCAGTTTTTGTAGGTATGTGCCACCCGTGGTACAAAATATCGCATCAAGATACGGCGAAAAAGCACGAATAAAATCAAGCTTATGTTCTAGATACAATGGATCGACATACCAAAAGGCAATTTTGGTCTCTGGATATTGCTGTTTGATCTGCTTAAGCACTTCAGGACTCATCAGGTCGCTGTGCCCGATCAATACCAAATCAGGCTCCAGATTATTCACAATTTTTAGAATTTCTTTATTGGCCCAACTGGCACCTAATTTTTTTGTTTTAAAAATTGTGCCCATGCGCGCCATGTCACGAAAACTAAAATCGTAAACAAAATGTCCATTTTCTACCAGTCCCGCCGAAATTTTACGATCAGTACAGTAGAAATGCGCGCCTTGCTTGTTAAAACCAAAATTTGCAATATGCAATATTTTCATTAACTTAAGAACTCGATAAGCCCAAAATTTGAGATGCCACCCGATCGGCTTCACTCAGTGGAGCAGCATAATGCAGTAGACGAATAACATCCGTAATCTGATCATGTGCCAGTTGATCGATCATGTGCGTGATTCTATCAGATTTCAGCCGGTCAATTGCAATCACCCCCACGCGACATCCAGCAGTTTGGGCTTCAAAGATCATGGAGACACTGTCTTCAGTCACATAAACCGTATCGGCCAGTTGCATTTGCTCAAAGATCCAGCCTTGCGGCGTATACTCCACCGGATAAATATCTAATCGCGCTGCATAGGATTGTTGGCCCAGATGTGCCAGAAAATTTTCAGGGGTACGGCGCGATGTGGTCAAGATGACGCTCGATTGTGGATGCTGCTGCACAATCTGTTCAATGGCTTTGAGTACCTGCGCCTCGTTCCATTGATGGCGTTTAGAACTTCCACCAAGTGCAATCAGAATGCGTCCAGTGACATGACGCTGCTCATTTTGAAGCGGATTAAGTGCCCCTTGAGTGACCAATACATGCGGCGATGCTGCAACACCATCATGTGCTGGTACAACGGTGTAATCAAAACATGATATAGGCAGACTCGGCTTCATCAAAATGATCGTTTTGGCTTTTGGATAAATTTTACCCAGCAACCATACCCGCAAATGTGTATGACTGCCCACCCCTACAATATAATTTGGTGCGTGTTCAAGGTATGACAACCGATGCGTCCAGAGTGCAAAAATCAGTGTGCCTATCGGTAACTGATCGAGTGGCAATTCTTGTAACTGTGCATGTGGCACCTTGCGCTTAATCGCACCAAACAATCCCAGTGCCTGTGATCGATGCCCTGCTTTACCGTCACTCACGTACACAATCTGCATATCTGAATTATCCAAAACCACAAAAAAAGGCGAAACTTTCGTTTCGCCTTGATCTTAACTGATTCGCTTACTTCACGTAAGTTAACCAGTGTTCATATTTTGGATTTTTACCCTGAACCGCATCAAAGAAGGTTTTCTGGATTTCTGTGGTAATTGGGCCACGGCATCCTTCACCAATTTCACGGTCATCGTATTCACGAATTGGCGTCACTTCTGCGGCAGTACCAGTAAAGAACGCTTCATCGGCGATGTAGAATTCGTCACGGGTGATACGGCGCTCAACCACATCATAACCTAAGTCTTTGGCAATAGTAATCACTGTTTGACGTGTAATACCGTCCAACGCACCGCCTGCGATATCTGGGGTATGCAGCACGCCATCTTTTACCAAGAATACGTTTTCACCAGAACCCTGACATACATAGCCTTGTGGGTCCATCAACATCGCTTCGTCATAACCTGAATGCGCGACTTCCTGATGTGCAAGAATCGACAAGGTATAGTTACCTGACGCTTTGGCTTTACACATGGTCACGTTAGGATGATGGTGCGTAAACGATGATGTTTTCACACGAATCCCTTTCGCCATTGCTTCTTCGCCAAGGTAAGCACCCCAGCTCCATGCCGCAACAGCAGCATGAATAGTATTGTCGGTTGCAGCGATACCCAGTTTTTCAGAACCAATCCAGATCAGTGGACGTAAGTAGCATGATGCGAGCTTGTTTTCACGTACAACATCAATTTGTGCCTGTTCAAGCGTTGCTTGATCAAATGGCACTTTCATTTGATAAATTTTTGCTGAATTTAACAAACGTTTTGTATGCTCTTTAAGACGGAAAATTGCTGTGCCTTGAGGCGTTTCATAGGCACGGACACCCTCAAACACACCCATACTGTAATGTAGTGTATGAGTTAAGACGTGGATTTTTGCATCACGCCAGTCGATTAATTGTCCATCTTGCCAAATAAAACCATCACGATCAGCCAAATTCATGGCACACACTCCAAATTTTTTTACACAATTATTTACTCTCCAACGCCATAAAATTTGCCGTTGGATCTATTAATCTTTGCCATAACTTGCAAACGATCACTCGGGTATCGTGCCAATCCGCAGCGTTCACTTGCATGGATTGATTTGCAAGTGCTAAACGGTGGCTCTCGGCTCGTTCGCTTAGATAGGCGTGTATTAATGCTGTGGCATCTTCACTGGATAAGCAGCCTGCTTGAGCAGCATCTTCTAGAATTCTTACATTATCGGAAAAATGGGCGAGATCAGAATTCGACCCACTCCATGCTAGAACCACATACTGTGCCATAAATTCGATGTCAACGATACCTCCCGCATCCTGTTTTAAATGAAAAATCCCATGTTTTTTTTGTTCATTTGATGAGCCTAGATGATCTTTCATCTTCTGACGCATTTTGAGCACTTCAGCGCGCACATGTGCTTCATCGCGCGGCTGAGTCAGAATCTGACAGCGAATCGCCTCAAACTTTTCACGTAGTTCAGGCTCACCGGCAATCGAGCGCGCACGAACCAGCGCTTGATGTTCCCAAAGCCATGCATTTTTAAGCTGATACTGCTCAAAGGCTTTTAAACTCGTCACTAAAAGCCCGGCCTCTCCAGAAGGTCTGAGTCGCGTATCAATTTCATAAACACGACCATCAAGCGTTTGTGTGGTCATGTATGAGAGAAATTTCTGTGCCACCCGCATGGCAAACTCAAATCCGGTAATGGTTTTATTGCCATCAGTTTCGGCTTGCTCATCAAAAGAATGAATAAAGACCAGATCCAGATCTGAGCCGTACCCCAGTTCAATGCCACCGAGCTTACCATAGCCTATTACGGCAAATCCTAAATGATCGGCTGAGCAACGCTTACCCGTAACATCTTGTGGATAGCCGTGTTTTTTTGCCACGGTCTGATATGACAGTTGCAGTGTGGCCGCCACACTGACTTCTGCAATATCGGTCAATGCATCAGAAACTTTCATGAGTGGACTTTCAGCCAGTACATCACTGGCTGCCACAGTCAGGACATTGCTTTTTTTAAACAAGCGCAATACCTGCATTTGTTCTTCGACTTGATCTAGCTCAATCCGTAATAGCTGCTGACGCAATGAGTCTTCAAGATCTTGACGGGTAGGCAAGCCAAAATCCATGGTCAAAAACTCATCGAGCAATACCGGATACTGGCTCAGTTCTTCACAGATCCATGGACTGACGGTAGCCATTTTGACCAAACGCTGCATGGCACCGCGACTTTCCATCAACATGACCAGATAGACCGTCCGGCGCATAACCGACTCGACCAAAGGCATCAAACGCATCAAGGCCAGTTGAGGGTGTTCAGATTGTAAAATTGCCTCAATCAAATATGGCCAAAAATCTTTTAAACGCTGTACAGCTTTCGCAGGTAGTTTTTTTAGGGCATTGCCATGCCAAAACTCGTGAATTAAATTTTTAGATGCATCATCCAGCACTTCTGCAAGTCGCTGCTCAAGCTGTGTATCGGTCTGCTCAGGTGCTGTTATTTCATCCTGAATCAAATGCTTAAATTGTTCACTGACTTTTTCACGTTTGGTGTTGAGTGTATTTAAAAACGCATCCCAAGTCGGGTAATGCAAGGTATCCAAAATACGCTGACGTAGCTCTGGATCATGTGGCAAAGATTGGGTTTGCTGATCATTCAAGGCCTGAATCGCATGTTCGACGCGTCTGAGAAACAGATAAGCATCTTCAAGTTGCACCACTGCCTCAGGCGTAAGTAGCCCGACTTGCCCAAGATGATGCAAACTTACCAAACACTGCCGATCTTGCAGCTCACGTTTTGAACCGCCATAAATGAGCTGAAATACCTGAACAATAAACTCGACTTCGCGAATACCACCTGCTCCAAGCTTGATGTCATCGGCGATATTACGACGTGCGACTTCACGCTCAATCATGCTTTTCATTTCACGCATGGCTTCAAATGCCGAATAGTCGACGTAACGACGAAATACAAAAGGCCGAGTCATCTCCATCAAATGTTCGCCATGAACGCCCCCACTGATAATACGGGCTTTGATCCACGCATAGCGCTCCCACTCGCGTCCATGCTGAATCAAGTATTTTTCCAAGGCCACATGACTAATCGCCAAGGCTGAGCCATCGCCCCACGGCCTTAAACGCATATCAACACGAAAAACAAAGCCATCTGCGGTGATATGGTCGAGCAGATAAATGAGTTTTTGTCCCCACAAAATACAAAATTGCTGTACATCGATGGATTTTCTGCCCTGCGTTTCACCTTGTTCATCGAAGGCAAAAATCAGGTCGATATCACTAGAGAGATTAAGTTCTTGAGCACCTAGTTTGCCCATACCAATCACTATTAAATCTTGAACTTCACCAGAATAACCGAGCGGTTCGCCGTGCTTGGCCAGCAAAGGCCCTAATGCAAAGCGTTTAGCGGCACAAATACTGGCATCGGCAAAATCGGAGAGTTCGCGGGTGAGCGTGACCACATCGGTCTGTTGATTGGCATCTTGCCAGATCCAGCGAAACATCAAACGTGCACGAAGAATCCGCAGGCTTTTCATCCATGTGGCTTCGTCTTCAATACCCTCGAGTGTTTGTTCAACTGTTTGAAAAATATCGTCACGGGAAAGG
The DNA here is from genome assembly GCF_029967895.1 of Acinetobacter sp. V89_7. Lineage (NCBI taxonomy): Bacteria > Pseudomonadati > Pseudomonadota > Gammaproteobacteria > Moraxellales > Moraxellaceae > Acinetobacter > Acinetobacter sp. V89_7. The sequence goes on from NZ_JASCAJ010000032.1 coordinate 67,939, forward strand.
TGAGCAGTAAACCGATCAAGTTGAAAGTCCTGCTCGAGAAAGGTGCTGTGTAATTCGAGCACGTGTTCTGCGTATTGACTTGATCTTAAAGTTATTTGTAACTGCTCAGCATTCATTGAATCAAACCTGCAACTTGAGTGTTTGCATAGTTATAGCAGTTACATGCTAAAGATGGGAAATCTATTTAAACCAATTTTACTTCTGTATCAGCATGTTCAATCACATTGTCGGTTACGTGCTGCGCCGCAGGCAATATCACACGAAAAGTTGTACCTTCGCCTTCTTTTGATTCAACCTTAATCGAACCAAGATTTAAATCGACAAAGCGCTTACACAAGGTGAGCCCTAAACCTGCACCTTTTTCTCCAGCGGTTCCACGAAAACTTACCGTAATACGTGGCTGAAAGACTTCTTTAAGCTGCGACTCGGTCATGCCATGACCCGTATCCTGTACAGCAATTTCAACATTTTCAGCAATTTGTTTGGCCGAAATACTGACCCGGCCTGTACCGTCCATAGGCGTGAATTTCAGTGCATTCGACACCAAGTTTTGAATCAGCGAAGTAATCATGTTGATATCGGCAAAAAGCTTGATGTCTTCAGGTACATCGTCGATGAGCTGAATATTTTTTTTCAGCGCAAAGGTATTCAAAATGCTCATGACAATGGTGGTCACTTGCTTAAGATTAAAACTGATGGGATGGTATACGAATCGCCCGCCCTCAGCCATCGCCCAATTGAGTAAACTTTCAAGCAAGTTGTAAGTCGACTGCGAAGTGTCATAAAGATAGTCTGCTATATTTTGAACACTTGACTCATCTAATGTTTCACGCTCTTTGGCCAATACTTCAGAGAAACCCAGCAAACCATGAAATGGAGCACGTAGGTCGTGTGCAATAATTGAAAAGAATTTGTTTTTACTAAAATTCAGCGCTGACTGCTGCTCATAGAGTTCTCTGAGCTCTTCAAAATTAAACTTGAGTTCGGCATGGCGCACAAATCCAGCGGTATAGCTCTGTACCAGTTCAATACTGGTTGGATCAAAAGATGTCAGTTCATCATCAAAAAAGATAGCAACCCCTATCGACTGCTGATCGGATTTTTGTAAATTAATCGCAATTAAACGCTGATAATTTACACCCAATGTCTGTAGCACCTGACATAAATGCATATATTGCGGGTGCACAGCATCGAGAACATCCATGTTATGGACTGCACGCAACGATGGTATTAATTCGATTTTAGATAAAGCATGAAGACCGTCATGATTGATATGCCATACGTACGGTTCTTCCTCAAAGCTTAGAATGGCATATTTGACATTGAGAAGCTTAGTGGTAAAACTGACATAGCGTTGTACTAGGTCATTGTCACTATTGAGTCCAAGCAGAAGCGATAGGCGGCATGCACTTAGCTGATCTGCTTGATCAAGTCGTATTAGTTGCATTTTCATGCGAGCCTCGCCACGATTGTGATTATTATTGATTAGATTTAATAAATTTAAACAACAGCGCAACAAAATAGGGATACACCTTATACATTTAACAAATTTTTCTAATAAAAGCAATTAGAAAACTACAGACCCTCTCCTGTTACCAACGTAAAACGCGTATAAAAAAACCACCCCATGCGAACATGAGGTGGTGAGTGAATTTTTTATGCGTGAGCGTATTTGTTATCCACCGACAATCCGATAAATACGGTTGCTCTTTTGGCTTTCAAAGAGTAGCTCTGTCGAAGGGAGAATCGTTTCATTTTCCACCTCGATTTTCTCGACACGCTGATACAGGCTCAGTTCTGCACCTGTAGGTGATTTGAGCTGATCTTTTAATAGCGCAATCGCGGGATATACTTTTTCAAATTGATCTTTCACCTTAATTTCTAAACGATTCATCGTGTTCTTCCTAAATTTTTTACTGCCTTTTTGTATAGCATGATTTTTGCTCAACCATCTCGCTAAGTTGTTAAATTTTATGGCATTGTTTCAGTGTGTAATATCGATTTAACATGTACTGCTATCCATCTCATTTGCAACACTATTTTGAGATCACTAAAGAGCTACTTTAGATGGTGATTGTATTTTTAACGTACATCGCCTCAAAAAGTGGTTAGATGAATACTGAGTCAGCTAGACTGCATACTGAATGGCTTGCTTTTTAGTAAACAGCAGCAAGCCATCTAAACCAAATGCATAACCCAATCCAGACTGTTTCCAGCCTCCAAACTCTGCAAACGGTGACACATCGGCATGACTGTTAATCCACACTGTACCAGTCTGCATCTTTGCTGCAATTTGGTGGGCTTGAGCCATGTCTTGCGTCCATACTGAACCACCCAATGCATAGGAAGACTGATTAGATTGCGCAATTACTTCATCAATATTGCGAAAGCTTACAACAGGTAATACTGGCCCAAATTGCTCTTTTGCAAAGATTTCACTGTGCTCATCGACATCGGTCAAAATTAAAGGCGCAATAAAATAGCCCGCTTCAGGTACTCGAGCAAGATTCTGATTCGCAATTTTGGCGCCTTGTGCAACGGCATCCTCAATCATATTTTTGACTTTAAGATACTGATTGCGGTTTTGCACTGGACCAAGCGTGGTGTTCGTATTGCGACCATTGCCCAGCACCTGAGCATCGGCAATTTGTGCCAGTGCCGCCACCATTTGATCAAAAATACTCTCATGTACATACAAACGTTTAATACAGGCACAGGTTTGGCCGGCATTTAAAAAAGCACTCATAAAAATCTTTTGCGCCGTTTCTGCCACATCGACATCTTGTAACACAATCGCGGCATCATTCCCCCCAAGCTCAAGCACCACATGCTTGAGTTGATCGGTTGCCGCAAACAGGATTTTTTTGCCCACAGCAGTAGAGCCTGTAAATACGACTTTCTCAATTTCTGGATGCTGACTCAATGCAGCACCTACCTCACCCGCACCTAGCACCAGATTACATACGCCTGCGGGTACATGTCGCTGAATGATTTCAATCAGTTTGATGGTGCTCAGTGGCGTAAATTCTGAAGGCTTGTTGATGACACAGTTTTTGGTTTTCAGTGCCGGAATTACGTGCCAGATGGCAATCATAAACGGCCAGTTCCACGGTGTAATCGAGGCAATCACGCCCAATGGACGATGAAAAATGCTCATCTGTTTACCCATTGGATCGGTATGCTGCAAAACTGGCACTTCAAACTGATTGGTCACCTCAAGCCAGTACAGCGCCATATCCACTTCCATTTCGGCTAAAAATAGCGGCTTACCTTGCTCAAGAGTAATCAGCTCAGCCAATACTGAACGCTCAGCTTTAATATCTTGGGCAATTCGATCCAGACTCAAGCGAATCTGTTCGTCAGAGGTATATTGCCATTGTTCAAAGGCTTTTTTTGCAGCCAAAACAGCATCATCGACCTGTGCTGTGGTTGCCGCTTTGCATTTGACAATGACGCTTTCGGTCGCAGGATTAATGACCTCAAATGTTGGGCCCTGTCCTTCTATTGCCTTGCCTGCATAATACATCGCTGTATTCATGGTGATCTCCGTCATTGTATTTTTCCTTGGCATTTTTTGTTGATGCATTTTTTATTACGTTGTATCGAACGCTTGTACTTCCCGACTTTCTTTCTTGTGACTGACAGATGCTTTTTACAGATGAGCTAGCGTTCTACCGATCATGTCGTATCAACATACTTATTTATTCACACATAATATTGTATTAGTTTGTTATTTCATATCATATATAATTAAAAAAAACAATAAACCAATGATTAATATAATTTTAAAAAAATATTTACGATACATTTTAATTTTATTATTTATTTTTATGTATCTTTTAATTATTTTTTAAATCATACTCAAGTGGCGATGTTTTGAACAGGAATTCATCTACATCGGCAGCATTAGAGCTAAAAATATGACAAGAATTGAAAAGGAAAACACCACATGGAAAAAGCCACGTCACTCCCCTTAAGCAGGCCACATGCACAGCAGAGTACACAAAAAATCGCCTTTGCCACTTTAGCCGGCACCACCATCGAGTGGTATGATTATTTTATTTATGCCGCAGTGGCCGGACTGGTCTTTAATCAGTTGTTTTTTAAACCCGCAGGCCCAGTTTTTGCGACACTATTGGTGTTTGCATCGGTGGGAATCAGTTTTATTTTTCGTCCACTTGGTGCCTTCGTGGCAGGCTATTTTGGTGACAAAATTGGCCGTAAAACTATTTTAAGTGTCACTCTCATCATGATGGGAATGAGTACTGTGGCCATCGGGTTACTCCCCAGCTACGACACGATTGGCATTGCAGCACCCATTTTACTCATAGTACTTCGAATCATTCAGGGCATTTCGACAGGAGGCGAATGGGGTGGCGCCGTACTCATGGCGGTTGAACATGCACCTCAAGACAAGCGCGGCATGTTTAGTGCTTTTCCTCAACTGGGAGTCCCGTTGGGTTTGTTATTGGCGTCACTCATGCTCGTGATCATGATCGGATACGTTTCACCGGGAGACGAATTTGTACAATGGGGTTGGCGCATTCCTTTTCTGGTGAGTATTTTTTTATTTGTACTGGGACACTGGATTCGACGCTCGGTCGATGAGAGTCCAGTTTTTGATGATCTGAAGCAAAAAGGCACTGCTGAGCAGCCAATTCGAACACTGTTTAAAAGCTATAAAAAAGTCGTTTTCACGGCTGCACTTCTGATTGCTGGCACGACATGTCTGGGCTACATGACCGCAGGTGGTTTTTTGCAAAGCTATACCACCAATCCAAATGGCCTCGCCTTGGATCGACCAACCATTTTATCACTGGTCAGCGTTTCTGCTCTAATCTGGACATTTTTTACTTGGTTTACTGCCGTGCTCTCAGACAAATATGGTCGTAAGCGTTTATATGTGATTGGCTCAGTGATTCAAATTGTGACCGCACTTTGCCTATTTCCGCTGGTACAAACTGGTGACTACCTTAATATTATGATTGGTCTGGCGTTACTGTCTGCGGGCATTGGAATGACCTATGGCGTACAAGCCGTGTTTTATGCGGAGCTTTTCCCCGCATCTATTCGCTTTACCAGCATTTCCATTACTTATGCAATTGGCACGATAATGGGCGGTGCATTTGCGCCCCTAATTGCAGCGGCCCTGATTATCAAACCAAATGGCATTTTTTGGGTAAGTAGTTATCTATGTTTGATGGCAACGCTGGCTTTTCTGGCTATTTGTGTGTTTAAAGATCGCACAGGCATTCGCCTAGAAACCGATAATGAAGAACAACAAAAAGCAGCGTCTTTTGTATGGTCATCAAAAAGAGAATAATATTGAGTCTAGACAAGAAAAAACCCAGACCATTTAAATGATCTGGGTTTTTAGAATCTTGGTCCCGAGGGTCGGACTCGAACCGACACGTTCTCTCGAACAGTGGATTTTGAGTCCACCGCGTCTACCAATTTCACCACCTCGGGAAGAGCATGATGCTGCTTTGTGATGCGTATATTATCTGATTTTAAAATCTTGTCAACGTTAAGATATTGAGTTTTGCTCACTTTTAGTACAAACAGTGAAAAATCATAAAAAAAGCGCGCTGCCCAATCGGTTTGAAAAGCTCTATACTATCGCCACGTTTTGGTTTGTACTCGAGTTATGCAACTTTCCGATTTCAATTTTGATCTGCCTGACGAGCTGATTGCCCGTTATCCACTTGAAACACGCTCCGCATCGCGTCTGCTTCATCTTGATGCGCAGGGTCAATATCATGACCATGCCTTTACCGACATTCTAGAGCTTCTCGATGAAGGTGACCTTTTGGTATTAAACGACACCAAGGTCATGAAAGCCCGACTCAAAGGCAAGCGCGCATCAGGTGGAGCAGTTGAGGTATTGGTAGAGCGTATGCTCGATAATCGGATTGCACATTGTCATATCAAATCCAGTAATTCACCTAAAGCTGGTGCAGAGCTATTTATTGGTGAAGATCAAGTCTCTGTCACTGTACAAGGCCGTCATGAAAATCTCTATGTGGTTGAATTTTCTCAGCCGATCTTGAGCGTGCTTGACCGTTATGGTCAATTGCCTATTCCGCCGTATTTTAACCGTGAAGCCGAAGCCATCGACACCGAGCGCTATCAAACGGTATTTCACAATCCAGATAAAATTGCCAGTGTAGCCGCACCTACCGCCAGCCTGCATTTCGATGAAACACTCTTGGCCAAGCTTGAAGCCAAAGGCATTCAAAAAACATTTGTGACCTTGCATGTGGGTGCTGGTACCTTTTTACCGGTACGTACAGACGACATCAAAAATCACATTATGCACAGTGAATGGTGTGATGTACCTGAACATACTGCAGAATTGATTCGTCAGGTGCAAGGTCGTGGCAATAAAGTGATTGCTGTCGGAACAACGGCCACGCGTGCCTTGGAAAGTGCAGCACAGGCCAATGGCGGAAAAATCGGTGCATGGACAGGCGACACCCAGATCTTTATTTATCCGGGCTATCAATTTTGTGCGGTTGATCGCCTCATCACCAATTTCCATTTACCAGAATCGACCTTACTGATGCTGGTGTCGGCCTTGTCAAATCGCGACAATATCTTAAATGCGTATGCACATGCTGTAGAAGCCCAATATCGCTTCTTTAGTTATGGTGATGCCATGCTGATTGATCGCGCAGCAACCCAAGTCAACTAACAAGTTTAATACTTTACGTTATATCTGTTTGACTCAAAAATGCCCGACATATCGTCGGGCATTTTTTATACTTAAGGCAACGCTTTTAGTGTTTTCGTTATCTTGTACATTTAGTAGTAGCACTCTCAGGACAAATCAAGGAAAATAGCCGCCTTTAAATAGGTTAATCAGCGAACTGTTTTTTCGCCTTGATTTGGAAAGTTGCATGAAGTTTGAAAAATTAGGTCAATCTGGCCGCGCCCGTCGTGGTCGTTTAACCCTTGCACACGGCGTGGTCGAAACACCTGTGTTTATGCCTGTTGGCACATACGGCACTGTAAAAGGTATGTTGCCGCGCGATATCGAAGAAATTCAAGCGCAAATTATTTTAGGCAACACCTTTCACCTGTACTTGCGTCCGGGCCTTGAGGTAATTAAAGAGCATGGTGGATTACATGAATTCATCAAGTGGGATAAACCGATTCTGACCGATTCAGGCGGCTTTCAGGTGTTTAGCCTTGGCGCGATGCGTAAAATCAAGGAAGAAGGTGTGACCTTCCGCTCACCGATTGACGGTTCAAAAGTGTTTTTGTCACCTGAGATTTCTATGGAAATCCAGCAAGTGCTCAATTCCGACATCGTGATGATTTTTGACGAATGCACGCCCTACCCAGCCACTCACGAAGAAGCACAAAAATCGTTGCAGTTGTCTTTGCGCTGGGCCAAACGTTGTAAAACCCATCACCACGAACAACTCAATAATACCAATGCGCTATTTGGAATTATTCAGGGCGGTATGTATGAAGATCTGCGTGATGAATCCCTCAATGGTTTGCTCGAAATTGGATTTGATGGCTATGCCATTGGTGGGTTATCGGTAGGCGAACCGAAAGAAGAAATGATTAAGGTACTCGATTATCTGCCGGCTAAAATGCCAGAAGATAAGCCGCGCTACCTAATGGGTGTGGGTAAACCGGAAGATATCGTCGAAGCGGTGCGCCGTGGTGTCGATATGTTCGACTGCGTAATGCCGACCCGTAATGCGCGTAACGGTCATTACTTTGTGACAGACGGTTTGGTGCGTATCCGCAACAGTAAATATCGTCATGATCAAAGCCCGCTCGATCCACATTGCGATTGCTATACCTGCAAAAACTTTACCCGCGCCTACCTTTACCATCTTGAAAAATGTGGTGAAATGTTGGCATCAATGCTCGGTACAATTCACAACTTACGGTATTATCAACGCCTGACTCAAGGCATTCGTGATGCACTTGAGCAGGGTACCTTTGATGAGTTTGTCACCGACTTCTACACGCGTCGTGGTTTAGATGTACCACCCGCACCGGTGGATTAATTCATCAGAATTTGCGCTCAACAAAAAGACAAGGTAAATTGCAGAGCGAACTGGTATTTTTGTCATAATTTGACGCCCATTTTTTAACTTTAGGAAACCAAAATGAGCTTTTTAATTTCTACTGCTCACGCTGCAGATGCGGCGCCGCAAGGTCCAGGCATGATGGCTAACATATTGATGATTGTTGTATTTGTTGCAATCTTCTATTTCTTGATCTGGCGTCCTCAATCAAAACGTGCCAAAGAACATCGTACTTTGGTTGAAAGCCTAGGTGTGGGCAGCGAAGTTGTTTTTGCTGGTGGCTTAATGGGCCGTATCACCAAAATCGAAGGCGATTATGCTGTGGTTGAATTGAGCCGTGGCGTAGAAGTTAAAATCCAACGCGCCAGTGTAATTTCAGTTTTACCTGAAGGCACACTCAATAACCTTTAATCAAAAAGACAGTCGTGCACCCCGCACGACTTTTTCATTTTAAGAAGAAAGCGAATGCGTTACCCTGCATGGAAATATGTGCTGATCATTGTTGTTTTGATTATCAGCACTTTATACGCACTGCCAAGTTTGTATCCAGACGAGCCTGCTGTTCAGATTTCTGGTGCCAAAGCCGGTACTCAAATCGACCAGAGCATGGTGCAAAAAGCAGAGCAAATTTTAAAAACTGCCAACATCACCAGTCATGACAACAGCTTTGCCAACAATGCTGCCCTGTTACGTCTTAACTCATCGGAAGATCAGCTCAAGGCACAGGACGTATTGCGTCGTGATTTAGGCGACAACTATGTGGTGGCGTTAAACCTTGCCCCGACCACGCCAGAATGGCTTCAGAAAATTGGCGCCAAGCCAATGAAACTGGGCCTCGACTTACGTGGTGGCGTACACTTCTTGCTCGAAGTGGACATGAACAAGGCGATTGCGCAGCGCATGGAAACGTCGGTCAGTGATATTCGCCGCCAATTCCGCGACAACAATATCAAGTTCAATAGCTTATCGCTTAACAACAATGCGATTGTACTGCAATTTGCCAATAACGCAGATCGCGACACGGCTATGGACTTTTTACGTCGTAATGGCAACGAATACACACAACAGGCGGTCGCAACGGCAACTGGTGCATCACTGCGTCTGAGCTACACCGATGCTCGTCGTCAGGAGATCGAGTCGTATGCGGTCAACCAAAACTTAACCACATTGCGTAACCGTATTAACGAGTTGGGCGTGGCTGAAGCTTTGGTTCAAACTCAAGGCAGCAACCGGATTGTGGTGGAATTGCCTGGCGTTCAGGATACTGCTGAAGCCAAGCGTGTTCTAGGTCGTACGGCCAATCTTGAGTTCCGTTTGGTTGCCGATCAAAATGATCAATATATCGACCCGTATACCGGTAAATATAATGGTCAGCCATTGCCACCGGGCACAGAGTTGTTTGCCTATGAGTCACTCGACAGTGGTCGTCAGTTGTTGCTTAATCGCAACCGCATCTTGACCGGTGAACGTGTGCAAAACGCAAGTTCTGGCTTTAGTCAGGATACAGGCGGTGCCGAAGTGAATATCACGCTCGACAGCGCTGGCGGTAAGCTCATGGCAGATGCGACACGAAATGCAGTGGGTAAACGTATGGCGGTGTTGTTTATCGAAAATAAACAACGCGTCAGTTATGTGACGGATCCGGCAACTGGTGCACAAACCGAAGTGCGTACACCATATACCGAGTCGGTCATTATCAATGCCGCGACTGTTCAAGCTGTTTTGGGCTCACAGTTCCGAATTACTGGTCTCGATTCTCCTCAAGAAGCGGCTGAACTTGCGCTGATGCTTCGTGCGGGTGCGCTTGCAGCACCAATGTACTTTGTTGAAGAACGCGTGGTTGGTCCAAGCCTTGGTCAGGAAAATATCGACAAAGGGATTCTGTCTACTGAAGTCGGCTTCCTTCTGGTCGCGATCTGGATGGTGGTGTTCTTCCGCTTGTTTGGTTTGATTGCAAACTTTGCCCTCGTGTTTAACTTGGCAATGATTCTCACGGTAATGTCTTGGATTGGTGCCTCGCTCACCCTGCCGGGGATTGCCGGTATCGTCATTACCATCGGGATGGCGGTCGATGCGAACGTACTAATTTGTGAACGAATACGTGAAGAAATTAAATGGGGGGCTTCACCCAAGCAGGCCATTGTGGCCGGCTATGATCGTGCCTACAACACCATTTTTGACTCGAACTTAACCACATTTTTGGTGGCGTTCATTTTGTTTGCAATTGGTACAGGTCCAATCAAAGGTTTCGCAGTGACGCTAATGATTGGTATTGTCTGCTCGATGTTTACTGCCATTACCGTGACCCGTGCAATTGTACAGCTCATTTATGGCAAACGTCGTAACTTGAAAAAGTTGAGCATATAAGGAGATCGATGATGACTGATATGACTCAACCTAAACCCAAGCAGTATGGCCGTCCAGACAACGAGCGGGTGATTCCGTTTATGAAAATTGCCAAACCAGCGGCAATTTTCTCGGTCTTGCTCACCTTGGCCAGTATCTTCTTTATTGTAACCAAGGGCCTTAACCTCGGTTTGGACTTTACTGGCGGCGTTTCGGCAGAGCTGAATTATTCGCAACCGGTGAATCAGTCCGCTGTTTCACAAGCGCTTGATAAAGCCGGCTTTAAAGATGCTGTCGTACAAACACTTGGCAGTAATAAAGATCTGATCGTGCGTATGCCTGTACAAGATGATCTCAAAGTCGATGATCTTAGCAATGCGCTGACCAAGGCAGTGCAATTGCCAAATAACACGGCCGTGGTACACAAGGTCGATGCTGTTGGCGGACAGGTGGGTAACGAGCTTTACCTTCGCTCTGCTGGTGCTGTGGCTTTGGCATTGATTCTGATGCTGGTCTACGTGACCATTCGTTTTGAATTCAAGCTTGCGATGGGCGCTGTGATGTCGTTATTCCACGATATCATTATTATCATTGGTGCTTTCGCGCTGTTTCAATGGCAGTTCGATTTAACCGTGCTTGCGGCTGTTTTGGCGGTCATTGGTTTCTCACTGAACGATAACATCGTGGTATCAGACCGTATCCGTGAAAATTTCCGTAAGATTCGCGGTGCAACACCACGTGAAATTGTCGACATTGCATTGACCGAAACTCTCAGACGTACCATTCATACTTCCATGACCCTATTACTCGTGGTTCTTGCCATGATGTTCTTGGGTGGTGATGGCTTGAAATGGTTCTCTGTTGCAATGTTTGTAGGTGTCTTTGTCGGAACCTACTCTTCGATTTATATCGGAACAGCATTTGCACTGTGGCGTGGTCTGAACCGTCAAGACTTTGTGGTTCAAGTCAAACCTGAATTTGAAGATGATATTCCATAATCTTTAAATTTGAGTGTTATTAAAAATGCCAGCAATCTGCTGGCATTTTTTTTAATAATTACATTTAAGATTGTGTTTTGGTTTTGGCCTCGAAATCGAGCTGACGCTGGCGCTCTCGCCGATTAATCTGCTCAATCTTTTCGAGTACATACTGAATCGCATAGTAAAATCGGGCAAATAACATCATGACAAAAAAGGTATAAAATGCAGATAAGTCAAACTGGTCTGCATGCTGAAAAAATTTTTTATAACAGGCAGCCACCATCGAAATCACCATCATCGTGGCAAAAAAATAGTAAATAAATTGAATGTCTTTATCACGTATTTTTAATTTCATACTTATGGTCCAAAACGTTAACAACAATAAGAAAATTTAATTTTAAGGACGAAAAATTTGTATTTTTGGCAGAATGAATTGACCACATCCGATGTCTGAGCGCCATGCCACACACAGCATGGCAGCGCCAAGATCGAAGCACTGATAGGCAAAAATACCCAATCGATCATCTACGATTTGACCTTGATCAGAAGTGGGATGCATGTGCGTATTTAGAGTGTTTAAATCGAGTCGTATACCCATACCATGCGCTTTTAAAATCGCTTCTTTGGTGGTCCATACCTTGAACCAATAACGCACATCTTCGTCTAAAGCTTTCCAGCATGCATACTCATCGGGGTGAAAAGCATGCTGAGCCAAGGCATCAAAGCGGATTTTACGGTTCAAACTTTCGATATCTACACCGATATCTGCCACGCGATCACTGATTGCCAAGGCATAGTCATCCTGACTGTGTGAATGATTAAACGCCAAGGTTGAATGGCGTAAATACGGTTTTCCGTGCGCGGTTACTGCATAATCCAGAGCATCGATTGATGTGTGTAAATGTCGGGCAATCTGCTGGTCGCGGTAGCCATAGATTTGCTCGCGTTTATACTGCTGATAATCACGTCTGGAAGCAAAATCGATCATTTCTGCCTGAACAATTGCCGAAAGCGGACACACATAAACCTGAATCGTTTTCAAAGCTCAAGCCTCAATCAGGTGTCTTGAGCCAAACACAGCTTGAGTATAGCAACGCGACATCAATGCATTCCCCCATTGACGGAAATAACCTGACGGGTGATGTAGGATGCCTCATCGGAGCATAAAAACCGAACCAGACTGGCCACTTCGTTGGCTTGACCTAAGCGTTGCATTGGGATCATGGCTAAAGCATGCGACTTGACCTCTTCTGCGACCATCTCGGTTTCGATCAGTCCTGGTGCCACACAATTGACGGTGATTTTACGTTTGGCCAGCTCAAGAGATAAGGCCTTGGTTGCACCAATCAGTCCTGCTTTGGCTGCACTATAGTTGACCTGCCCTCGATTGCCCATCACGCCCGAAACAGAAGACAACGTCACAATACGGCCGCCTTTTCTCAACTGAATCATCGGCATGATGATGGGTTTCAATACATTGTAAAAACCATCGAGCGAAGTAGAAATCACTTGATCCCAGTCATCATCTAGCAGTGCCGGAAAGGCTGCATCACGGGTCAAGCCAGCATTGAGCACCACCCCGTAAAAAGCGCCATGCTGTTCGATGAAGGCCTCAAGTTGTTGCTTAGTTCGTTCACGGTCGGTCACATCAAACATCAAGACATCACTGCGACGTCCCAGCGCTCGAATCTCATCAGCAACGTGATTGGCTTCGTCGATGCGTGAACGCGCATGCACCACCACATCAAACCCCGCCTGTGCCAACGCCAACGCAATCGCTTTTCCAATGCCTCGACTTGATCCTGTGACTAAAATACGTCTGTTCATATTTGACTCTGCTCTGGCGTCATTGAAGGAGGTTCATATACGGTAAGAACGGCACAAATACAATACCCACCCTCATCAATACAACACTCAAATTGTCCTAAGCCATCATGCATCGACTGTTTCTCAACCCGAATGGTCAACTGTGTTCCCAAGGCAAAAAATGGCACAGGCAGATTCAGCTTACGTGTCCCGAGCAAAAATCCCACCTTGGGCCCTGCGCTGTTTAAATGACCCTGATAACCTGAAAATGCACTAATGGTTTGTGCCATTAGCTCGATACTGGTCCAGGTGGGTAGCCCTTGTGCAGTACAAAACATTAAGTCTGGCTGAATTTTTAAACTTGCCACCGCATACGTATCGGTGATTTCAATCAGATCATCCACCAACAGCATCGGTGCCTCATGCGGAATATACTGGCTGGCTTTTTCTTGTAGGATCATTTTAGGCACCGTCCAAAAATCAAACTGACATTGCTGCCACCAAAGGCAAAGGAATTACTCATCACATAATTCAAAGTATGCGCATGATCATTAGCCATTACATAGTGCTGATCATTGAGTTCAGGGTCTAAGCCCGTATGTTGCTGATGGAGAGGCAGCCACGACTGATCAAGCAATACGTGCTGACAAATAAATGCTTCAATCGCGCCCGCAGCACCTAAACAGTGTCCGGTACGATGTTTGGTGCTACTCAGTTGAGGGCCTTGTTTGCCAAAAACTTGACGCACTGCTTTGATTTCCATCTGGTCATTTTGCGGGGTTGCTGTGCCATGTAAATTCAGATAATCAATTTGTTCAGGCAAAATACCTGCTGTATCAAGTGCGCGCTGCATAGCCTGTGCTGCTCCAACACCCTCTGGATGCGGTGCAGAAATATGCCAAGCATCCATCGACTCACCTACACCTACCAGCATAATCGGGGCCGACTCACGGGTGAGTAAAAATAGCCCTGCTGCTTCTCCAATATTGATTCCGTCACGCTTATCACCACAGGGCTGACAAATCTCGCGTGAAAGACTTTCTAAACTGTTAAAGCCATTTAAAGTGAGTCGGCAAAGCGTATCGACCCCACCCACCAACACTGCATCGACCAATCCAGCTTGAAGCAAACGCTGGCCGGAAATAAAAGCTTTGGCACTCGATGAACATGCTGTTGAAATGGTATAGGCAGGTCCTTGCCAGCCCAAATAGGCACGCAATCCTTTTGCCAATGCATTCATTTGTTGTTTGTGATGATTAATTTTGGCATGCGGCTGATCATGAAAATGGGCGGTAAAGAGTGCCTCATTATCGGAAATACCAGACGTTGATGTTCCCACAACCACTGCCAATCGCGTTGAATCTAAGTGCGCTGTCATTTGACGAAGTGGCTTTTCAATTTGCTGTAATGCGGTAACAGCAAACCTGAGGTTACGTGATTGCCATTTTTCACATTCAGGTGGTAAATGCTCAACCATCTCACCGGTATAAGCACCCACCCAGACCTCGCGCTCTACAAGTAGATCCGAACGGAGGCTTAAACTCGGCGCAACATCCGAGCAGCCTAATTGTGTGCGCAGTTGACTCGGCTGGTCGCCCAATGCCGACAGGCTGGCACTCAGTTGTATCCCAACGGCAGCAGCATGGTGATGTTGATCTTGCATAATGATGGTTCTAGTTGGATTCTAAAGTGTTTTCAATAGATGAAAAGGTCATATGATACGGCACCTGAATATTATCAAGATCGATCGTGTCGGAGCTGTGCCGAAGATTCAATACTTTTTGATTTTGAATATAAACGTCTTGGCCAGTTGCGGTGGGTTTTACCGTTATCGTAGCGTTTGATTGCTTGGTAAAATCAGGATAAGTGGCCACCAGAATATCGCGGACTAAAAATTCAAATGGCAACAGTCGCATTTCATCAATTCGCTGCTTCACGATCACCCGATGGCCATCGTAGTCCACATCAAACAGTTGCTGTCCTGTCAAGGTCAATGCCACCATTTGCAATGCTTCGCCTTGCTGACGCTGATACAGCAAAAAACTAAACTGCTTGCTGCGCCAACGGACATCGACCTGATCCTGTCGGACGTAATCGCGATGTTGTTGCTGTAGTTGTGCCCACTGTGGCTGCGGCAATCCAGGTGCTTTGGGCGTAAAGCTTTGACATGCACTCAGCACCGCCATGATTGCGCCAATCACCATCCATCGTCCGCATGTTTTTAAATACATCGGCATGACTTATACGGCCTCCTGACGACAATATTCAGCCAAGTTACTCAAACGCCGTTTGGCATTTTTATGCATTGGATTCTTCATGTCCCAAGCGTAACCTGCCAATAATGAGGCAATCATGCGCTCAATCTCGTGATTTTTTTTGCTAGAAAATACGACATCCTGAAATTCACCTGAATACCATGCCTCGACATAGGCACGAAATACACTGATCCCCTCACGCAGCGGTTTTTCATACTCGTTCAGCCAATCGATACACTCACCTTGTAAATGACGCACAACCAAAGGCACCGCCAAACTCGATGATTTCATGGCAATGGTGACTCCCGACGAAAAAACCGGATCGAGAAACTCGCCTGCATTGCCAAGCAGTGCATAATTGGACTGGGCCAAATGTTTCACATTGGCGGAATATCCGGTCAGGCTATTTACAGGCATATCGAACTTCGCCTGCGCAAGAACCTTCGACAAACTCTGGTCATCGGCTAGAATGCGGCGCAATAAAGGTTCAGGTTGATCTTGCGCAGGATCATGGCTTAGGTATGTTTCAAAAAAGTCATGTTCAGCCACCACCCCAAAAGAGCTGCGACCATCCGCAAAGGGAATTAGCCAGTACCAAGCACGGCGGTCTTTATCATGCACTGTAATTAAAATCTTTTGACGATCAAAGGCAGGGTTATCGCCTATGCCATCTTCAATATGCGTAAACAATGCCCGACGAACAGGAAAGTTCGACGGCGACTCCAAATCAAGCAATTTTGGCAGCACGCGACCAAAACCACTGGCATCGAGTAAAAATTTGGCCTGAATTTGATAGCTTTGTCCATCTTCGCTGCGCACGGTCACGCACGGCTCGTTTGAGTCGACATCGACGCTGAGCACATCGTGTCCAAAGCGGAGATCAGCACCCAATTGTTGGGCTTGCTGCGCTAAAAGATGATCAAAGTCGCTGCGGCGAACTTGCCATGTGGTGCCTGGGCCATCACTAAATTTATCGGTGAAATCATAGAAACTACGTTCGGTTCCACGTAAAAAAGCGGCGCCATTCTTAAACTGAAAAGCGCAGGGTTCAACATGTGCTCGAATGGTCTCCAGCAGCCCTGCTTCTTCTAAAAACACCATACACTGCGGCAGTAGAGATTCGCCTATGGAAAAGCGCGGGAAATGTTGTTTCTCTAGCACAAGCACATTAAGGCCATGCTGGCGCAGCAATGCAGCGGCCGAGCTTCCCGCCGGGCCAGCACCAATAATCACCACATCGGTGTATTCATTCGAGTGTTTTAAACTAGATGGCTGCATACGACACATGACCTGTAAATTTTAGTTATTGGACGGATAATGTGAAATCACCTGATGCGCTTCATCGGCTTTGGTAAATAGCGTCGCATATACAAAGGAAAAAATGACGCCAAACAAAACCGTCAGACCAAAACAATGAATTGCATAGGTATTGCTTAATGATAATAAACCAAAACCGAGCAAAGTCGACATCATACACAAGAATAATGCCATCCCCACGACCTGTGGATGATCGTGACCGTGACGATAGAAAATGGCATAGTCCACACCAATTCCAACAATCAAAAAGGTGGCCATAATACTAAACAGATTGATCTCGACACCAAGCCATGCCTGAATTGCAAAAGTCGTCAGTAAGGCCAGCGATACAGGCATCACCAACGGAACAACCGACCTTGGCCCATAAATAGCACCCAATCCAACAGCCAAGGCGATCAATGCGTAAAACAGCAAGTGCTGGGCCTGTATGCGGTGTTGTTGGAATAAATCTGACAATTCTTGTACGGGCTGCTGCAAAATAATCTGATTATTTTCCAGCGCACGTAATGAACTACTGTCCTGAATACCACTTAGCATGACCAGTCGTTCGGTCGGACTCACCTGCAAAAATGCCAGTGGATGCTCGCTAAATGCGTCTAAGGTCAGCGCAGGTGTCTTTCCAAGCTGTTGCTGCCAGCGTTGCAACGTCTCCAGCGGCAAACCCAGCGCTGTTGCATATTGTGCCAATTCAGTTGCTGGGATTGTTTTGAGCATTGCAATATGTTGCTGTTGCTGCGCTACCGTTGGAATCCATTGCCCGAGTGCCTGCACACCAGTCAACTGCCCTTTTGCCTGTAACTGGGCAAGCTGCCCCAGCAAACGCTGTTCGTTTTGTTGCATATGCTCGGGTGTATCGCCGCGCACAATAAAATATTCACTGCCTTGCTGTCCGGTAAAGCGGCTACGCACATAGTGATCTTCCTGCTTAAGCACCTGATCCATGCTTTGCAAGTTGCGAATGTCATCATTAGGTTTTAAAAACAACAGACTGACACCACCAATTACAACAATCGAAAGCAGCGTCAGGTAGCGCACGCGTGTGTGCTGCAAGAACCAGACACGCACTTTGCCCACCCATGCCAAATGTCGAATAGCTGCTTCGGCATGCAATGGAGGCAATCGAGGCAATAGCAAAATGCTGGTGATCCACGCCGAGACCAGCCCCACAATAGAAAACACGGCAATCTGGCGAAAGCCCGGAAATGGCGTAATACTTAAAAACAGATAGGCCACCACAGTGGTCATAAGCCCCATAAACAAGCTGGGCAATAGCGGTTTTAAAACGGCAAATCCATTGAGCTTGCGATGTTGTGACTGCATCGCCATAAAGTAAAAAGAAAAATCGACACATACCCCGATCAAACTTGCGCCGAATACCAAGGTCATCAGATGTATTTCAGAAAAAATCCAGTGAGTGACAGCAAAAGCCACCAAACTGCCTGTAGTGACGGCAATAAACTCGGTAAGGAGTGGGCGAAGTGAACGAAAACCAAACCAAACCAGAAACACCAATCCCAGCGTAGAGCCTAGGCCAATCGTGGAAATTTCTTGTTTGGCCGACTGGGTACCATAATTGGCAAACAGCAACGTACCTGTCCAGTGACTGGTCACCTGCATGCGATTCAACTGTTGTCGAGTCGTATCGATCCATGCCGATACTTGCTCTTGATAGTCGATATTGTACGGGCTTTTGCTCAGATTCAAGGTAAATAAGCGAGAGATTTTTCCCGGCTCATGCAGCGTGGCAAAACCATTTTCCAGTTCAATATTGCTGCTTTGCAGGTGCTGTGCATTGGCCATCAGATAGCGACTAAACAGCATGAATGGATCTTGGGTTAGTCCTTCTGCTGTCACGGGCATACCCGGCGTCATCAATTGCAGCAAACTTTTTTCGGTCAGTGCGGCATAGTCCTGCTTTTGTAGCAGGGCTTGATCCTCTGGGCTAAGCAGGCCATCACGATGCTGGTACATCACTCGACCAATCTGCTCTACGTCGGCTTGAGGCTTTAAGGGTGTAAATAACGGATTATGCCGCAATGACTGCTGCAAACTTTGCGTGGCCTGCTGCATCTGCGCGGGTGTCTTGGCATCGAGCACTAAAAATACGGTCTGGTTGAGCTGTCCCGCGACATACTGTTGCGTACGTTCTAACTGGGTATCTTGACTGAGTTTTGGCAGTAGGGCAAAAACATTGGTTTGAATATGAATGTCTTTTTTTAACCATGCAACACCCAAGATTAGGCTAATGACCAGTAAGATCATGAGCCATACCAAGCCGAGCTTATTTTGCCAATTGGAAAAGTGCATTTTCATGAGCAGTGAGTGTCGCAGGTTGGGCGCGTTGTTGGCTAAAATTCAGAACAGTGCTGTTATTGCCTTTTTCAACAATCACGATTTGGTTAATAAATTGCTGACCATTTAAATCTACTTGTGAAAAAAGCTTTTTAAATAAAGTACTTTTTGGCGTCATTTGAATCGACCAGCCTTGCGGATTGATCTTGGCCTGCGTCACATTAAAGTGCTGATCCAATACTGCTGGATTACCCGACATCAATTGTAAAAACAATGTCGCCACAGAACCATAAGGTGATTTGGCCACATCTAACTGACTCATGCTTTTACTGGTTTTTTGAATCAGTTTGGTCGGCGTGACCACAATGTCGGCTTGTACAGGACGCTGTAACTGCCACAGCACACCGCTGTTTTTTGAGAATACGAGCTGACCTGTCGAAACAAAAGTTTTATTTAACGACGCCAGCTTCTTTTTTTGCTCAAAATCAGCACGTACTGTCGAGGTTTGTGCCAGTTGTTTAAAGATCTGGTTTACCTCAGGCGATGTAGCATGCGCATTGTTGAAAAGAACGATACCCAATAACAATGCACTCAAAACCGCCATCACGGCGCTGTGCCAGCGATGTGCCACATGACCAAAATGCTGTGTACTCATGCTTATGACTCCTTTAAAGGATGGAAGTCGGCCCATGCATTCAAACGCTCGAACAAGATTTTGGGCGACTGAAAACACATGGCTTTGCTCTGGATATCCACTGCCACTTGTGTCGTGTAGCCTTTGGTTAGACGTTGACCTGTTTCATTGTCGAAGATCACATACTCAATTTTCAAACGAGTCTCCCATTCTTTTAAAATGGCGCGAACCCGAATTTTTTGCTGAAACTGAATGCCTTGCACATATTTGACATGACTTTCAATCACTGGCCAGAGATATCCCGAGGCTTGCATTTGCCGATAGTTATAATCAAATTGATCCAACAATTTACAGCGCGCAATTTCGAAGTATTTCAAATAATAGCCGTGCCAGACCACATTCATGGCATCCACATCGTGAAAAGGCACTTCAATGATAACCTCAGCCTGCATATTGCTGCTCCTGTTACTGCATCCAAGATGTATTGGACAATTCAAAGTTGGCGAAACGATCAACAATCTGTTGCAGTTCGGTTTGCAATGGTCGGTCTTCAATGAGTAAATCAAATGAGGCTAAGGTCCAATCGCGAAATGAGCCCAATACAGGGCTAATCTGAGCCGAACGTCCTTTTAAATGCAGTGCTTGTACACTGGCACAGCACAGCGCTGCCATCACCTGCTCGGTTAATGCAATCACACGGCTTGCATCTCGGGCGGCAATGGTGCCCATACTGACTTTATCTTGGTTATGACATTCGGTAGAACGAGAAAAAATTGAAGCCGACAATGTATGTTTTAGGGCTTCTGCAGTCCAAGCAGATACAGCAATCTGAACCGCTTTAAATCCATGATTGAGCGGCAAACGCTCTGCTGTGGCACCCGTCAGATTACGCGGTAGGCCGTGATTCATTTTATGATCGACCAATTGCGCCAGCTGACGATCCATCAAATCGGCCAGATTGGCCACCATGATTTTCATGCTGTCCATGGCCTGTGCAATATGCCCGCCATAGAAATGACCGCCGTGCAAGACCCGTAACTGATCGGGATCAATCAACGGATTGTCATTGCTTGAATTGAGTTCATTTTCGATAAATTGACGTAGCCAGACTTTTGAATCTTCAAATACACCAATCACATGAGGCGCACAACGTAGCGAGTAACGATCTTGCAGACGCGGACTTTGCGCCGCTGTTTGAGCCGCCTCGTTAAGCCACGTACGCAATTGTGCCGCGATTTTTTGCTGACCCGGATGCGGTTTTTGAGCAAATAAAACTTCATCAAAATGGCTAGGATTACCGTCGAGTGCGACCACATTCAGTGCAGTAACCAAGGTCGCCGCCGTACTTAATTGTGCTGCACGCATATAATTCAGACAGGCCAGCGCGGTCATGACTGCCGTCCCGTTCATCAGTGCCAACCCCTCTTTAGGGCGTAACACCAACGGCTGTATGCCTTTTGCACGATACACATCGGCCACAGGCACGATTTCACCCTGATAATAGACTTCACGTTCGCCAATCAGGATTGCAGCAATATAAGACAGCGGTGTCAGATCACCACTTGCGCCTACCGAGCCTTCCGAGGGAATAACCGGAATAATATTTTCATTGAGCATCCATGTGAGACGTTCAAGCAGCGTTAGTGATACGCCCGAAAAGCCGCGTGCCAATGAGCATAAGCGCACCAAGACCACCGCACGGGCACTCACTAGATCCAGATTTTGCCCTAGTCCGCAGCCGTGAAAGCGTGATAAATGCAGCGGCAACTCATGCACTTGATGTGCAGGCACATTGACCAAGCAAGAATCACCATAACCTGTGGTCACACCATAAATGACACCATCTCGTTGCAGCAATTCATCCAGAAAGTCTGCTCCACGCTGGATACGCCCGCGCCACTCGGTATCGTTCGGCAAGGCCACCATGGCCCCCGCATGTGCAACCTGAACCACGTCTTCAATCTGAAGTGGCTGTAGTCCAACGGTAATGGGTGTAGTGGCTGCGATCTTCAAATTATTTGTTCCAAAAATGATAAAAGTTAAACCATTGATACGGTGCGCGTAGGCAATGCTGCTCTAATAATGCAACATAGCGCCCTGTGACCTGTTGCATGGCGTGCAGACGATCTTTTCGAGGTAAATTGACGACATCAGCAATCTTATGCACATGCACTTCAAACTGCTGCTGATGTCGATAACAAAACACGGCTAAAACCGGCACCTTGAGTAAGCTGGCCAGTATCCAGGCACCTTGTGGCCATGTGGCTTCACGTCCTAAAAATGCAAGATGCTGAACGCGATCAGAATCTACAGGCGTTCGATCTGCCGCAATAATCACCCATTCCCCTTGTTTGAGTTTTTCTTCAAGTAAAATGGCGGTTTCAAGTCCAAGTTCATCGACTGAAATTAGATTGACATCGACCTGATCATTGAGACGTTTTAAAAAGCGATTAAATTCAGTGGCATTTTTTTGATACACCAAAATCGTGACTTTCTGTGGATGTTCCGCTTTAATCGCCCGAAATAATTCGATATTACCAAAGTGAGACACCACCATTAAGGTACCTTTTTGGTAGGCTTCACGAAAATGCTGATCGCCAAATAGCTTTAATTTTTGTTCAGGAACATCGCCCAGCCAGCCTTCCATTTTATCTAAAATACATTCACCGAAATTCATAAAATGACGGTAGCTGTGTAGCCATGAAGGCGCCGAAATAAAGGGCGAACGCGCACCAGCAAACTGGTGTAATTGCCTTAAATAAGCCAGCGATGCCTGACGTGCAGTCACCGCAAATAGCCAGTACCATGCAATCACGATAAGCATCAATTTGCGGCAGAACCAGCGCCCGCCCAAGCGATAAAAATACAGCACGACCATCAGCAGGCTTGAACTGCCACGCTCTCGGATTTTGCTCCAATCTTGTGTCGGCTGCTGCATATTTAGCCCTTAATTTTTTGTTTCAACAATCGTGGTAAGCGCTTGAGCATACCGCCCACCAAGCGAATATGTGCCTGCGTCACCCCAATATTGTCACGCAACAAATGATAGTGCGAGATTCCATCATCAGGGTAAATCACAGGCGTTGGTACATTAATAAAATGCAGATTTTCCCATTTGAGACGTACTAAAATTTCGGTATCGAAGCCCATACGCGGTTGGAACTTGCTTGCTTGAATCAGTTTAAGGGTGGGTGCCAGCGGATAAACGCGAAAACCACACATACTGTCTTTAATCTCAAACGATAAACTTTGAATCCAGACCAAAATATGCGTCAGATAACGTCCATACAAACGTTCTTTCGGGATGGAGTCATCAAATATAGGCTGCCCGATAATCACGCGATCGGGATATTGCTGCGAGACCGTCAGAAATTTTTCAATATCATCCCAGTGGTGTTGGCCATCGCAATCGATTTGTAAGGCATGGGTCAGGCCCAACTGATCGGCATAGATCAGACCTGTGATGACGGCCTGCCCTTTGCCCTGATTATATGGATGCTCGAGCAGATGAACCTTGATGTATTTCTGATCCAGCTCACGCATCTTTTGGGTACAATGGGCATCACTGCCGTCATTAATCAAAATGATCTGCAAATCGAATTGATCAAGCGTGGCCACGAGCTGATCCAAATGGTGCGGATGATTAAACACCGGAACAATAAAACCATAATTCGTCATGTTAAACATCCTGACCCAAATCTGTTTCGATAAAGCTTAAACGTCCAGTGGCCATGCTGGTTTGAGCTTGAGCAAATGTATAGCTGATCTTGTTGGCCTTACGTATCAGCGTTAACTCAACAATAGAATATGGCAAAATTGCCTGCTGAAATTTCACTTGTTCATAACCATTGCACCACACCAAATCTGGCCAAACCTCCCGAGCAAAGGCTTCGGCACAGCCAATTAAGGCCACGCCCGGATAAACGGGTTGATTTGGAAAATGCCCTTTAAAGCACTCCAGTTCTGGCACAAATTCCAGTCGATAACGCCAAGCCTCATCGCATGATAGGCGCTGAAGCATCACGGGCTGCTGCATCGGCTCAAAAAGCCGCTTTAAATACCGATGATCGAGCTTGGACTGCGTATTGTGTGGCAGCTCTGTTAAAAAGCGCCACAAACGTGGAATTGCAATAGGCTCCAGCGCCTCTTGCAATGTCTGTTTAATTTTTGCCACCCAGTGCTGCTTGCCTTCGGTGCTCAACTGTTGATGTGCTTCGTCATGCAACACCACAATACAGGCCAGCAACTGACGCTGCTGACGATCGATCAATAATGCATGGCACTGCTTGACCCATGGTAAAGTGGCAATCGTCTGCTCAATGGCATCTAAACTCAAACGTTTCTCTTCAAGTTTGATCAATCGGTCGGCACGTCCGCCCAAATGAAAGCCATGCCCCAAATGATCCGAATCTGCCCATACGGCCAAATCACCCGTGATGATCCAGTCATCGGTATGCGCATGCGCAGTTTGCACCATTAAATGTTGCTGATCGATACGAATCTGAACATCTTCAAATGCCCGCCATGGGTGCAAATCCTGATCCCGAAAGGCAATCCCACCGGTTTCAGAACTCCCCAGAATTTCGGTAATCGTAAAATCGACCTGTGCACGCACACCATCATCGAGTTTGCCTCCCGATGAAAAGACGATCTCGTTACGACTCAAGGTGTGATCTGCAGGCCATCGCTTGAGCAATGCAGGGCTTGAAATCAATATATTCGCGATTCCCTGCGCAGCAAAAGCATTCTGAACAGCAAGGATTTCCTCAGGAAATGTCAATTGCGGCGCATAGAAACTCCGTCCACCGACCAAGGGCCAAAGTACTTTAAACAGCAGGCCATAAATATGCTGATGGCTAACTGTTGCAAAGCTGACGGCCGTAGGTGAAATTGCAAATGTTGCATGAAGCCCGATTACCTCAAGCAGCAATTGCTCGAGCGTTCGTGCAATGAGCTTTGGCTCTCTGGTCGAACCCGAGGTATAAAAATCAATTTGAGCCCGAGCAGCAAAATTCGGACTGACATCCAATACGAGCGGCGCAAGAGTACGGTCAACTTCCTGACGACTTAAAAAATAAATCGATTCAGCTTTAAATTGCTGTTCAAGCTGCGCCACTTTGTGTGGCGGCAAACGTAAATGTTTTCCAGCCTGCAAAGCGGCAAAGAAAAGTACCAGAAAGTCATAGCTGTCTTGTTCCCAGAGCGCCCAAACAGGCTCGATCCGCTGGACAATCCAGGCGGCTTGTTCAGCCACATCCTGCCAGAAATCGGCAAATGATATGGGGTGTAAGTCTCGGTTAAAGGCCAGAGGCAAAGTTGACGCTATACGCTGGCTTAAAAGATCATTCATTATTGTGCTGCAAACGCTGGTGGCGTTTTCTTAAAATAAATTCGCCAATTAATAAAATTCCCATGAGGACATAGGAAATAAAACCATTATAAAGTACCCAGATCTCGGTGGATGCATACACACTGGTCCACCATGAAATGGCCGCATTGAGAATAAAAAAACCACACCATACAAAGGTCACTCGGCGCGTCCACTGTACGCCCGAGGCTGGCAAGTCAGGCTGCATGATTCGGGCAAAACGTTCAATCATGGAAGGTGGGCGCCACAAGGTCGATGCAAAAATGGCAAAGGCCCCCAGACTGGTCAATACAGGATAGACTTTTAGCCACATGTGGTCATTAAACAAGACGCTCATGGCACCACACACCACAGTAAATAGACTGAGAGGCCATAAAAAAGCGCTACTTTTGACCAGTAAACGTAGTAAACCAAGCGCAATCAGCATAATACTGACTGCCATAAAGCTGCCTCGGGTCAGACTCCAGCCGACCAAAAAGGGATAGGCCACAAACATAAGGGCAATCAACACCTGCATTAATTTTTGCATGGATAGGCGATTCCCATTTCATATTTGTGGATGAGTCCACTTCGATATCGACCAATGTCACCAGCATGAGTGTTTATCACCATCATGCAGTCGCCCCGTGCGTATCACTCATATCCGTCAGGCTTTTTGCTGACTTTCAACCAAAGCCACCAAGCTCTGGATCGAACGAAAATGCTGTTTGGTTTCATCCGATTCAGCATTCAAATGAATGTTGTAGCGTTTTTTAAGGGCCAAACCCAGCTCCAAGGCATCAATAGAATCGAGCCCCAAGCCTTCACCAAAAAGCGGTGCAGTATCATCAATGTCAGCGGCTTGAATATCTTCCAATGCCAATACATCAATGATCATTTGTTTTAATTCATTCGCAAGATTGCTCATGTAAATCACTCATACCAAAAATCTGACCGATACCGATTGGAAGCGTAAACACATCTAAATGTGACACTTAAACCAGCGAAAAAAGTTGAAAACTGTCTTGTTGATCGAGAATGTTCAACCCATCACGCGACCTTCTTGCATTTTTGTTAAATTGACAGGCCCACGTCGCACCATTATAGCCTGCATTTATCGATTCGCGTGTACTGCGATGCAGTTTTGATGCGTCACAATTTGCCATCATCCGTGAAATGTTCGGGAATATTGTGCGATAAACGTGGAACACAATCATGAATAAATTGATGAGATCTTGCATCAGAAATGTAATCAGGCCAACACGCTGCACCATCGAGATAAATGCTACTACTTCAGCTTGTGCCAGCCGCGCCATGCGTGTTGTTCCGATGCATTCCAAAACGCATAAAAGCCAAGTGCTTCTATTTCCTGCGAAGAGATTAATCCTTCAAGCGATAAATTTGGCGCCCCCAAGCTGACCACTGCCGACATAGCAAAGGCGTCAAATATCACTTTATCATCGTAAATCTCTGGCAATGGCTCTTCGTAAAACACCACCATGACGCGTTTTACCTGTGGTTGTGTTTTTAAAATGGCGTAGGCTTCAATCATGGCTTTCGACCATGAGCAGCTTAAGCTCGTCGAAATAGTGTCATCATGACATAAAATCGAATATAGGCCGCCAATGGCATTATGAACCGATGTTGAAAACTGCGTGGGTGATGGGGTCTGGTCGGTCAACACATCTTTTAAGATGCCATAGGTTTTGGTTTCATCGCCATAACATGAGGCCCAGACAATATAGTCGACCGCTTGCTCATTCACGGTCTCGATGGCCACATTTAAGGCCAGCTTGGCCAATGCCGAAAGTCTTCGACGCTGCATGGCGGGTACAGATTCTAAAGCACTTAGCCTCTCACCAGCATAACAATGTCGTAAAGAAGAAAGATGAAGTTTGAGCATGTAAAATTTCAGCCTATTTTCATTATTGTGTTGAAACCGCACGAATTATAGCATTAGTCGATTCAGTAAAAACAAACGCTAAAGGCGATGCATGAGGATGCATCCACATAAACACGCAATAAAAAAACCCCGAACATGTTCGGGGTTTCTCGATTGAGCAATTAACGCTTAAATTTCTTCTCGGCTTTCTTGAATTTCTGTACATAACGACGACGACGAGCAGCCACACGTTCATCGACTTGCGATTTACGCCCTTCAAATGGGTTTTCAGAGGTTTTAAAGTCGATGCGAACAGGTGTACCCTCAAGCTTGTATACTTTACGGAATACATTTTCGAGGTAACGGCGATAATCCGCTGGTGTTTTATCAACCTTGTTTCCGTGAATCACAATCGTTGGTGGATTTTGTCCGCCCATATGCGCATAACGCATTTTGATACGACGACCGCTCACCATTGGAGGTTGATGCGCTTCGGTGGCATCATTCAAAATCTGGGTCAGTTTGGCTGGGGAAACTTTCAGATTTGCCGACTCGTAAGCACGGTGAATTGATGGATACAGCTCACCAACACCTGTGCCATGTAAAGCAGAGATCAAGTGAATTTTTGCCCATGGAATAAAGTCAAAACGGCGCTCGACATCAAGCTTACATTGCTTGCGGTCATATTCGGTCATGTTATCCCATTTATTAATGGCAATCACCATGGCACGGCCAGCTTCAAGCGCATAACCGATCAAGTGTAAGTCTTGCTCGACAATTCCTTCACGCGCATCGACCACCACCACAACCACATGCGCATCTTTCATGGCTTGTAGCGTCTTAACGACCGAGAATTTCTCAATCATTTCATCGACTTTACCCTTACGACGCACACCCGCAGTGTCGATCAGCGTATATTGACGTCCATCACGCTCAAATGGAATATAAATCGAGTCACGCGTTGTGCCTGGCTGGTCAAATGCCACTACACGCTCTTCACCTAACAGGCGATTGACCAAGGTCGATTTACCCACATTCGGGCGACCAATAATCGCCAAACGCAAGCCTGTGGCTTTGTCGTGTTCTTCAGGATTTTCATCTTCAGGCACATCTACCAGCACATCTTCAAGCATTTGTGCCACGCCACGACCATGGCTGGCCGCCACATGTAACGGCTCACCAAAGCCAAGTTTGTAAAACTCAACTACAGCGGCTTCTGCATGTACTCCGTCTACTTTGTTGGCTACAAGGTAGACTTTTTTACCTAAGCTACGGATTTCACGTGCGATTTGCTCATCCGATGCCAACAGACCTGCACGGGCATCGACCACAAAAATGATGATGTCTGCTTCATGAATGGCTGTTTTGGATTGTTCAGCCATGTAGGCATCAATGCCCGCCTCACCCTCACCAATACCACCGGTATCGACAACAATAAATGATTTATTTTGGTAAACCGCATCACCATATTTACGGTCACGGGTAAGCCCTGCAAAATCAGCCACGAGTGCATCACGACTCTTGGTAATCTGGTTAAACAATGTTGATTTTCCGACATTCGGACGACCAATGAGCGCAATAACGGGTTTCATAGAGTAACCTTTTTCAAGATCTGCCATCTCTCATGGCATCTGCATCAGAAACGATAAATAAGGAAGACAAAAGGCCAGAGGCCCAAATAAAAATACGGGGTTTTGAATGGTTTAGTATTCAAAATACCCCGATGAATTTGATAAGCGTTTCGCCGAGCGGCTAGTTTAACACAAGCTGAGGAAAAATTAACGTACTTCCCAGATGGTTAAGGCACCTTTTGCGGTAGAGGTATATAAATGACCGTCTACTACACGCAGCGAACTGACTTCTCCACGTGTTTTGGCACGCCCGATGAGCTGACCAGAATTTGGATTGATCAAATGAATCACGCCATCTAGATCACCCACCACCAAGTCTTTTCCGAGCATAACAGGATTACTTAACTGACGATTAAGCAATACATCACTCTCCCAGAGCTTTGAACCTGTACCTAAATCAAAGACACTGAGTTTACCGTCACTTTGCGAAATAAACACTTTGTTGTCATAGACAGCCGGGCGCTTGTTACTGCTTGAATCCTGATTCCATACCACACTCAAATTGGTGAGGTCAGTAACCGTTACTTGACCTTGATAACTCACCGTCACCAAATATTGGCCAGAAACGACCGGATCACCATCGATGTCGATCAGGCGCTGTACGTCAGAACGTCCTTCACTTACAGCAACGCGGCGCTGAAAACGTGGAATACCGCTGATGACGTCAATACCATAAACATAGCCGTTGGCACTGGCTGCAACAACTGTACGGTCGTCGAGCATGACAGGTGATGGCTGGCCGCGCAAACTAAATTGAATGCTTGGCATTTTGTAGGTCCAGACCTGCTGACCTGTGGCAGCATCGTGTGCAAACACTGTACCATCATTGGCGATGGTGGTGACGCGTCCTTGATAAATCAGAGACGGACTAAGCACAGCACCACTAAGCTGTACTTTCCACTTTTGCTCACCCGTTTGCTGATCAAGCGCGAAAAGTTCACCTTTTGCAGTCCCGACCACGACAATACCTTCACCTGCGACCGTACCCGCAGTCAGACGATGCTTGGTCACACGTGTAGTCCAGAGGCGATCTTTACCACGATATGCCGAAACTTTACCTTTCGGATCTGGTACAAAAATGACTCCATTGACATTATCAAGCTGAAGACGCAAAGGATCTGCCTTAGGCATTGATGACACACGTTGAGAAAAAACAGGTACGAGCGCTTGCGTTTGCGTCTGTGCAAGTTTAGGCAAAGGATTCGGCTTGGCCTCTTCCTTTTTTAACTTGTTGGTTGAACAACCGACTAAGGCGGCTGATACAATCATTAATGCAAACGGAAATTTATACTTTATATCCATTAAGACTCATCCACCTGTGTGTCTAGAATCGGGCGCTCGATCTCAGGATCATCTACTAAAACGCCTACACTTTCGAGTTTAATTTGTAAAATTTGACGCTCTTGTTTACGTTCTAGCAAAACATCCCATGCACTTTGATACGCCTTGCGAGCAGAAGCGATATCATTTTTTGCAACGTAGACATCGCCGCGAGCTTCTTCAGCTGTGGCTTTGAATGCTGGATCGGTAACAGATGATAGCGTTTTTAACGCCTCATCATACTTCTTTTGCGCAAGTTGCGCATTAGATAAACGTAATTTGATGAGTTGCACAAGCCCTTCATCATTTATTTTTGTAGTCTCGATTTTTTTCAGCGACTTTTCAGCGCCTGCATAATCACCTTTGTCGTAGGCAATTTTAGCCAGCATGAATTCAACTTGAATCGCTTGAATTGAATCTGGTGCATCTTTGACAATCTTGTCTGCTGCTGCATAAAGATTATTGAGTGCATCTGGATTCGATTCAGCCGCTTGCGCCTGATCCATCAGTTGCTGAACTTTTGCGGTACGAGTCTGGTTTTCAGCTAAGGTTTTCTTTTGCCAATACTGCCAACCCAAAAAGGCAATGAGCGCAATAAGGATCCCGATAATAAGAGCTGAACCATATTTTTTACTGAACGACTTCAAGTTATCGAGTTGTTCTTCTTCACTTAATGCGCTCATGCGTGTGTCCTTTATCCTTCAAATCTTCAGCTTAATTTGCAATTTTTTCAATTAAAAATGGTACAAGCGCCGAGAGCGCAACCTGAGACTGTTCTGCGGTTGCCAACTCTTTAATCGCAAGCTCCTGTGCAGTCCACTCTCGTTCTCCAAGAATCACAGCAAAGCGCGCACCAGATTGGTCGGCTTTTTTCATTTGACTCTTCATACTGCCCTGAGAACCGGTTTTAATTCGAAGCGGATGATTGAGCTGCTCGAGCTGATCACGCACCTGTTCTGCCAGCACCAGTGCCTTGCCTTGATAGGCTGGTTCGGCCACTAAAAAGACATCACAATCACGCACGGCTTGAACCTGTTCAACTTGCTCAAGCAAGAGTAAAAGTCGCTCCATGCCCATGGCAAAACCTACCGCAGGTACAGATTGATCCGCCTTACCTTTGAGTTGTCCGACCAGACCATCATAACGACCGCCTGCACATACCGTCCCTTGCGAACCCAATAACGTTGTGGTCCATTCAAATACTGTTTTGTTGTAGTAATCGAGACCACGAACCAGTTTTTGGTTAATGACAAACGATACGCCCGCCTGAGTCAGATAATCTTGCAATTGCTGGAAATGAGCCAAACTTTCTTCTTTAAGAAAATCATGCAATTTCGGTGCATTTTCCAAGATCTTTTGAGTCGATTCAATTTTCGAATCTAAAATACGTAGCGGATTGGTGCCCAAACGACGCTGAGAATCTTCATCAAGTGCATCTTTGTGCTGATTTAAAAAATCGACCAATGCAGCTCGATATTCAGCACGCTCATCCATTTCACCCAAGGTATTGAGCTCAAGTTGAACTTTATCGGATACACCCATGCGTTTCCACAAACGTGCCGTCATCATGATCAGTTCGGCATCGATGTCTGGCGTTGCCACCCCAAAGGTTTCGACACCGAACTGATGAAATTGACGATAACGTCCCTTCTGTGGTTTTTCGTAGCGAAACATAGGTCCAACATACCAAACACGCGGAGTGGCGCCACGCAGTAAGTTGTGTTCGAGCATGGCACGTACACAACCTGCAGTACCTTCAGGACGCAGTGTTAAAGATTCTGGTGGTGTTCCTTTATCGAGAAAGGTATACATTTCCTTTTCGACAATATCCGTTGCATCACCAATTGCACGCTTGAATAAGCCTGTTTGTTCAACAATCGGCAAGCGAATCTGTTGGTAACCGTATGCATCCATCAAAGAAGCGAGATGCTGTTCAAGACGTCTCCATGCTGGCGTTTGAGCAGGAAGAACGTCATTAAAACCTTTAATTGCGACAATTGAACTCATGATGAACTACGAATAATTTCTTTAGATTTAGCTTCTTCGATCTCTTTCACACGCTGACGAACCATTGATTCGATTTCATCAACCAACTGGTCCGTATCGATCAGGTGACTTTTTTCACCGTTACGATAGACCAATGAACGAGGAGAAGCACCCACAACACCGATATCAGCTTCCTTCGCCTCACCCGGACCATTTACCTTACACCCAATCACCGACAGATCCATTGGGGTACGAACATCTTCTAAGCGCTCTTCAAGCGATTGCATGACCTTGATCACATCAAACTCTTGACGAGAACAGCTTGGACACGCAATAAAGTTAATCCCGTTTGAACGCAAACCAAGTGATTTGAGAATATCAAAGCCGATTTTAACTTCATCTTCTGGCTCAGCTGCCAAGGAGATACGCATAGTATCGCCAATGCCTTCCATCAGCAAGCCACCGAGTGCAATCGCAGATTTGACCGTGCCTGTACGATAAATCCCAGCTTCGGTTACACCCAAATGCAGTGGATTATCAATCTGCTGCGAAAGCAAGCGATAAGCATCCATGGTTAAAAATACATTCGATGCTTTCACACTGACTTTAAACTCATGAAAGTTCAAACGATCTAAAATATCGATATGACGCATGGCCGATTCAAGCAAGGCTGCACCTGTCGGTTCGCCATACTTTTTTTGCAAATCTTTTTCTAGCGAGCCAGCATTGACACCAATACGGATCGAAATATCATGATGACGAGCCGCGGCCACCACTTCACGCACTTTTTGATCAGAGCCGATATTGCCTGGGTTGATACGCAAGCAGTCTGCTCCGTAATCAGCCACAGCCAAGGCAATTTTGTGATCAAAATGAATATCCGCCACTAATGGCACTGAAACACGTTTACGGATTTGACCAAACGCTTCAGCAGCCTCCATAGAAGGCACAGAGACACGCATAATATCAACACCCGCATCTGCACATCGTTGAATTTGTGCAACAGTTGCATCGACATCACAGGTTTCTGTGTTGGTCATGCTTTGAATACTGATAGGCGCATCGCCACCGACATAGACAGAGCCAACACGAATTTTACGGGTCGGACGGCGTTTTATAGGATTTTCGATCATCGTTGGGTGCTCTACTTTCTCTGTCTTAACGCGATAAACGGAATTCTGCTTTGCCGTTTACGGTATAAGGCGACAATGAAATTTGCTCTTGATTTAAACTTAACGACACAGCAGACGCATCATCAAGTCGAATCTGAAAAGGTGACTGGCCCGACAACTCCAGTGTGGATGCCTGACGACCTGTTGCAAGAACCTTACCGGTTGAATCTACAATATGAATAGAGGTTGGACGGGTAAAGTTCAAGACCAACTGGTCGCCCGATGCTGCCGATGCATTTCCCATCGGTAAAATTTCAACGTTCGATGCCGCAGGCGCAGTGGCATCATTTTTCTTGCTTGACCAGTTTTGAATGGCGGTAAAAATCAGTCCAAGAATGACCAGAACCAATACAATCAGCACGCTACGTTTTAACCATTTACGATTACGCTCGCTGTTTGAACCCGGCAATTTACCCATGATCTTAATCGGCGAGTTGGTCAGCGCATGATTCGGCAATAAGCCCGTATCATTGGCATAGATTTCATCAAAACGTTGAATAATGATCGATGCATCCGCATTTAAATACTTTGCATACGAACGATAATAACCTTTGATAAACGTGGCCTCTGGCAGCACTTTATAATCATCGCTTTCAAGTGCCGTTAAGGTTTTTACCGGCATTTTCAGCGCGTCCGCAACGTGCTCGAGCTCCAGCTTTTTCGCAATACGGATTTGACGTAAATACTCACCGGGACGTTGTACATTTCCTAATGCAGAAGTGGGTAAACTTGAGCCAGTTGGCTGCTGTGAATTAGGATTTATTTCCATACGGCCTCAGTACTGTACTGTAATTGCATATAACGTTGATATTCTGGACTATCTGGGTAAAAAATACGAAGCTGATTTACCAATACTTGCACCCCA
Source organism: Acinetobacter sp. V89_7 (assembly GCF_029967895.1). Classification (NCBI taxonomy): domain Bacteria; kingdom Pseudomonadati; phylum Pseudomonadota; class Gammaproteobacteria; order Moraxellales; family Moraxellaceae; genus Acinetobacter; species Acinetobacter sp. V89_7. The sequence continues at coordinate 101,823 of NZ_JASCAJ010000032.1, forward strand.
GTCCGGTCGGCATTCGCTCTCGCGACGCGAATTCCCACCCAAAGTGCACGAGCACTTTGATTTTTCTGCCCAACAGTTCGAACATATTGTTCATACATCTCTGTCGAGGCAGGAATTTTGTGTTGCAAATAATAAATTTCTGCTAACTCTAACATTGAAACAGTTGAATCACGGCTTGCCTGAAGTGCCTGTTTGAACATTTTTTCAGCATTCGAAACACCCCCCAGATGCAAATAAATCCGACCTAAATTTTCCAGTGCCAGATAGCGCTGGTCATATCCTAATGTACTACCGGCGCGTGTCAATTGTTGAATTGCATCATGATAACGTTTCATCTGATACAAATAAGCGCCATAGTTGTTTCTGGCCTGAGCATTCTCCGGATCCAGCGCTACAGCACGTGCAAAATATTCATCGGCTTTTTCAAGATTTGGGCGACTGCCCTCTTGCTGCAACAACACCCCCATCATCATGTTGGCATTGCTGTCTCTCGGTTCGACTTTGAGTGCATGATCTAGCGCACGCTTGGCAGCATCAAGATCACCTGTTTTGATATATTCGGCTGCAAGTTGAGTCCGGACTTTCGCGCCTTTTTGCGGATCTTTTTTTATTGAAGTCGTTTGGCATCCAGATAAAAGAAGCGCCGCCAGCATAGTGGCAGCGAATGACTTTCTAATTGTATAGGCCTTACTCAACTTACCACTCCCAATGCTTATCCTTGTGAGCGCATAATCTCTTGTCGCTGCGCAACTTTCTTTTTCCATTGTTCGGCGCGACGTGTACGGTCAGCTACTTGCCCGACTAACTGGCCACATGCCGCATCAATGTCATCACCACGTGTCTGTCGAATCGTACACACAAAACCGGCATCAGACAAAGCTTTTTGAAACGCCATAATACGATTACGGCTTGAGCGACCATACGGCGCGTGCGGAAACGGATTAAACGGAATTAAATTAATTTTACTTGGTAAATTTTTCAGCAGTTTAATCATCTGCTGTGCATGTTCAGGATGATCGTTTACGCCATCGAGCATCACATATTCGATGGTCACGTGCTTACGTGCACTTTCATTGCCATCTTTTGAAATATAACGCTGTGCTGCCGGAATAAGCTGTTCAAGCGGATATTTTTTGTTGATCGGCACCAACTCATCACGCAGTTCGTTATTTGGCGCATGTAAAGAAATCGCGAGGGCGACATCCAACTCTTCAGCCAACTTATCGATCATTGGCACGACACCCGACGTCGACAAAGTCACACGACGCTTCGACATACCGTAGGCAAAGTCATCTAACATGATCGACATCGAATGAACCACAGGCTTGAAGTTCAATAACGGCTCGCCCATGCCCATCATTACCACATTAGTCACCGAACGGGTACGTTCTGCTACAGGTACATCTTCAACATAAGACTGGTTGGCCACCCAAAGCTGACCAATAATTTCATCAGGCGTTAAATCACGCTGAAAGCCTTGTTTACCCGTCGAACAAAACGAGCAATCCAATGCACAGCCCACTTGTGAAGAGATACATAGGGTTTTACGTGAACCGGTTTTATCTTCTGCCGGAATCAGAACGGTTTCGACCAGTGAGCCTTCACCATCCCCCACACGAAACACCCACTTACGCGTGCCGTCTTTAGAATAATGACGATGCACCACATGCGGCGCTTTGACTTCACACACTTGCTCAAGTTTGGCGCGCAGTTTGCCTGAAATATTGGTCATTTCGGCAAAATCGGTAACAAAATACTGATGAATCCATTTCATGATCTGACCGGCACGAAATTTCTTTTCGCCAATCTGTTCAAAAAATTGTTCGAGTTCTTTACGCGACATCCCTAAAAGGTTTAATTTCGGCTTCACGACGTCTTTGTCCACAGCCATTTGAGATGTAGATGAAGAATGCGGTGCGTCTGTATTTGGCACTGAAACGCCTACTGCAGATGTCATGAGATTACCTAAACCAAAATAGAGATGAAATTCGATTGTTTAAAAATAAAACAATCACTTCATGAGAGAATAAAAAAACCAGATAAGTATGATACCACTTATCTGGTTTAATTGCTTTTAATTAGCGAGTGCGCGGGAAGATTTCGTCCGCAGCAAAGAAGTACGCAATTTCGCGCTCAGCAGATGCAACTGAGTCAGAACCGTGCGCAGCATTTTCGTCAATGCTTGTTGCAAAGTCTGCACGAATTGTACCAGGAGCCGCTTCTTTCGGGTTAGTTGCACCCAAGATTTCACGGTGAGCAAGTACAGCGTTTTCGCCTTCAAGCGCAGAAACAACCACTGGACCAGAAGTCATGAACGCAACGAGGTCAGCAAAGAAACCGCGTTCTTTGTGCTCAGCGTAGAAGCCTTCAGCTTCAGCTTGAGTCAAGTGCTTGTATTTAACAGCAACTGGCTTCAAACCTGCTTTTTCGAAACGAGCGATGATTTCACCAATGTGATTTTTACCTACAGCATCTGGCTTGATAATAGACAGAGTACGTTCAATTGCCATGAGTGGCTCCTATACGCTTTAAACGTGAAAAAAATTTGCCGCATTATACCGATGTCCGGGCCAATAATCAGCTTCGAATCGGTAAAAGTTTGGTTTTTTCTGTGATTTTTATCGAACTTCGTCAATCCAGGCCATTTGGATGGCCTCTAACAGTCCCTCTGTCGATTTTTGCGGATCATCATTAAAATCGGGTAAGGCGCACACCCATGCGTGTAGGTCGGTAAAACGAATCCATTGCGGATCGACCTCTGGATGTGCTTCTGAAAGCTCAATGGCAATATCAATGGTGTCTGTCCAACGTAGGCCCATTCGAGGTTCCTGTCTGTTTAAGATGAAGTCTGGTTACTGTAGCAAATTTATAAAACAGAGAGAATCGTTTCTCAAAGCACAACGCCCAACATTGGCGCACAAAAAATAATCATGCCAGCGATTGATGCACCAATCAGTGCGCCGACCATCACATCACTTGGATAATGTAAACCCAAAATCATGCGAGATAACGCCACCAGCAAGGTAAACGGCAGCATGAGCGTTACGAGTACAGGCATAACATAACCTAAGCAGATGGTTGCCATGACCGCGTGTAAGGTATGCCCAGACGGAAAGCTGAAATGATCTAGCGGACGCTCTCCCAGTACAATCACTTGATGCACTTGGTAAGGGCGAGGCCGAGTCGTTTTATGCTTCAAAAATTTGTATAGCGCGGTTCCAATTGAGCTACCCAGCACGAGGTACACGATTTGTATGCCATAAGGCAAACCTTTTGTTATCCAGACCATCGCCAGCATAGCGTACCAAAACGAACCGTCACCCAAACGGCTGACCACTTTAAAAAATGTGGCAACACGCTGTGAGTGTGAAAAATGATTTAGATACACACATCCTCTTAAATCGAGGTCCAGTATTCTTATTTTTGCATTCTTAAAATTCATGGTGTGTTCTCCTCACGCTTAACGTTTAGAATGATGTCATGTAGGGCTCCTTGACCACCCGATATAAGGCTTGTTCCATTTGTTGTACGGGAAATTGCCAGCCATCTTGTTCTACGCGCTGCCGCGCGAGACGTCCCATTTGCCGTAGCATCATAGCAGCAGGCAGCTGACGCATGTTGTGAATAAACGTAGCAGGTTGCCCGACAGGGCTCAACCATCCTGTTACACCGTGTTGCACATATTGATGCGCACAGGCGTAATCGTAAGCCACGACAGGCAGACCACTGGCCATGGCTTCGAGCACCACATTACCAAAGGTTTCTACTTGACTTGCAAACACAAATACATCTGCGCTTGCATAAGCTTCTGCAAGATTCCTGCCACTTAAACTTCCCGTAAATATTACGTCACGATTTTGATCAAGTGCCTGCAATCGTGCTCGGTCTGGGCCATCCCCAACAATCACCAGTTTCTGGCGTACCCGCTCGGTACGCTGCATCGCCAGATAATTTTCAATTAGTAGATCAATCTCTTTTTCAGGAGACAGACGCCCGACATAAAGCATCACGCATGTATCGGGTGCAGCCTGCCAAGATTGCCTTAAAGATTCGTTTCGATGGCTTGGTGAAAAAAAATCTGGATCAACCCCTCGCCCCACAATCGCTAGCGGGCAGGTTACACCAAATGCACGTAAGGCTTTCTCGGTGTCTTTACTGGGCACACAGGTCATTTGGGTATGATTATGAAACCAGCGTAAATAGCCCTGTATGGGTTTGAGTAAAAATGCCAAATCAAAAAAGCGGCTAAAATCCTGAAACGGCGAGTGAAACCCACTGGAAAGCGGAATTTTTCGGGCCTGCGCCGCATATAACGCACAGAGTCCTAATGGCCCTTCCGTTACAATATGTACCACATCAGGTACAAAGCTTTCTAAAGCTTTAGATACTTTCAGATACTGTGGCCAGCCGAATTGCAGCTCTGGATATTTGGGAATTTTTTGTGCATGCACCAAACATTCACGATGCGGCGTAAATTCAGCACAAGCCCGTTTTTGTTGTGGTCGAATCAGTAGAATTTTATGACCTTGTGCCTGTAAGCCCTTGCAGAGCTGTAGTAAAGACATGGCCACCCCATTGATTTCTGGCGGCCACGTTTCGGTTACGATTGCAATTTTTAAACGTGGGCGAACCAGCTCATTCAGGCAATCTAGATCCCGTGAAAAAGGATTGAAACGACGTTTAAAATAAAATTTAAAACTTTCTGGAATCTGTTGTTGTTTTAGTAGCGTTGTAGCGGGGATACCGTACATACAAGCGTCCATTGGCGTATTTATCATAGCTCAAAGTTTAAGCAGACTCTTTGACACTTTCATGATCTTGATATGACAGTTTTCTGACAACCCTATAAAAAAACCTCCTCGCCATCCTTATACATTGATCGCGAGAAGGTTTTTTAAAGCATGTTAAGGCTTATTTTCCTTGGAGCTTTGAGTAGTCTAGCAACACATTCATCGCCTCATTCACAAAAGCCTCTTCTTCAGGAAGCGGCGGACGCTGCGTAGCTTTCATTTTGGCACGCGATTCACTGAGCGCATCCAAAGAAGCCTGATAGGTTTCCCAATTAGCATAAGGCTTCAAACCTGTCGCCGCACGGCGTTTGTTTTCGGCATCTAGGGTTTGCTTCTCTAATGCCAAAATTTCAGCCTTGCGTTGGTCGATATCGAGCACAGTACGTTTCTGATCTTTGGTTTCTTGTGCAATCGACTTACGTGTTTCCAAGTAGTTAAATTGCGGATCTTTCGAAACACGTTGCGTTGATAACTGCGCCAATTTAGTAACGTAAGGCTGAATTGAACCTTCGCGTTTAAATGGTGCGGTTGGAATGGTATCCCACTTCAATGCATTTTTGGCTTTACGCTCACCAAACTCTTCATCGTAAATATCCACCAGCTTAATGTCTGGAATAACCCCTTTATTTTGGGTACTTCCACCGGTCACGCGGTAGAATTTACGCTGTGTCAAGGTCGCCTGACCATAGGCCAGACTGTCTAACTGCACCTGTGCAGTTCCCTTGCCTGTAGTGGTACTACCAATCACCACGCCACGCTCATAGTCTTGTATGGCCGCAGAGTAAATTTCACTCGCCGATGCAGACGCCAGATTCACCAAAATCGCCAGCGGACCTGCGTAGGTCTGTGCGCCACCGTCGTTGTCTTCAAAGACACTGACATTACCGTTGCCATCTCGAATTTGAACCACAGGACCAGATTTAATCACTTGCCCAAGCATACGCGCGACTTCTTCAAGCGAACCACCTGGGTTGTTACGTAAATCGATGATAATCCCTTCAACATTTTTGGCAGAAAGTGCCTTCAAGGCATTGTTGGTATCTTCAGAGACCGAACGATACTCGGTACCGGCACGACGGGCGCGATAGTTCAAGTAAAACGATGGAATTTCAATCACACCGTACACATGTTTTTTACCGTCACGAGTCAGCTCTACAGTACGCGAACGCACACCGGCATCTTCTTCCTGAATGACATCACGCACCAAAGTCACACTGCGGGCCTGACTCATCTGCGCCCCCGGCCCCAACACACGAATCGTGACTTTGGTACCGCGTTTACCGCGAATTAGCCCTACAATTTCCGAACTTGGCCAGCCAATCACGTCGACCATCTTGTCGCCATCTTGGGCCACCCCAATGATACGATCACCGGATTTAATTTGACCCGACTTACTTGCCGGACCACCTTCTACAATGGTTTCAATTTTGGTGTAGTCTTCATTGCCACGTTCAGGACGAATCGACACCCCAATCCCTTCAAGCTGTAACGTTGTCTGGCGGTTGAGCTCAATGGCATCGATTGGCGGATAATAATTACTATGTGGATCATAAGTGGCCATCATCGCGTTGAGTGTCTTATCGAGCACGTCATCGCTTTTTACCCGCTTCAAACGTTCCAACTGACGTGTGTAACGTTTCACCAAGGTTTGAACAGGGGTTAAATCATCTGCACTGGCCAAGTCCTGCCCATTTGCAAGTGAAGGATTGTCTTTAAGTGCCTTTTGTTTGGCCAGATCCTCTTCTTTGCTGATGGTCATGTTGATCAACTGCGACACCAGCATTTTACGCCAGTAATCTTGCTGCTCGGCAGCCGTTTTAAAATATGGTGCTTTTTCGCGGTCTGTCTCGATATAGACATTTGGCTGTTTGAGATTTTGCGGCTTTTTCAGCTCATTAAGTACAAACTCGTAAAACGCTTTAAGATGTTCACGGTATTGCGCATGAATGGTAAACGGACCAGATAAATCGCCTGCTTTTAAGGCAGCACCGAAGGTCGGTCCGTATTTTTGCTTATATTGAGCCACTTCAGCAGCAAGAAAAATCGAATGATCCGGATCGAGGCTATCGAGATACATATCTAAGATGCGGTTCGATGTGGTGGCATCCAGACGCATGTTGAGATAATGCTGACGATCCACCAGCGTTGCGAGTTGGCGCGACACCAGCGCTTGTTCTTTGGTAGGTTGAATCGACTGAGAAACAGAAACAGTATCGGTCGCGGCGATTGCCTCATTAATTGCATGGGAGAAGAAAAAACCGCCAGTTGCGAGCGCAACTGCACATGCGAGTACTTGAAGTTTCATAAATTCTTAATACGTCCTGAGCTTTCCATTATCAGGGTGGATTGCCTAGCCGTTGAAAATGCAATTCACCCCACACGCCGAGTCTTCGATCTTTATCGTCGATTCAACATCTTAATCAACTTAATTTGTGTACGTCGTGTAGTTTTATCATATTCTGTGCTGACAAAATGTAGCAAATCATTGCAAAATTCCGTTATCGTTCTTTAATTCACACCCCAAAACGGATTCTTATATGATTGGCGCATTGATGCTCGACATTGCTGGCACAGAGCTTACTCAAGAAGATATTGAACTCTTGCGCGCTCCGCAAGTCGGCGGCATGATTTTATTTTCAAGAAACATCGAATCACCCGCTCAAGTACGCGCCCTGACCGATCACATGCGTCAAATTCGTCCCGACATTTTAATTGCCGTGGATCAAGAAGGCGGACGTGTGCAACGCCTGAGAACCGGTTTTAGCGCACTTCCTGCCATGGGTAAATTCGGTGAATATTATCCTGAGCAACCCGAGCAGGCAGTTGCTCTGGCCGAACAATGCGGCTGGCTAATGGCCACCGAAGTACTGGCTGTCGGAATCGACTTTAGTTTCGCGCCAGTACTTGATATCAATGCCATCAGTGATGTGATTGGCGATCGGAGCTTTGCCAACAATCCGCATGATATTACCGTGCTTGCCGCAGCCTTTATGCGTGGAATGAAACAAGCAGGCATGGCGACCACAGGAAAACATTTTCCGGGACACGGCTCTGTCAAAGCCGATTCGCATGTAGCCGCGGCGATTGACTCGCGTCACTACGATGAGATTTATCGGACCGACATGCAGACCTTTATTCAGTTGATGCCTCAACTGGATGCCCTGATGCCTGCACACGTGATTTATGATCAGGTCGATCCACATCCGGCTGGCTTCTCACCGTTTTGGATTCAAGAGGTGCTGCGCAAGCAACTTGGTTTTGATGGCGTTTTGTTTTCAGATGACTTGACGATGCAAGCCGCTTGCGTGGCTGGTGGCGCAGATGAACGCTTAAAAGCGGCACTTGATGCAGGCTGTGATATGGGACTAGTCTGTAATGATCGCGCAGCAGCATGTTTGGCGCTGGATGCCATTTCCACTTATGCACTTCCTAATCAAGATCGTTTAAGCCGCATGCGTGGTCAATGCCCTGAACTAAAAATTTCAAGTGCATTATCGCTCGGAGAAACATGGCAAACGACTAAAAATGCTATTGAAGCGTTTAAAAATTCATTTTAACTTGCATAGAGCAGCAAGGATCTAATCTAAACCAGAAGCTGTACGCAGCTTCTGGTAAAACGCGAGAAGCAAAACACAACGATTAAAATAAAAATGAGTCAGGACGATATGAAGCCATCTCTTTCCAAACATCGACATATTTCGTTTACCGCACATTATACCGGTTACATTTGGTACAAAATGGGTATTTCACATCAGGTGTTTGCCACCCGTAAAGGTCGATCGCTGGTCTCTTTGGCGCACCCACTGGAAACTTGGGCAGAAAAATTTGTGGGCGGCAGCATGCGCAGCACACTCAAACAACGCCATCAAATGCTGGATCAGACACTTGAAGCGCTGATTGCACAATATCCAGACCTTCAAGTACTTGAAATTGCTTGTGGCCTATCACCGCGTGGCTGGTGGTTTAGGCAGCAATATCCGAATATTGAGTTTCGCGAACTGGATTTACCAGATATGGCAGCTGTCAAACAGGCCGCCCTTAAACAGCTCGACCCGAATAGTCCGGATGTATTGTCGGTGGATCTGTTTACACCTGATTTTGCAACAGTATTTGAACTTTTCGACCCTAAAAAACCCTTGGTGATTATCAGTGAAGGATTGATCAATTATTTTAGCAAAGCCCTGCTGGGCGAATTGTTAGATGCACTCTCGACCCATGGTCATGAATTTAAACAATTACATTATTTGACCGACTGGTATCCCGAGCCTACACAAAACAAACTGGCTGCTGTAATTTGGCATAGCAGTAAGCTTCTTAAATGGGTGTCACGCAGTGCATTCAGTTTTCACTTCACTACACCGCAAGAAATTCAGCGCTTTTTTAATCAGCACGGATTTGCGCAGGTTCAAATTCTTCAACCTGCACAATTATCTCAACCATTTAATTCAGTGAATCCAGAACAACAGGCACATTTAGGTGATTTGGTCTGGATGGTCCATGCACAACACTTGGCGCAACCCTAGACGACCGCTGCAAAGTGCTGCTGACGTTGCTTTTGACGCTCGACATAACGCAATAAGCGATCGGCAAGCGTGAAACTACCATGTTTAAAGATCGCTCTAACTCCAGAAGCTTCAGCTTCAAAGATCAGACATTCAATCTGAAAGCTTCCTTCGTCATCATGTAAATGCAGTGCCAGATCACGAGGTGCATCATTGACTGCATTTAAATCCGTCAACTGCTCTAATCGAAAAAATACCCCAAAAAAACTCAGATCAACAATTTGCACATCAATCGAATGATCGTGTAATCGATGGGTCAGCTTCGTTTTAGACGGATTAACCTGAATGCGAATTTCGCCGCGACGCTCCATCATCTGCATCTGATCGCGAGTCATCGGTAAAATTCCGTCTAACTGATGAATTGAACGACCACTTAAAAATGCCTCAAACAGACGCATGGTTTCCTTACGGCGCTGAAGCTGGGGAACATGATCGGCATTGGCAATAAGCGCAAATTGCATATTCGGACATTGCAGTGCAAAGTTGGCATTTTCATAAGGCAAGGTAAAACTATCGAACTGCCCTGCCGCGACCAGTGTTTCGCATGTTGGTACGGGTACATCGGTTAGACGTAGCAAACGCTCACAGTTGATTTGATAGCGTAGTCGTTCAGTGGCATTAAACTCTGACATTTGCTGAAAAAACAAACGTTTTGCTGTAGGTGACATTCGGGTCTGATCTAGCTTGGCATGATTGACCAAATATAAAATCACCGCCTGACCAAATTCAGACATACGGTCTTCTTGCATGAGTTTGAGCGACTCTTCCAAAATCATGCGCCAGCTTTTTCGCGTTTTTTGCATAACCCCCATCAGCACCAAGCGCTCGACCATATCGGGGCGTAAGTCTGCAAAGCAAGAAGCGATCACCGAGCCCAAAGACATTCCCATGACCGAAATTTTACTTAGTTGAACCTGTTCAAGCCACTGTACAAGAATTCGCGCCAGATCAGGCAGCTCCAAGGTTGCCGCCGATACACCGCTGTCACGGTTGGTAATTTGCTGATTTGCGCCCATCGATGGCAGATCGATTAAAATCACAGGGCCGCACTGGAATAACTGTTCGACACAATATTTATAGGAATTAAAGTTTTGAAAGGCACCGCCAACAATTAAAATCGGCGTTTGATGCGCGGTTTCTGGTGTGGCAATCGCCATGTATTCGACTTTCCAGCCTGCGATCCAAGTTTCTCTTGCTGGCTGTTTAAAGCTATCTCGGTGGTATAAATCAAAAAAACCTGATGACATCCCTTCACGATGAACATCCTCATCCATGCGGATAATGGAATTCATGTTCTTCCTCCTGCTTGCATTGGATTTTTATTTCTACAAGCTATGTTCAACCATTCATTAAAATTTGAGTTTTACAGGTAACGCTGTTATTTCACTAAAAAAAAGAGTTAAGTGACCGTATTTTCATTCTATACAGATGCAGGATTTTTAAGCAATACATTTCACCGCCACTTATCCAGATTCATTTTTAAATAGATTACAAAATATATCGCGCGCTATTTATGCACGCTTTTTGCATTGCAAGCATTCATTGTTTGTAAATTGCCTGCTACTATGGAAAGTCCAAGAATAATTCTTTGAAAGCGTATGCAAGATTCAATTGAACATTATATGCAGACAGTAGGTCAGCAGGCACGTCGTGCATCTCGACTGCTCTCAAGCGCATCTACGTCCGTCAAAAACCATGCACTGTCGTCGATTTATACAGCTTTGGCAGACCGTCAGAACGAGATTCTTGCGGCCAATGCCATTGATATGAAAAAAGGCCAAGAACAGCATCTTGACAGCGCATTACTGGATCGATTGGAACTTACCCCCACACGCTTTAAAGGAATGCTGCAAGGCTTAAACGATGTCATCGCATTGGTCGACCCCATTGGCGAAATTACCGATCTGGCCTATCGTCCATCTGGTATTCAAATTGGCAAGATGCGTGTTCCGCTTGGTGTAGTGGGCATGATTTATGAGTCTCGTCCTAACGTGACACTAGAAGCTGCTGCACTAGCCCTAAAATCGGGTAATGCGATTATTTTGCGTGGCGGCTCTGAGGCTTTTGAATCGAATAAAGCCATTGCAGCAGCCATCCAGCACGGTCTCAAACGTGCGGGCCTACCAGAAGCAGCCATTCAGGTGATTGAAACCACTGACCGCGCAGCCGTAGGTCAGCTCATTACCATGTCTGAATATGTAGATGTGATTGTGCCACGTGGTGGAAAAAGCCTGATCGAACGCATCACCAACGAGGCCCGTATTCCAGTTATCAAGCATCTCGATGGCAATTGTCATGTGTTTGTGGATGTTGAAGCTGATTTGCATAAAGCCTTACCCATCGCACTCAATGCCAAAACACATCGTTATGGCGTATGTAATGCCATGGAAACCTTACTGGTTCATGAGGAAATTGCCGAAGAATTCTTGCCGGGCATTGCCGAACTATATGCAGAAAAACATGTCGAGCTGCGCGGCTGTCATGCAACGCGTAAAATCCTCGGTAGCGGTGTAAAAACAGCGACTGAAGAAGACTGGTATACCGAATATTTGGCCCCTATCTTGGCCATTAAAGTGGTTGCCAATATTGATGAAGCCATTGAACACATTAATAAATATGGCTCGCATCATACCGATGCCATCGTGACCGAAAATTACAGTAAAGTCCGTAAGTTTCTGGCCGAAGTCGATTCAAGCTCAGTGATGATCAATGCCTCTACACGCTTTGCCGACGGATTTGAATATGGTTTAGGTGCTGAAATTGGCATCTCGACAGATAAAATTCACGCACGCGGTCCGGTTGGTTTGGAAGGATTAACCTCACAAAAATGGATTGTGTTTGGCGACGGTCAAATTCGCCATTAAGCCAATAAACCATTCATAACTTTCAATCAAAGCGTCTGATCAATCTCAGGCGCTTTTATTTTTATCTTTAAGTGTTTAAATAAAAAAACCAGCCCTCAGGCTGGTTTTTTTATATTTAGTGTTTAGAAAATAAAGTCGGTATTTACAAACTTCGAGTAATGCTCAGACACCATAGAAGCCAACATGCCTTTATTGTCATCGGTTTGTTTGGTTGCAATCATTGAGCGGATAGAGAAGGCACGCAAGGCATCATGCACAGACAAGGTTCCTTCCGCAGAATCTTTACGGCCGCCAAACGGGAATACATCCGGACCACGCTGACACTGGCTGTTAATATTGACACGGCAAACCTGATGCACCAATGGATCGACCAAATGACCAATCTGCTCAGGATCACTACCAAAAATACTCACCTGCTGACCGTGATCAGAAGTTGTGACATAGTCCAGTACTGTTTCAACATCATCATACACACAGATCGGCACAACTGGACCAAATTGCTCTTCACGATACAGTCGCATCTCCTCTGTCACTGGATACACCACGGCCGGATAGAACATGGTTTTACAGTGCTCGCCGCCCTCTGGATTGATTACCTTCGCCCCTTTGGCTTCAGCATCTTCGATCACTTCGGTCATATAGGCTGTGCGATGCATACCTGGTAATGGCGTAATAAATACACCTGGTTCCCATGGCATACCGACTTTAAGCTTGCCTAGTTCAGCCGTTAAACGCTGTGCAAATTCATCGGCAATCGAGCGATGTACCATCAACATTTTAAGCGCCGTACAACGCTGACCATTAAACGACAATGCTCCGAGCAAGCACTCTTTCACTGTCAGGTCTAAATCTGCATCTGGCAAAATAATCGCTGCATTTTTGGCATCTAGTCCTAAAATTGAGCGCAGACGATGTGATTTTGGATGTTGTTTTTTCAAGTAATCTGCAACTTTACTCGAACCAATTAAAGCCAGCACATTGATTTTACCCGATGCCAGCAAATGAGGAACCACCAATGAGCCAGGCGCATAGATGGTATTGATCACACCTTTCGGGAATGAATCACGGAATGCCTCTAACAGTGGTTCGAACAATAAAGTACCAAATTGAGGTGGCTTAAATACAATGGTGTTACCCATCAGCATAGCCGGAATCAGGGTTGCAAAGGTTTCATTGAGCGGATAGTTGTATGGTCCCATACACAGCACGACACCCAATGGCGTACGACGGATCTGCCCGATGGTTCCTTCGGCCATCACAAAACGTGAGTTGGCGTTGTCCAGATCTTTTAAGGCATCAATGGTCTGACGCATATAGGTCACAGTACGATCAAATTCTTTTTCAGAATCTGCCAAGCTTTTGCCAATTTCCCACATGATCAGCTTCACAATCAAATCGCGCTGTTTCACCATACGCTGAATGAAGTTTTGCATGCACACAATGCGCTCGGCCACTTTCATCATTGGCCATTCACCACGGCCATTGCTATAAGCACGTACGGCTGCGTCTAGTGCTTCATCACTTTCCTTTTCACCCATTAATGGATAGCTACCTAGCTCAACTTGCTGTAGGCTGCCATCTGGCTGCTGTGTCCAGATCGGAGACAATGTGGTCTTGGTTGCTCCTGCCCATGTCTTGAGTTCACCATCGACCAGTGAAACACGTTGATGAATCTGAGGTAGACGCATATTTTCAGGAACGCCGTCTACTGTAGGAAACTTCTGCTGCAAATGATTTGATAAGCCCATTGTTGTTATCTCCAATTAATTATATGTCTAAACCTGATCAATAACGGTCAGATTTAGCTCCTGTAAATACCAGCATTGCAGCTGGTATGGATCTTGGCTTGTACCATAGGGGTCACAAGCCTTCGAGAATTGCATATTTCTAAAAACTACTACCCGCGACAGACACTGTTGCTTATGCCTAATTTTTGGGTCACTTGTTCGATAATTTGTCTCGGTGAAAGCGTGATATCCACAACAATCGCTTCACCGACACTCGGCTCTTCGAGTGTATCTAGCTGGGTTTGCAACAACGATGGATCAAAGAAGTGATCCGCTCGTTCAGCAAGTCGCTTTTGCAAGACCTCGAACGAACCTTTTAAATAGACGAACCGCACATCTTGATCATTCGCGCGCAAGATCTCGCGATATGCATGTTTGAGCGAAGAACAAGTAAACACTGCGGTCTGGCCCATCTGCTGTTTTTGCTCGATTGCCTGACGAATGGCGTGTAACCACGGCAACCGATCTTCATCGGTGAGCGGAATCCCTTGGCTCATCTTGCTTTTATTGGCAGCCGAATGCAGCGTGTCGCCATCAAGAAAATCACAAGACAACCGCTCGGACAATAACTTGCCAATTAACGACTTACCTGTTCCACAGACACCCATTGCGATCACAATCATGGCGATTCACCTTTAACTATATGAGGACGCTGAGTAACAGCGTAAAAGCCAAACCCAACACCGAAATAATGGTTTCCAATACAGACCAAGTTTTAAGTGTCTGCCCCACCGTCATACCGAAATATTCTTTGATCAGCCAAAAGCCTGCATCATTGACATGTGAAAACACCAATGAGCCTGAACCTGTAGCAAGAACCAACAGTTCCGGTCTAACTTCAACGCCCGCTGTGGCCGCAATCGGGGCGACAATACCGCAGGCTGTCGCCATTGCAACAGTAGCGGAACCAGTTGCTAGACGAATCAAGGCTGCAACAAACCAGCCTAAGAGTAATGGTGATAAATTTGCTTTTAATGCTGTAGAGACAATTTCATTCGAAATCCCGCTATCACGCAAAATGCCACCAAAACCACCACCCGCACCAACGATCAACATAATGCCGGCAATCGAAGCCAAACAGCCGCCACAGAATTTTTCAATTTGTACGCGGGTGAAACCTTGCATGGTGCCAAAGGTAATAAAGCTCACCAATACTGCAATTAACAATGCAATATCAGAGGTTCCAATAAAACGCAGCAAATCGTTGGCAAAAGTTTTAGGTGCAAAAAATAGATCCGCCCAGCTACCTACCAGCATCAACGCCACAGGCAACATAATGGTGAAGATCGTGATACCAAAGCTTGGTAATTCGCGTGTTCTGTTGCTGTCTGCATCAATAAACTGCTGAGCCAAAGGGTTATGTTCAGGCAATTTGACATATTTGTTGATCCAGAGCGCATACACAGGCCCCGCAACAATCGCGGTAGGCACACCGACTAAAAGTGCATAAGCAATGGTTTTGCCAATATCAGCATTGTAGGCCTGCACCGCGAGTAGTGCTGCTGGATGTGGTGGAATCAAGCCATGCACCACAGATAAGCCTGCCAGCATAGGTAAACCCACAATCAGTAACGACTTACCCGTACGCTTGGCAATATTAAAAACAATCGGAATGAGCAGTACAAATCCGACTTCAAAAAACACAGGTAAACCCACCACAAGACCAATCACCATCATGGCCCAATGGATATTTTTCTCGCCAAACCATTGAATCAGTGTAATCGCAATGCGTTCTGCACCGCCCGACTCGGCCATCATCTTACCGAGCATGGTACCGAGTGCGATCACGATCGCAAGGTGGCCCAAAGTTTTACCAGTACCAGCTTCATATGATTTAACAATGTCACCCATTGGCATACCAACAGCTAAGGCCAAACCGAGTGAAACAATAATCAGCACCAGAAACGGGTAAATTCTGAACTTCGCGATCATGACCACTAAGGCAATAATCGCAACTATGGTGTAAATAAGTAACATGCCACCCTGTACGGTCTCCATGTGACACTTCTCCTTGATTTAATTCAATTTGAGCAAACCACCCAAACGAGTGTCTTCAATCGATTAATTTCCTGCGACTGAGACACTATTTTTTATCTTTAAGTATGATCAATATCAGATGATCACGTTCATGCAATATCTAAAAACTAATTAAAATTGATACTTATTCAGTACGTAACTGACTTGCGGCTTGCGCCAAACGCGTAATTTCAGCCCAGTCTTGCGCCGCTACTACCTTTTTAGGTGTTAACCACGAGCCACCCACACACACAACATTCGGTTGCTTTAAGAAATCTGGAGCGGTCTCAACTGTGATGCCACCGGTTGGACAAAAGCGTAAATTTGGAAATGGGCCATAAAATGCCTGAAGCATTGCCACACCACCCGCTTGCTGGGCTGGAAAAAACTTAACCATGTCATAGCCGAGCTCAATCGCCTGAATCAAATCGCTTGGCGTCATCACACCAGGTAATAGCGGCAAACCGGCGTCTTGTGCTGCCAGATGCAAGTCTTTAGTCAAACCCGGCGACACACCAAATTGTGCACCTGCCTTTTTGGCTTGGGCGCAGTGTTCCGGTTTGGTGATGGTACCGACACCAACCACAATGTCATCAGCCAACTGACTTGCCCGCTCGATTGCAGCCAACCCGGCAGCCGTGCGCAAGGTGATTTCAAGCACTTTCACACCGCCAGCATGCAATGCACGAGATACATGCTCACCTTGTTCCGCCGAATCAAATGCCAGTACCGGAATCACAGGGCCTAACTGAACAACATCTTCCATCTTGATCATGATTTTTTGTTCCTATTCTTTATTCTTCAACGTTAAACTTGAACGTCTTCGCCGACCAAGGCACCAAATACAGAAGCACCATGCTCGGCAGGTGCGGCCGCCGAGCGAAATACACCAAATAACTCACGACCAAAACCAACTTCGTTTTCAGCCTGATGCGCTGGCTGTGCAACAGGACGTGATTGCCAAATTTGCTCATCAAGCTCCACATCAAGTACGCCAGCCTCGGCATCGATGATCAGCATATCGCCGGTTTGTACCTTGGCAATCGGACCATTGAGCAAGGCTTCTGGAGACAGATGAATCACGGCTGGAACTTTGCCCGATGCACCCGACATGCGCCCATCGGTGACCAAAGCAACATGAAAACCCTGATCTTGTAATACACCCAGCAAAGGTGTTAAACGATGTAGTTCCGGCATTCCGTTGGCGCGTGCACCTTGAAAGCGAACCACTGCGATAAAATCACGATGCAACTCACCACGATCAAATGCAGCCTGTACTGCCTCTTGTGAATCAAACACAATGGCAGGCGCTTTGACTTTACGGTGCTCCGGTGCAACCGCAGAAATCTTGATCACACCCCGACCTAAACGGCCCTGCATTAAACGCAGACCACCATCAGGCTGAAACGGCGCATCAATGCTACGCAATACTTTTTCATCTAAACTTTGCGCGACTGCATCCACCCAAGTCAGCTT
The DNA here is from genome assembly GCF_029967895.1 of Acinetobacter sp. V89_7. Classification (NCBI taxonomy): domain Bacteria; kingdom Pseudomonadati; phylum Pseudomonadota; class Gammaproteobacteria; order Moraxellales; family Moraxellaceae; genus Acinetobacter; species Acinetobacter sp. V89_7. The sequence goes on from NZ_JASCAJ010000032.1 coordinate 119,318, forward strand.
ACCGTCTATAAGTTTTGGCTCTTTGGTGTAGTGCTGCAAACCTTTACCAGCTACCGTGTTGACATCGTTGTGCAACAATCCAGCCTCAAGCAAATTACGAATGAGGAAGGCAACACCACCGGCAGCTTGGAAGTGATTGACATCGGCCTTGCCATTTGGATAAATCTTCGCAAGCAATGGCACAACAGCAGACAACTCATCGAAGTCATCCCAGTCAATTAAAACGCCTGCCGCACGGGCAATGGCAATCAGATGCAAGGTATGGTTGGTTGATCCACCTGTGGCCAGTAAGGCCACAATGCCATTGATAATTGATTTTTCATCCACAACATGGCCAATTGGCGTATAGTTGCCGCGTTCAACAGTTAAATCGAGCACACGAATTGCTGCTTCTGCCGTCAGCGCATCGCGCAACGGCGTATGAGGATGAACAAATGCCGCACTCGGCAAATGCAAGCCCATCACTTCCATCAGCATTTGGTTGCTGTTCGCGGTACCGTAAAATGTACAGGTCCCTTGACCATGGTAAGCAGCAGACTCAGCCTCTAACAACACGTCACGCCCGACTTCACCTGTTGCAAACTGTTGGCGGATTTTGGCCTTGTCGTCATTCGACAAACCACTGGTCATTGGGCCAGCAGGCACAAAAATGGTCGGTAAATAGCCAAATTGCAACGCACCAATCAATAAGCCCGGTACGATCTTGTCGCAAACACCCAGACACAATGCCGCATCAAACATATTGTGAGACAGCGCAATGGCAGTACTCATCGCAATCGTTTCACGAGAAAATAACGACAGTTCCATACCTGCATTACCTTGCGTAATGCCATCACACATTGCGGGTACACCGCCAGCAAATTGTGCTACACCGCCATTTTCTCGCGCTGCTGTTTTAATTAAATCTGGAAATGATTTATAGGGTGCATGCGCCGAGAGCATTTCATTATAAGAAGATACAATGCCGATATTGGGTTCGCGTCCGACTTTAATAATGAGTTTTTCTGAATCGTCCATGCTGGCAAAACCATGTGCCAGATTGGCACATGAAAGCGCACCACGAGCAGGAAATTTGCCTTGCGCATCTTCAATACGCTGTAAGTATGCAGCACGGGTTTTTTGGCTACGTGCAATCACACGCTCGGTCACTTTTACTAATATCGGATTCGGCAAGTCCATGCTGGGCGCTCCTTTTACAACCGGATAAGCTGGCAAAAAAATAAACCAAATGATTCTAAGATCATTTGAAAAAATAAATAATAGTATTGGGGTAAAAAGCCACGTGCTATCTCAGTGAATACTAATTCGACAGTCCGTATACATACTTTAAATGGTATAGAGAAATTAGATTTTTAAAATCAGAAGCTCTTAAAAAAGCCTATATATCATTACACTCAAAACCGGTTTTTAAAACTACAGCAAGATTATCTCAATATCAATACCAAGAAATACATTTAAATACACACCATCCAATGACTGTATAAAATAAAATCATATTACAAATTAAATATTTGATTTTTATGTTTTTATTTTGATTATTTCTTTTAATTATACAAGAAATTTAATAGAAAAATTTCATTATATTTTCAAAATTAATAGTAGTATTTCTATTTTTTATATCAATTCATGATTACCAATTTTAATAGTACATATACTTATCTGTATACCTTGTTAAGTTAATACAGCTTATTTATATTCTGAATGGAAAGAATTTATTCAAATAAATCTAAAGGTATTTAAAAAATTAATTGTATGAGCCATAAATTATTTATGTACAAAAAACCGAACTATTCACTGCTGTGAAAATAAACACATCGATTAAAATATGGACGAAATTAAGATTAGTGAGAAATGGTTTGAAGAAGATTATTCTGAGTGATTAATACTTAATATATATAAATCTTAAAGTGTATTAATTAGGCACCAAACTTAATTATTTCAATTTTTATAAAAAAACCAAACTGCCTTTCTGTTCGTAATGGCTTCTTAGTCATGCTTCATTTTTATCAGCGAATATTCTTTTCGCTTTATCTATCCCTATTGATGCTGGCTTATAGTTTGCATCGCGCTGTTTAGATTCACACTAATCAAATATCCGAAAAACAAAAACAACTTAAGGAATTGATTTATATTCATTTATTTAAAATTAAAACCATTTTTAAATGAAATTATCTTACCAAAAGCCAAATCTTTATACAGGAGGTTCGCCCCTATAGAGTTCCAGATCACGCGATTTTCATCAATCATTTACCTGACAGACAGTCTAATTCGCTATGATCAAAGCTCGGCATGAATCTTGTGCGTGGTGCAATTCCTTACAACCAATATCGTGCTCTTTTTTCAATGCCAGTGTGATTGGTGCTTGGCAGTAGGCTATAAATTGTTTAATCGTCGATAGTGCTTAAGTCTAATCTGCTAAAGTCTATCTTGGACATAAAAACAACACATGTTAAAACATTAAGTATGCGCTAACCTTCGAATCGTTCATGAATTTGAATTTCAAGTGAACAAATAATTTACAACAGCAATCGGGTAACCTATCGTGTCTACATCAGTATTAGTTATTAACTGCGGTTCTTCCTCTATCAAATATGCGTTGGTTTCTGAACGACGTGAAGATCGGATCTATGGGCTGGCAGAGAATTTGGGTGGTGCAGATGCGCGTATCAAAGGTATTACCGTTGGAGGCGAGCCGCTTGAACTCTCTATTCCATATGCAGATCACGAAAAAGCACTAGAAACCTTATTGGCTCGACTCGCCAATTACAAACCGCAAGCCATCGGGCATCGCGTCGTTCATGGTGGCAGCTTAACCAAAGCCGAACTCCTCACGCCAGAAATTATTGATCGAATCCGCGCTGCCACACCGCTGGCTCCGCTACACAATCCAGCACATTTAATTGGTATTGACGCCACCATGCGTTTGTTCCCAGAATTGCCACAAGTGGCTGTATTCGACACGGCGTTTCATCAAACCATGCCGGCACATGCCTACCGCTATGCTGTACCTAAATTTTTGTTTACCGAACACAATGTTCGCCGCTATGGTTTCCACGGCACCAGTCACGCTTATGTATCAGAGCGTGGAAGTCAGTTGGCAGGGCAAGTTAAACAAGGGGGTTGGTTAACTGCTCATTTAGGTAATGGGAGCTCGACCTGCGCCATTTGGAACGGCGAAAGCCAAGATACGTCGATGGGCATGACCCCACTTGAAGGTGTTGTTATGGGCACACGTAGTGGTGATATTGACCCTAGTCTTCATAGCTTTTTAGCCAGCAATCTAGGTTGGGATATTGCCAAGATCGACACCATGCTCAACAAAGAAAGTGGCTTACTGGGGCTTTCAGATCAACTCTCCAATGATATGCGCACGCTGATTGAGGCCGCAGATACAGGGCATGAAGATGCCCAGCTTGCAATTGAAGTGTTCTGCTATCGTTTAGCCAAATCGCTGGCTGCATTAAGCTGCGCACTTCCACGCCTTGACGGTTTATTCTTCACAGGTGGAATTGGGGAAAACTCAGCGTATATTCGTGAAAAAACCATGGCATATTTGCCACACTTTGGTTTTGCGCTCGACAAAACACGCAATAACGACTTAAAACGTGGTACGGAAGGTCGAATCGACAATGGCACTGGACCTCAAATCTGGGTTATTCCAACCGATGAAGAAGGCCGGATTGCCAAAGAAACCGAACAGGTCGTCGAACAGGCTAAAACTGCTGATGTGCATGTGCAAATGGCGTAAGCATTCAATGATTTCTATAATTCTTTTTTGATAAGGCGGTTATGAATACTCTTTTACTGATTCCTACCGGGGAAGGCGTTGGCCTGACTTCAGCCTGTTTAGGCCTGATTTATGCACTCGATTGCAACGGTATTAAGGCCGGATTTTTAAAGCCATTTTCACAGGAACTCCCGAATCAGGTGGATCGAACCACCTCCTTATTCAGCCATCTTTTCCAAGGCACCACCGTGACCTCGATTGCGCACGAAAAAGTGCTACAACGCTGGGCACTCGGTGAGCGCGACGAACTACTTGAAGAAGCAGTGAGTCTACATCGAAATGTTGCAGCCAATTATGACGTGATCATTGTGGAAGGCCTTTTACCCACTGCTCAAGATCATTTTGCGACTGAATTGAATGCAGCGTTGGCTCAAGCACTCGATGCAAAGGTGGTGCTGGTGAGTACAGCAGATGTGCAAAATCCGCGTCGTACAGCAGAGAAAGTTGAAGCACATCTACATCAGTTTGGCGGTACATCCTCAAATCGTACCGCTGGTGTGCTCTTTATGCGTACCCGTGGCTTACCTGAAGAAACTGCGCATATTCCACTGACCATTGATCCGTCATTGCGTCTAGATACTGAAATTGCAGACTTTAGCAAAGAGCTACAACGCTATAATCGACATCTTGGCTCACCAACCTTGCCAATTATTGGCATGGTGCCTTTTAGCAATACCTTAAGTGTACCGCGCACGCTCGATATTGCCTCTGTGGTTGAAGGTGACTGGATTCATCAGGGTGATGCCAAACATCGTCGTATTTTGCATTCGAGTCTAATTGCGTCCAGTATCGAATATGAGCTAAATAAGTTTACTGCGGGTGAACTGATTATCAGTGCATCGGAGCGCACAGATGTCCTGTTGGCCAGTAGCTTAGCCACCAGTAACGGTATTCCACTGGCAGGCTTGGTGCTCACCGAACGTAAAGCGCCGAATCCACAAATTCTGGATTTTTGTCAGCATGCCATCAAGCAAGGCTTACCGATTTTACACACTCAACTCAATACACTGGAAACTGCACAACGACTGGCCGATTTTGGAAACGAGATCCCCACTGACGACACCGAACGTGCAGAACAAGTCACGCGTTTTGTCTCAAGTCATATCGATGTGACTTGGCTGCAAGCCCAGATTAATACAGGGGTTCAGCCGCGTTTATCTCCATCTGCATTTCGTCATGAACTGGTACAAAAATCAATTGCAGCCAAAAAGCGCATTGTACTGCCAGAAGGCGATGAACCACGCACCGTTCAGGCCGCTGCCATTTGCCAGTCTCGCGGAATTGCGCACTGTATCTTGTTGGCCAAACCTGAAACTGTGGTAGAGGTAGCCAAAGCACGAGGAATTGAATTGCCCGATGATCTGGAAATTATTGATCCCGATCTGATTCGCAATCAATACATCGCACCAATGGTGGAGCTACGTAAAGGAAAGCTGAGCGATCTTCAAGCCAAAGAGCAGCTTCAAGATACCGTAGTTTTAGGCACTATGATGCTGGCACTTGATCAGGTGGACGGATTGGTTTCTGGTGCAATTCATACCACCGCCAATACAGTTCGCCCCGCTTTTCAATTGATTAAGACAGCACCCAACTATTCTTTAGTTTCCTCTGTCTTTTTCATGCTGCTTCCAGATGAAGTTTATGTGTATGGTGATTGCGCAATTAATCCAGACCCAGATGCCGATCAACTGGCCGAGATTGCTATTCAATCGGCAGATTCTGCAAAAGCCTTTGGCATTGAACCGCGCATTGCCATGATCAGTTATTCTACCGGCACTTCGGGCACAGGTGCAGACGTAGAAAAAGTGGTCCGTGCCACTGAAATTGCCAAACAACGTCGCCCAGACTTACTGATTGATGGACCACTGCAATACGATGCCGCCTCGGTTGAAAGTGTTGGCCGACAAAAAGCACCAGATTCAAAAGTCGCTGGCCGCGCCAATGTATTTATTTTTCCAGACTTAAATACGGGTAATACCACCTATAAAGCAGTTCAGCGCTCGGCAAACGTGGTGAGTGTTGGCCCGATGTTGCAAGGCCTAAATAAACCGGTTAATGATTTATCACGTGGCGCATTGGTCGATGACATCGTGTTTACCATTGCGCTGACCGCTATTCAGGCCGAGCAGCAACTTGAAGCAAAAGCTGCTGCGCTAGCCTCATAATCACTTTTAATCGCTCTTTAAAAAGCCATTTGCCACGATCAAGTGGCTTTTTAAATTGATTACCAGTGTTACTTCTTTTGAGCCAACCATACCGTATGTCCAGTACATTCTGGATCTTCTGCAATCATTTTGATGATTTTAAAGCCATATCGAGCCAGTAAGTTCCGATATTCTGCGGCATCTAAACTGGCATGATAAAGTGGCTCACCAAACATATCACCAATCGCCTCCCCATCGCTTGGCCCACTGGTAAACATAAGCACACCACCTGATGCTGCATGCATTGAAAACTGTGCAAACATTTGGCGCTGATCTTCAGGATTAAGATGAAAAAAACTATCCCACGCCAAGATACCATCAAAGGTTTGCTCAGCACGAAACTGACGAATATCGGCATTTATCCATATCTGTTCAGGAAAATTTTGCTGTGCCATATCTAGCATGACTGTGGACGCATCAACTCCCGTCAATTGACAACCCTGCTCAATCAGATATTTTGCAATGGGTATCCCCGAACCACATCCCAAATCAACCACCTTTGCAGACATGGGTAATAGACCTAAAAAACGATCAAGCCATATTTTTTCGTGTAGAAAATCGCCTCTTAACTGTGTCCAATCACGACCATGTTTTTGATAAATTTCAATAATATTTTTTGCTAAATCACTATACTGCATTAGGATCTTCTCTGTATTAAAAGCACAATTTCCTGCTCTGAATCGCAATCTATGTATCCCTTCGACCTTTAGCCAAAATCTCGCCAAAACTCCCCACAGCCTGATCGTTTTATCATATAATTTAGCCCGCTAGCTAACTGCCCGCTCAAGAGATTTTTTGGTATGACCACAATTATCAAACAAGAAGACTTGATCACTTCGGTCAAGGACGCCCTTCAGTTCATTTCCTACTATCATCCGCAAGATTTCATTCAGGCCATGAGCCGCGCGTATGACCGTGAAGCGAACCAAGCTGCAAAGGATGCAATCGCGCAAATTCTCATCAACTCTCGTATGTGTGCAGAAGGCCATCGCCCAATCTGTCAAGATACGGGGATCGTCAACGTTTTTGTTGATGTAGGTCTAGACGTTAAGTTTGATCTGAGCATGAGCCTAGACGATGCAATCAATGAAGGTGTACGCCAAGGTTATCTTGAAAATACCAACGTACTGCGTGCTTCAGTGCTTGCAGATCCGGCTTTTGGTCGTAAAAATACCAAAGACAATACGCCTGCCGTGATTCACTATAAGCTCGTTCCGGGCAACAAAGTTGACATTACTGTTGCAGCAAAAGGTGGCGGTTCTGAAAACAAATCTAAACTTGCCATGCTCAATCCATCAGATTCGATTGTAGACTGGGTACTTAAAACAGTTCCAACCATGGGTGCTGGCTGGTGTCCGCCAGGTATGCTCGGTATCGGGATTGGCGGTACTGCTGAAAAAGCCATGATGCTTGCCAAAGAAGCATTGATGGAAGAAATCAACATGGACGAGCTACTTCGCCGTGGGCCAGAAAACAAAATCGAAGAACTTCGTATCGAAATCTTTGAAAAAGTAAATGCGCTCGGGATTGGTGCACAAGGTTTGGGCGGCTTAACCACAGTCCTCGATATTAAAATTAAAGATTATCCATGTCATGCAGCAGGTAAGCCTGTTGGTATGATTCCAAACTGCGCCGCAACCCGTCATGCCCACTTTCAGCTAGATGGTTCAGGCCCAGCGCATATTCAAGCCCCTAAACTTGAAGATTACCCAGAAGTGACGTGGGATGCGTCTAAATCAAAACGCGTGAATCTCGACACCATCACCCAAGAAGAAATGAACTCTTGGCAGCCGGGCGATACCTTGTTGCTCAGTGGTACCATGTATACTGGCCGTGATGCAGCGCATAAACGCTTAGTCGAAATGATCGACAATGGTGAAGAGCTTCCTGTCGACTTAAAAGGTAAATTTATTTACTACGTTGGCCCGGTTGATCCTGTACGTGACGAAGTGGTTGGACCTGCTGGCCCAACAACCGCAACGCGTATGGACAAATTCACACGTAAAGTGCTTGAGCACACGGGTCTGTTTGGCATGATTGGTAAAGCAGACCGTGGCCCAACAGCCATTGAAGCGATTAAAGACAATCAAGCCACTTATCTGATGGCTGTCGGTGGTGCAGCGTATTTGGTTTCAAAAGCAGTTCGTGAAGCCGAAGTGGTTGCCTTTGCAGATTTGGGGATGGAAGCCATCTACAAATTTGTCGTTGAAGATATGCCGGTTTCCGTTGCAGTTGATGTAAACGGTACATCGGTACATGCCATTGCACCTAAAATCTGGCAAGAAAAAATTGGCAAAATCCCTGTGATTGATGCCACTGCGGGTTAATCAAAAAAGAAAGCGCCTTCGGGCGCTTTTTTATTCCTCAGATTTTGTGTTCACTCACCATGTGAGTGGATTCCACAGTTTAAACGGCTTGACCAACAATACATCACTCTTTTCATCGTACTTTGCCGGTTTAAGCTCTTGCGCTTTACTTCGAATCTTACCATTTTGGTCTTGTGCAACAAAATTATAACTCGATGATTTGAGGCGGGTAAATGCAATCTGATTGCGCCCAGTTTTTTCAGACACGATTAAAAATGGTCCCGAGCGCTCTTTGCGCCCCGGATTTTCTTCATCGTATTTCACGTAATAGCTTTGTCCAGCCTCAACACTCATGTCGATATATTTAGGGTCTTGAAAATGAAACACTGTGAGTGGACGACTGCTCGACAGTCGATAGGTACCCGCGGGAAGCTCAATCCAGTAATAATGATTGTTTAACAAGCTTGGAATGCGTTTACCATTGATAAATAAATTGGCTGCCGCAATTTCCTGCTGATTCCAGCGCGTGTCGGGTCGATATAGATACACCACGGCCGCTTGTGGATTTTGTGGCTGAATGGGTTGAAAGTATTGACCCAGTTTTTGATTGACCCACCCTCCCACGCTAAATTTCCCGACATGATACTGATCGGTAATTCCGGGTTTCTGCGTCACATCGACAGGCGGTAAAGTCGAGCGCAGTGCTTGCGCATCAGACGATTGAGGCACACTGTGCTGACATCCTGTAAGCAACCCCACACCACATAATAAAAAACATAGATTACGCATGACATCCCTCGAAGCGCTTTTTTTGAATTATTTTTGAGCAATCACTTTGCATCTTTTGTTTTTTTAGATTAACACCAGCTGTTTTTAAAGCCAATAAAAAAGCATGAAATGCGTAAACAAATCATGCTTTTTCAGACGAAATAAATTAAGCCGATTTTGAATCAATCACCTTTAGGTCTGAAGCACTTTGCTCTTGACCAGATGTTTTGGCTAAATGTTCCTTCTTGTAAACAGGCGCAGTTTTGCCCTGAATCACCTCTTCATTGACAATCACAGTACCTACATCTTGACGGCTTGGTAGGTCGTACATGGTTTCAAGCAATACATTTTCCATGATCGAACGCAAACCACGTGCACCGGTATTACGCTCTAATGCCTTTTTGGCAATGGCACGTAAAGCCGACTCTTCAAATACCAAATCTACATTTTCCATCTGGAATAAAGATTCGTATTGACGCGTTAATGCATTTTTTGGCTCAGTCAAAATTTGCATGAGTGCTGCTTCGTCTAGCTCTTCAAGCGTTGCAATCACTGGCAAACGGCCAATAAATTCAGGAATCAAACCAAATTTAACCAAATCGGTTGGCTCAACCTGACGGAAAAGCTCAGCCAGCTTTTTGCTTTCGTCTTTCTTTTTGACTTCTGCATTAAAGCCGATACCGCCTTTTTCATGGCGCTGCTGTACAATTTTTTCCAGACCAGAAAAAGCACCACCACAAATAAACAGGATATTTGAAGTATCAATCTGGATAAATTCCTGCTGTGGATGCTTGCGACCACCTTGAGGCGGAATAGAAGCCACAGTGCCTTCAATCATTTTGAGCAAGGCTTGCTGCACACCTTCACCCGAAACATCGCGTGTGATAGATGGGTTTTCAGACTTACGGGTAATTTTATCGATCTCGTCGATATAAATAATCCCTTTTTGCGCCTTCTCGACATCGTAATCTGCTTTTTGAAGCAGCTTCTGTACGATATTTTCCACATCCTCACCCACATAGCCTGCTTCGGTAAGGGTGGTGGCATCGGCCATTGCAAACGGTACATCCAGCAAACGTGCTAGTGTTTGTGCCAGTAAAGTTTTACCAGAACCCGTTGGTCCAATCAGCAAAATATTACTTTTTGCAATTTCGACTGCATGTTGCTTGTTGGCCTGCCCAGACTGTCCTGCTTTTAAACGCTTGTAATGGTTATATACCGCAACAGATAAGGTTTTCTTTGCCAGATCTTGACCAATCACATACTGATCGAGTGCCGCCCGAATCTCATGAGGTTTTGGCAAATCACGACTTGCCCAATCTCCTGCTTCAACTTGCTGGCTCGTTTGAACAAGATCCAAGCACACATCCACGCATTCATTACAGATATAGGCGTTCTCGCCTGCGATTAGTTTCCCAACCTCAGACTGAGACTTGCCACAGAATGAACAGTGTTTTTGTCCTTGAGGATGTTCGGACATATCTACTCCACAACTTAAATCTTAAAAATTAGGGACGTTTAGAGAGCACTGCATCGACTAAACCGTATTCTTTTGCCGCTTGCGCAGTCATGAAATTATCACGATCGGTATCACGTGCGACACGCTCATAGTCTTGGCCACTATGCTCTGCCATCAGACGATTTAAGCGCTCTTTGATAAATAGAATTTCACGCGCGTGAATTTCGATATCCGATGCCTGACCACGGAATCCACCTAAAGGTTGGTGAATCATAACACGTGCATTTTCAAGGCAATAACGTTTGCCCTTGGCACCCGCATTCAGCAAGAAAGCACCCATAGATGCAGCCTGACCCATACAGTAAGTCACGACATCAGGCTTGATAAACTGCATGGTATCATAAATTGCCATGCCCGCTGTCACTGACCCACCTGGTGAGTTGATGTAAAGGTGGATGTCTTTATCTGGGTTCTCTGCTTCTAAAAACAACATCTGAGCAACAATTAAGTTTGCCATATTGTCTTCGACTTCACCCGTCAAAAAGATGACTCGCTCACGTAAAAGACGTGAAAAAATATCAAATGAACGCTCGCCGCGTGATGATTGTTCAACTACAACAGGAACTAAAGCATTTTCAATCGTTGGAACATACATACGTTTATTTATTCCTAAATTTTTTGTAACTTAACCCATAATCACAATATGAGGGATAATTACTGAAATTGCAAAAAGATTCCAAAGGAAATATCAGATAATTTCAGCTGAAGATAGCGGATTTGGTTGAAACACAACAAAATCACTACAACCATAAAAAAAGGCGCTTGCGCGCCCTTTTTTATCAACAACAATTAACGCGCTTGGCGAGCTTGCTGTTCTTTTAACAACTCTTCGTAAGATACCGCTGTATCTGTTACTTTCGCAGCAGCCAAGATGTGGTCCACTACTTGATCTTCAAGCACAACAGCTTCGATTTGAGCGCGTTGTTGCTGATCATTTTTGAAGTATTCAACGACTTCTGTTGGATCTTCGTAAGAAGATGCCATTTCGTCGATGTAGGCATCAACACGCGCTTGATCAACTTCAAGTTTCGCATCAGCAAGTACTTTGCTTACAAGTACGCCAAGTTTCACTGATTTTTCAGCTTGTTCTTTGAACAATTCGTCTGGAAGCATGCTCTTGTCAAATGATTGAGCGCCTGCACCACCAAACTGCTGCGTGAACTGCTGAATCATTTGCTGACGCTGACGATCAATTTCTTGTGCAACCATTGCTTCAGGCACTTCGATTTCGTTCGCTGCAACAAGTGCATCAAAAGTCGCTTGTTTCACTTGGTTACGAAGACCGTTACGTACTTCGCGCTCCATGTTTTTGCGTACATCTGATTTTAGCTTTTCTACGCCTTCTTCTTCAGTAAGACCGAAGATTTTTAAGAATTCTGCATCGATTTCTGGAAGCTTTGGTTTTTCAACTTGCTTCACAGTGATTTTGAATTTCGCTGCTTTACCTGCAAGGTTAGCCGCTTGGTAATCTTCTGGGAAAGTCACATCGATAACTTTCTCTTCACCCGCTTTCATGCCCACGATACCGTCTTCAAAGCCCGGAATCATACGGCCAGAACCCAAGACCAATTTAAAGTCTTCAGCAGAACCGCCTTCAAACTTCTCACCGTCTACTTCGCCTTCGAAGTCAAAAGTTACTTGCATGTCTTTTTTCGCCATGCCTTTGGTCACAGCCCAAGTTTGACGTTGTTTTTGCAAGTTTTCGATCATGACATCAACGTCTTTGTCGTTGATTTCAGTCGCTTTACGCTCAACTTCTAATGCATCAAACGCGTTTACTTCAACTTCTGGGTACACTTCGACAGTTGCTTCGTACACCAAAGCATCATCTTTATGTTCAACTTTTTCAATGTTTGGCATGCCAACAGCATTGATTTTTTCTTGTTGAATCGCTTCAAATACGGTGTCACGAATGATGTCATTGACCACTTCTTGGTAAATGCCAGCACCGAAATCTGAACGAACGCGAGACAAAGGCACTTTTCCAGGACGGAAGCCGTTGATTTTCACAGTTTTGGCAGTGCGTTTTAAACGAGCTTCAAATTGCTCATTAATACGGCTCGTCGGTACAGAAACATTTAAACGACGGGCAACGCCCGAAACCGCTTCAGTCGTTACTTGCATGGCTTCCTCGATAATTTGGTTAGGTAGTAACAATTTTTAAAGTGCCACATTATATGACAACTTTACCGATATACAAAACGGATCATGAAATTGCAACTTTTTTATTCATTTTTCAAGGTAAAGTTGGCTGAAATAGGTCTGATGAAGCGATCAAATCAGATTTGTAGCATCTTTACAGCACAGCTTGCGCTAGATCACCATTTTATCGTGATGAATTGAATAGCTGAAAAAAGTCTCAGCGCATTTACTTAGTAATGTAAAGTCTTTTAGCTGTTATTACCAAAAAAATTTATTGAAATCTTAAAAAAGTCTTAAAAAATTTATAAAAAAAGTGATTTTTTCTCTTCTTAAAATTTAATTATTTTAAAAATATAAATTAAAACAATAACATAAGCCAAAATAGAAAATTTGGTATCGTTTAAATTCCATAATTTCTCCATTTTTAATAATTAAATCCAATTACATTCGACTACAAATTTTAATAATAATCATTATTATTCGCATACTGTTTCTTATTGATACTGAGACTTCTATGGCGTTTATCACCACTCGAAAGAAGATTGTTTCTTCTGCTATTGCCTCTTCCCTCGCTGTTATGGCCACTCCCGTTATTGCGCAAGACGAGGTCTCTCACCTTGCGACCATTCGTGCACAAGCAGAACAAACAGAAAGCTTAAAAGTTGATACATCTGCCAACAAAAAATATGTCGCGCCGCTACTCGATACCCCAAAATCCGTTGCGATCGTTTCACAAAAATTACTACAGGACACGGGTGCAACTTCTTTAACCCAAGCATTGCAAAATGTACCAGGCATTACCTTTGCAGCCGGTGAAGGCGGTACACCATTTGGTGATACGCCTTATATCCGTGGATATAGCGCGCAGTCTTCCATTTATGTAGATGGCGTAAGAAATGCCACCACACAAAATCGTGATAACTTTGCAGTCGAACAAATTGAAGTCACCAAAGGCTCAAGCTCTACTCTTTCAGGTGGTGGCGGTGTGGGTGGTAGTATCAATCTGATCACCAAACAGGCACACCAAGGCGATGAATACCAAGGGACTGTTGCTGGCGGCACAGATAATTACCGTCATATTCAACTCGATGCCAACAAAGACTTTGGTAACGGTGTTGCAGGCCGTATGGTCGTGATGGGACATCAAAATGAAAAGCCGGGCCAAAGCAATGGTGCCGAATACAATCGTGTCGGTTTAGCCCCGAGTATTGCGTGGGGGCTGGGTACCGCAACACGTGGTTTGCTCAGTTATTACTACCTACAAAGCTACGATGAACCAGATGCAGGTATTCCATTTCCAACCAGAGGCGGCAAGCCGATTTCGGTAAAGCAAGGCACTTACTACGGCTGGAAAAATCGTGATTTTGATAAACGCGAAAACCACATTGGCACGTTCAAACTTGAACACGATTTAAGTGACAATCTGACTGTATCGAATGTAGCCACCTACACTAAATCTAGAACAAATTACGTTTATACCAACTCAAATGACTCTAAAACTGGTACTAACGGCGTAAATAACGTCTTAAATGGCTATGTGTATCGTGGGCATGCACTTTCGCGTATTTCGGATACAGATGCCTATGCTGATCAACTGGCATTGACTGGTAAATTTAATACGGGTGTACTTAAACATTCATTCAATACTGGTGTCGAGTGGAGCTATCAAAGCACTGATTTGGGATCGTATAATTATAGTTATGCTCCAACAACATCAGGAACACCAAATGATACCCAATGTACATCTGTCAATTATTGGTGTACCAGTGTCACTAATCCAGATAATCCAGCTGTCATAGGAACACGAAGTGCAAATGCTGCAGTGACGACCACCCGCAGTCATAATGTTGGCTTGTACGTTTTAGACAATATTGAATTTACACCGCAATGGTTATTAAACCTTGGCTTACGCTGGGATAAATTCAACACCAGTGCAAAATACAATAAAGCCTCAGGTACCACAGCGGCAGGAACGAATATTGAAAGCGACAGCGACTTTTTCTCTTATCAAGCTGGCTTGACTTTTAAACCAACAGAAAATGGTAGCATCTATGCAAGCTATGCCACATCAGCAAATCCTGTAGGTGTTGGTCAAGGCGATAGTAGTGAATCAGCTGTAGCGATTAATATCAAAGACTTGGAGCCAGAAAAAGCACGTACGTTTGAAGTTGGAACAAAATGGGATCTATTTGATAAGCGTGCCAATGTCACGGCTGCTGTGTTCCGTACCGAAAAGCAAAATACCCGTATTACAGATGCTGCAAACAATATCTCGAATGTGGGCGATAGCACAGTAGATGGCTTTGAACTCGGATTAAATGGTCACATTACCAAAAACTGGGATATCTCTGCCGGTTATAGCTATCTCGATAGCGAACTGAAAAATGGCGGCTATTCACGTGGTGTAGCCCTACCGTCAGGCGGTCCAATTCCATTTGTAGCCAAAAACAGTGCGACGCTTTGGTCAACTTATAAAGTGATGCCAAAATTCACCTTTGGTGCGGGTGCACAATACAAAGATAAAGTCTTTGTTAACTCAAGTACAACAGCAGAGAAATACTTACCGGCTTATACCATTTATAATGCCATGGCCAAGTACGATATTAATCCGAATGTGAATCTACAGCTCAACATTAACAATATTTCGGACAAACGCTATTTCACTAGCGCACATGCGGCACATTATGCTTTTGAAGGTGACGGTCGCAATGCAGTGTTGGCAATCAACTTTAAATACTAATCGCTATTCAGCTCAACCTCGTTGAGATTGATGCTTGATCATTTAAAATAGCCTCAGCATGGGGCTATTTTTTTAATTTTGAATCCACTGAACAGACAGGTTTTGCACGTGATCCATCATATTCCAAATGTTCTCAGTAAAGAACAAGTTGCCGAATTTCGTACCCTTATGCATAGTGCCAACTGGGTCAATGGAAAAGTTACCGCGGGAACACTTTCTGCCTCTGTAAAAAACAATCAACAACTTTCAGAGCAAGACCCGCTGACCCACGAGTTAAGTGACCGAGTCATGAAAGCCATCTGGAATCATCCGATGTTTCAGGCAGCTGCACTACCGCATCAGATGATCCCCCCCCTGTTTAACCGTTACGATGCTCAGGAAAGCTTTGGCTTTCATGTCGACAACTCGATTCGGTTGATTCGAGGCACACAGCAGCAAATGCGTACTGACCTTTCATGTACGCTATTTTTGAGTGAACCAGACGAATACGATGGCGGTGAGCTCGTGATTGAAGACACTTACGGCTATCACGAAGTCAAACTTCCTGCCGGAGATGTTGTACTGTATCCCGCGACCAGCCTACACGAAGTGAGCAGCATTACTCGCGGTACACGTTTTGCCTCTTTTTTCTGGGTGCAAAGCTTAATTCGTGATGACAGTAAACGTCATTTGTTGTTTAACTTAGATGAAAGTGTTCGTAGTCTTCGCATACAGCATGGCGATGGTTATGCTGAAGTTGTTAAGCTAACCAACATCTACCACAACCTCATGCGCATGTGGTCTGAGCTGTAATAAGCAGATACTTACAATATTCGGAAAATGTTTTAGAGATAATAATTTTTATCGAATTAAGAATTTTAAGTGGGAAAAATTTCCACTTAATTTAAATTATATGCAAAACTCAGGGAAATATTTTCCAGTTTTTCAAATTAAAATCTACACTATAATTTTGCATGCCTGTGGTTTTTCGCCTAGACTCAAATGATCAACAATGGTATTGAGTGAATTGAAATACCTCAGCATTTAACTCATGGTATATGGAAATGAAACACGTTTTTGCTTGTCCCTCGCTCACCACATCCATCATGGCTCTCCTGATGCTGCGCCTCGCGCGCGTATAAACCTTATGCCTTAATCGGCAGCCTTAATTTTTGACTTTCACTTTTTTATTGAATACCCATATAAGAGCAGTGCGCAACGCCAATAAGACGACAGCATGCACACTGCAACAAGGAGCACTCTCATGATGTTAGCAGATCCAAGCAAGAAATATCGTCGTATGTACCAACGTGTCGATTTGCCTGATCGCCAGTGGCCAGATAACGAAATCACCAAAGCGCCGATCTGGATGAGTACGGATTTACGCGATGGCAACCAAGCCATTTTTGAGCCGATGAGCATTGAACAGAAATTTAAAATGTTTCAAATGTTGGTCAAAATCGGCTTCAAACATATTGAAATTGGCTTTCCATCGGCATCACAAATCGATTTTGATTTCACTCGTAAACTCATCGAAGAAAACCATATTCCAGATGATGTGTACATTGAGGTATTGGTTCAGGCACGTGATCACTTGATCGAACGTACGTTTGAGTCTTTGGTGGGCGCCAAGCGTGCAATTGTGCACATTTACAATGCGAACTCTCCAACTTTCCGCCAAAAAGTGTTGAATGTTGGCGTTGAGGGTGCCAAAAAATTGGCCATCAATGCTGCTGAAAAAGTAAAAGAATACGCTGCACAATACCCTCAGACCGACTGGATTTTTCAATACAGCCCAGAATGTTTCTCTGCCACTGAATTAGAAGTGGCCAAAGATGTCTGTGATGCTGTCACCGAAATCTGGAAAGCCTCACCTGAAAACAAAGTGATTTTAAACTTACCGGCTACAGTCGAAGTTTCTACACCGAATGTATATGCCGACCAAATCGAGTGGATGCATCGCAATCTTGCTCGTCGTGACGGTGTGATTATTTCGGTGCATTGCCATAATGACCGTGGCTGTGGTATCGCGGCATCTGAACTTGCCATTATGGCTGGTGCAGACCGTGTGGAAGGCTGCGTGTTTGGAAACGGCGAGCGTACCGGAAATGTCGATGTGGCTGCGATTGCATTAAACATGTACACCCAAGGCGTTGCACCTGAGCTAGATTTTTCTAATATTAATGAAATCATTGCGACAGTTGAAGAATGTACTGGCTTGCCTGTGCATCCACGTCATCCATATGCGGGTGATTTGGTCTTCACTGCATTTTCAGGCTCACACCAAGATGCCATTAAAAAAGGCTTTGAGTTCCAGAAAAACGAAGACATCTGGGATATGCCATACTTGCCAATCGATCCAAAAGATTTGGGCCGCGACTACGATGCCGTGATTCGTGTGAACAGCCAATCTGGTAAAGGCGGTATTGCTTACTTGCTCGAATCGAATTACAACGTGGTGTTGCCTCGTCGTTTACAGATCGAGTTTTCACAGATTGTACAGCAGCGTACCGACGAAAATGGAACCGAAATCAGTGCATCTGATATCTGGACCTTGTTCCAAGACACTTATGTGAAAGTGAAAGAACAGCACTATACTGCCAAAAACTATCGTCTTTCAGATATTAATGGTACTCAAATTATTGAATTAGATGTGGATATCGACGGTGAAGTTCAGCAGCTTCGCGGTGAAGGCAATGGACCAATTTCGGCCTTTATGAATGCGCTTCAATTGCCAATTGATGTTTTGAACTACGAAGAACGCAGTATCAGTTCGGGTGCCAATGCCAAAGCCCTCACCTTGATTGAAATTCAGGTTAAAGGAACCGGCAAGAGTGCATTTGGTGCAGGCGTACACGACAATACAGTCACCTCATCTATTGAAGCGATTTTAGCCTGTACCAACCGCTTGATTGAGCAAGGCGTGCTCAGTACGGATCAAGTGGCCGCCGCCGCAGTTTAATCTCGCTAAAACCCTCTTTTTGAAAGGATACCTATGGTATCCTTTCTTTTATTATTGATTTAAAGATAAAAGGCGAATTGCTCCCGTGTCTTTTCCATCTGACTCAGTGGGGTTGGTTACTCCGCAAAAATTCCAATTTGAAGATCCTTTGCATTTAGAATGTGGACGTATCTTGCCGCGTTTCGAACTTATGGTTGAAACCTACGGTACACTCAATGCCGATCATTCGAATGCCATCTTGATTTGCCATGCCTTATCTGGCCATCATCATGCAGCAGGTTATCATCATCAAGACGATAAAAAAGCAGGCTGGTGGGATGCATGCATAGGCCCCGGCAAAGCAATTGATACCAATTTATTTTTTGTGGTGGCCTTAAACAACATTGGCGGATGTAACGGATCGACAGGCCCGACATCTCCTAATCCTGAAAATGAAAACCGTCCTTATGGTCCTGACTTTCCACTGGTGACGGTGCGTGACTGGGTCAAAACACAAGCATTACTCTCAGACCGTCTAAAAATTGATGCATGGTATGCCGTAATTGGTGGCTCTTTGGGCGGAATGCAGGCACTGCAATGGTCGGTCGATTATCCAGATCGTCTCAAAAACTGTGTGATTATTGCCAGTGCGCCAAAGCTTTCTGCACAAAATATTGCCTTTAATGAGGTGGCCCGCCAATCGATTCTTTCCGACCCCGACTTCTATCACGGTCGTTATTTAGAACATGACAGTTACCCAAAACGTGGTCTGATTTTGGCACGTATGGTGGGGCATATTACCTATTTATCAGAAGAAGCCATGAAGCAAAAATTTGGCCGAGACTTAAAATCGGGTAAATTTATGTATGGCTTTGATGTTGAGTTTCAGGTCGAAAGTTATTTACGTTATCAAGGCGAGCAATTTAGCCGAAACTTTGATGCCAATACGTATTTAATCATGACCAAGGCACTCGACTACTTTGATCCTTCACGTGAATACGAGCAGTCGCTGACCCGCGCCATGGCCAAAACACAATGTCGCTTTTTAGTGGTGTCTTTTACCACCGACTGGCGTTTTGCACCTGAGCGTTCACAAGAAATTGTAGATGCGCTGATTACCAATCATAAACCTGTGACTTATCTCGATATCGATGCCGAGCAAGGTCACGATTCATTTTTGTTTCCGATTCCACTTTACGTCAAAACGCTTCGCGCATTTTTAGGTGGTGAGGCACATCTCAAATCGACACCAAATCTGGAGGCGATCTAATGCGTATTGACCAACAACTGGCAGAAACATGGATTAAACCGGGTACAAGTGTGCTGGATTTGGGCTGTGGCGATGGTGAATTATTGGCCCATATGAGCAAAAAACATCAAATTCGTGCCTATGGACTAGAAATTGATCAAGAAAAGATTGCAATTGCGGTCAGTCGCGGGTTAAATATTATTCAACAGGATTTGAACTTGGGCTTGAGCCGTTTTGCCGACCAGTCTTTTGACTCGGTGGTGATGGCACAAGCACTGCAAGCCGTCGATGCACCAGACGTGTTATTACGCGATATGGTGCGTGTAGGGAAACAAGCCATTATTACCTTTCCAAACTTTGCGCACTGGAAAACGCGCTCTTTTTTAGCCTTGAAAGGAATGATGCCTGTTTCAGATGCGCTGCCGTATATGTGGTATAACACACCCAATATCCACCTGTGTACATTTAAGGATTTTGAAGCACTCTGTGCTGAAAATGATATTCAAATTATTAATCGACTTGCCGTGAATGGGAATCAGCAAGGGAGCCTTCTGAGTAAGCATGTCCCGAATTTGTTTGGTGAAGTCGCAATTTATCGAGTGAGCGCTCTATGAAAAAAGCACTGTTTGGCACACTAGTAATTGGACTTTTAAGTTTTCAAGCACATGCCGATTACGTTCCACAACCCCAATCGATTGCTGCACAGGCTGCACGTTATTCAGTGATGAGTATCAGCGAACTGACTCAAGCTGCACGAGCTGGTCAGGCAGGTGCTCAGTTTTATCTGGGCGCACATTACCAACATGGTAAAGATGTTGCCAAAGATGATAAGCAAGCGTTTACCTGGTTTAAAGCAGCAGCAGATCAAGGCTTATCCCCTGCTCAGTTAAATGTAGGCCGTATGTATGCAGATGGCGTGGGTGTAGCTAAAAACGAAAGCATGGCGCGTAAGTATTTTGAAAAAGCGGCCAGCAATGGTGATAACCGTGCCAGCTACAATCTGGCAATGATGGAAGAGCAAAAGAAAAACTATCAGGGTGCTTATCAGTGGTACGAACTGTCCACCCGCGATGGCATGCTTGACAATAAAGTCATCAATATGTCGCAAAGCAAAAAAACAGCTTTGGCAGCAAACCTGACCCAAGATCAGATTCGTCAAGCGGTTGACCGTGCAGACAAATGGATTCAAGCGCAGTAAATTTTTTTTAGCATTAAGAGCACCTTCGGGTGCTTTTTCTTTTGTTAAAATCACCTCAAAATTTTGTTCGAGCATTTGTTATGTCCAATTCAGCATGGTTAAATCAAGGCACACTGGTCTTAGCCAGTAACAATAAAGGGAAGATTAGTGAGTTTGAAAAGATGTTTGCCGAACTCAAACTTCCTGTTAATGTCATTCCGCAAGGTCAGCTCAATATTCCCGATGCTATTGAAGATGGTTTAAGCTTTATCGAAAATGCCATTATCAAGGCGCGCCATGCCGCCAAGATTTCAGGCAAACCCGCTATTGCAGATGACTCGGGCCTGTGTGTACCTGTTTTGGATGGTGCGCCGGGTATTTATTCAGCACGCTATGCGGGCGATCATGGCAATGATGCCGCCAATAACGCAAAGCTTTTAGAGGATTTACGCCCTTATCGACAGCACAATCAGCCGATTGCCGGTATGTTTGTCTGTGTATTGGCTTTTGTGGAACATGCTGATGATCCGCTACCACGTATTTTTGAAGGTTTCTGGCACGGCGAGATTCTTAATGCACCGCAAGGTGAGCACGGTTTCGGCTATGATCCGCTGTTTTGGCTGCCTCAACTCGGTATGAGTAGCGCCGAAATGCCAAAAGAACAAAAAAATAAAATCAGTCACCGTGGTAAAGCCATGCAGCTTTTCCGCGACAGTCTTTCGACATCGGTTTAATCACGCCTCGAAGTGGATGTGAGGCTCGCCTTACATCCAACTCAGCAAAGATGTTGTATGAATTATCAGTGCATAGAGTGCAATTAATATACAGCTCATGATTGTACCTGATGCAATATATTTAGCCGATACACCGGTACCTTGATAATGTGTTTCCAGTGCCACAATATTCGCCGCGGGTGGCAAGCAAAACAGTAAAAACATTACGCCAATCGATTGCTGTATATTGGCAATGGGTAAATAAAAATAAGCTGATGTGCAGAGCACGACGCCGCAGATCACTTTTAAACCTAAAATGGCAGCACTACGTTTTAAATCCTGAACATGCACTTTTGTATGTCGTAACCACATGCCGAGCACACACATGCCAGCAAAGCTCATCCCTATTTTCGCAGCGCTGTAAATAAGCTCAAATATGTGAGGATCGTGAATATTTTGTATCCCGACCACTCGGCATAGCGCAGCCAGAATGAGCGCAACACATGGCGGAGACTGTACGACCTTTTGCACAATGATTCGCATGGACTGCGGCGCATCAGAAACAGCTGTGACCGCCCAAATATTGCCAAAAATAGAACCGCCAATATAAAGTGCCACCATGGCCGAACTGATTTGAGGGTCAAAAATCGCAATTGCAAAAGGAAACCCCAGCCACGCCATATTGACATAACTAAAGCACAGTGCGCCCAGTCGCTCTTTAAACAAGGCCATATAGACAGCATATAAGATTAAAGAGACAACGAAGCTAAACAGCATTAAGACAAGACTTCCCGCCTGATAAAACACCATGTTGTAAATAATGACAACTGGGATAAATACACGGGCAAGCACTGTGGCAAGCCATGGCTTGAGTCGCTCACTGTATGTTCCTTGTGCCAGCAAAAGCCCAACAATAAATGCCACGACGGGCAAAATTAAATTCACAACATCGCCTTATATGTTTAATAAACTCATTCAACTTGAGTCTAACAGTACTCGCTTAAAATACGCTTGTCTTAAAACTGAAATAAATCAGTCACATTCCTGTCATGCCTTCTTGCTCAAATATCTGCAAAACATTGGAGTAGAAAAAATGGCAGGTTTATCGATTTGGCACGTGATTATCTTTTTAGTGGTGGTGGTGCTGTTATTTGGTACGTCAAAACTTAAAAATCTGGGTAAAGATGTCGGCGGCGCGGTTAAAGACTTTAAAAAATCAATGCGCGATGAAACAGAAGAAAATGCGCAATTACACACCCCGCGCACGATTGATGCAGAAGTGAAGACGGCTGAGCGTTCTTCTGCCAAAAGCTAAGAGTACGTTGCTATGTTAGATGTCGGTTTTGGTGAACTCTTTTGCTTTGGGATAATTGCCCTGCTGGTGCTCGGCCCAGATAAACTTCCGGTTGCCGCACGCTTTGCTGGCCGCTGGTATGCCAGAGCCAAACGTTACATTTCCAATATACAAAACGAGATTGATCGTGAGCTCAAGCTGTCTGAATTTAGAAAAGAAATGCAAGATGAGCTAGACCGTTTACATTCGTTAGAACAAAGTATGCAGGCCCGTTTAAAAGAAATCGAAAAAGCCTCTCAAGAACAACGAATCCATCTCGCAGAGCAACCTGAAGCCGCTTGTGCACCCCAGCTAAAAACAACTTACATCTTGTGTCATGTGCCACAGCACGTTGTACCGTTTTGTACACATCAACAACCCCGAAGATGTGAACGCCAAAACGATGTGATTCCTCAACATTCTTCTGTCGAGTTAAAGATTGCCGTATGAGCCAGCTTCCTTCAAATGACATCATGCCTGCACCAGAGTCTCTGGAGCAGATGCCTATTACTCAACATTTGATTGCTTTAAGACGTCATCTTTTTAAGATTGTGGGCGTGACACTGCTTTTGTTTTTTATTTTATTGCCTTTTCGAAACACCACCTATCAGTGGCTATCTGAGCCTCTGCGTCGCCAGATGCCAAGTACATCGTCGATGATTGCCACCGACGTTACCGCTACATTTATGGCGCCGTTCAAGCTCAATCTATGTGTTGCACTCATGTTGGCGATGCCGTTTATCCTATTTCAGCTTTGGACCTTCATTAAGCCCGCGCTATACGCAAAGGAAAGACATCTGGCTATTCCGCTACTTGTAGGCAGTATTGTGCTTTTTTATACCGGCATTGCATTTGCATACTTTATTGCCCTGCCCGGTATCTTGCATTTCTTTATGAGTGTTTCACCAGAAACCGTTGCCCCGATGACTGACATCAACAGTTATCTGGACTTTTGTCTAAAATTATTTCTGGTTTTTGGATTTACCTTTGAAATTCCAATCGCCACCTTGCTGCTTATTTTAATCGGCATTGTAAGCACTCAGAGCTTGATTGAAAAGCGACGCTTTATTGTGGTGGGATGCTTTTTTATCTCAATGTTTATTACACCACCCGATGCGATTTCGATGATCATGCTCGCGGTACCAATGTGGCTATTGTTCGAATTGGGACTTCTGTTTGGAAAAATGCTGGAAAAACGTAGAGCTTAATCTCTGCGTTTTTTTATGCGCTATTTTCGTATTTTACGCATCATCAGTTTCATAAATTCATATAAGCCATTCATCACACTGTCTTCAATCTGACATCAAAGTGCAAAAAAAGCGTCATTAAGCTTTTCTAAAATCAGTGCTGTTTTCCTTCTCACATATAATGAACACGGATCTCTCATGACAACGACACCGGCAAATCAACATCCTACCCGTCGCGATCTACTCAAATGGTTTACTGGTCTTCCTTTTTTGCCACTCGGAGCTATGGCAACAGCTGCGACACTGGCAGGCTGCAATGACAGTGATAATGGCACCACTACGATGCCAACCAAAACCGTTAATTTAAAAACGGCAACCTTTACCTCAATGGATGCCCCTTCACTTGCCAATCCTGCTGCAATGGCCACCACAACGGTCAACTCGAAACTGAGCGTAAGCTGGGACGACGGCTCACAAACTGATTATCAGTTGGCCTATAAGCCATTCTTCAAAACAGGCGATTCAGTACCTAACCTGAGTGGTGGAACCATTATTGCAGGGGGTTATGTCGATGCAAAAGGCAACCCAATTGTCGATAAGTCGGTAGCGGGTAAAGAGCGTCAATTCTTTTCTGACTGTCCAGATGGTTCTTCATTAATTACGGTACCCAATGCCAGTGTAGCAGGTGTCACCAATCCGGTTTTTCATGTAGTGCAATTTGAATACACCACTAAAGATCAGGCAGGTGCCAGCATGTATGGCAAGCTGCCTTCTCCGATTGCGATTTTGACACTCGATCAAGACCAAAAAACCGGTCATTTAGAGCTGAAGAAATATTACAACGTTGATATGTCGAGTGCCTACGGACTCTGGATCACCTGTGGTGCCAGTATGTCACCGTGGGGAACACATCTGTCGAGTGAAGAATACGAGCCAGACGCCTTTGATCAGGGTATTGGTACAGCGTTGAGTACCGTGACCGCATATAGCCAAAACTATTTTGGTGATAGCACGACTGCCAATCCGTACAACTATGGTCACTTGCCTGAAATTACAGTCAATAAAGACGGTACAGGCAGCGTGAAGAAGCATTTCTGTTTGGGGCGTATTTCTCATGAACTGGTGCAAGTAATGCCAGACAACCGTACCTTAATTATGGGTGATGACTATACCAACGGTGGCTTTTTCATGTTTGTTGCAGACAAAGAAAAAGACTTATCTGCAGGTACACTTTATGTCGCCAAATACACCAGTGTATTTTCTGAAAATACCATTGCCCCAATTCAATGGATTAATTTAGGTCACGCCACCAGCCAAGAGATTTCAGACCTGATTAACGTTCGCAAAATCAAGCCAAGCGATATCATGGAGAGTCTGACCACTCAACCTGCCGATCTAACTGGTTACACCAAGATTATCCTCAATGCCAAAACCCTCTGGGTAAAAGTTAAATCGGGAATGGAAAAAGCTGCGGCGTTTCTTGAAACACACCGTTATGCAGCACTTAAAGGCGGTAGTATGGCCTTTACCAAACTTGAAGGAACAACCGTCAATATCAAAGATAAAGTGGCTTACTCTGCCGTATCGTATTTACAAAAATCGATGGTCAAAAATGGCGCTGGCTGGACAGAATCTAATAACGTGTCATTTAGTGCTGCAATCAATTCAGGCGCCGTGGTTGCCCACGACATGAAAGGCGGTCAAATCGACTCGACGGGTGCGGTCATCAATAGTGACTGGGTTGCGTATCAATCGCGTGTCTTGATTACTGGTGAAGATCTTGCATCGCCAGATGCGCTAGGCAATACGGCAAATCCGAATAAAATTGCCAATCCAGACAACCTGAAGTTTTCGGAAAGTTTGCGCACCTTATTTATTGGCGAAGACAGCGGCATGCATGTCAATAATTTCTTGTGGGCGTATAACGTTGATACCAAAGTACTCTCGCGTATTTTGTCGACACCATCAGGCGCTGAATCGACTGGTTTGCATGCGGTAGATTCGATTAATGGCTGGACCTATATCATGAGCAACTTCCAGCACCCGGGTGACTGGGAAGGCATTCACTCAAATGTAAAAGGTACTTTGCAAAGTTATATCAATGCCAATTACAACAACGGTTATGCTGCGGCTGTCGGCTATATCACCGCAGACCCAATTGCGCCGTCGAGTGTAAAAAAATCTTAATCTAGATGGCTTGAACCATAAAAAATTGAGCTCGCAACTGCGGGCTCAGTTTTTTTGATCAGTTTAAATTGCAGGTATACATCCAGTTTTTTTCAATCCAGTGTAAACTTAAAACTTGCTTAAATTCATCGAATTGCAATCAGAATGTAAAGACACCGTCATATTAAAACTCTACTTTGAATGGAAAATTTTGATATCCATTTATTGTTTGGGGAAAATACATGACACAGCCAACGCCATATCATGAAGATCAAGAGTTAGACAACAATACATCTGACAACATTCATTTCCGCGATATTTTAGAACAATCGATGTCTCGCCGTTCACTCATTGCAAAAACGGCAAGCGGTGCCGTTGCACTGGCCTTGGCCTCTACATTGACCGGTTGTAACGATAGCAATGATGACAATAACAGCTCTACCCCTGCGGTTGATCCAAACAAACGCCCTGAAAAGCTCAACTTCAAACCTGTCGCAAAAAACTTAAACGATATCGTGACAGTACCAGAAGGCTATCAAGCCACAGTACTCTATGCGCTCGGCGATTCAATTAATCCGCGTGTTGGTGCGTGGGACGACAACAATATTCCATCAGGTCCGAGCTTCCAGTTTCGTTCTGGAGACTGCCACGACGGCATGCATTATTTTGGTTTAAACACGAGCAGCAACCGTTTTGATGACAACGTCTCGACACAGGGGTTGTTGGTGATGAACCATGAATACATCAATCCAACCTTTTTGCACCCGAAAGGCCCAACCAAAGTCGATAATCGCCGACCAGAAGATGAAGTACTCCGTGAAATGAACGCACACGGTGTGTCGATTATCCACATTAAAAAAGACGCCACCACGCAAAAAGTCGAATTCATTCAAAGTTCGGTCTTTAACCGTCGTATTACGGCCTCGACCGTGATGGATTTTGCGGGTGCGGCAGCCGGTGCTGATCTGTTGGTGACCAGCTACTCGCCAAGCGGTAAACAAACCCGAGGAACCCACAACAACTGTGGCAATGGTTATACACCTTGGGGCACGTATTTAACCACCGAAGAAAACTTTATTGGCTATTTTCAGCGTTCGAACAGCGATGACCTGAAACGTCAACCGCATGAAATTATCGCACTCAACCGTTACGGCCTCAAAGCGGGTGCCAGCTCGCGCTACGGCTGGGAAACGGCGATTGGTCAAATTGAAGCACAAGACCTTTATAGCCGCTGGAATGCCGATGTCAATGCAGCACAGGCAGCGCAGGATTATCGTAATAGCCCGAATACCTTTGGCTGGATGGTCGAAATCGATCCGTTTGATGTGCGCCAAAACCCTGTAAAACGGACTTCACTGGGGCGTTTTGCTCATGAAGACAGCGCATGCCGCGTGGTTGCCGGTCAGCCACTGGCCTTTTATATGGGCGATGACTCACGTGGTGAATACATCTATAAGTTTGTGAGTACGGCAAACTGGGATGTTAAAGATATCAATGGCGGCTATACCGCAGGTGATAAATATCTCAACAGCGGTATTTTGTATGTGGCCAAATTTAACAATGACGGCACTGGTCAGTGGATCGAGTTAAGCTATGGTAAAAATGGCCTCGATGCCAGCAACAAAACCTATCCGTTTCGTCATCAGGCCGATGTCGTAACCTTCGCGCGTCTGGCCGCAGACAGTGTTGGTGCCACGAAAATGGATCGCCCAGAATGGTGTACGGTGCATCCAGAAAATGGTGAAGTGTACGTCACCCTCACCAACAACTCGAACCGAGGCAGTAGCTACCCAACCGATGCCGCCAATCCGCGTAACTATGAAGACACCTATGCGGGCAGCAAAACCAACAAAGGTAACGTCAACGGTCATATCATCCGTTTCAAAGAAACCGACAACAAAACCACGGCTACGACCTTCAAATGGGACATTTACCTGTTTGGCGCAGAAGCTAAAATGGCGGCAAATATTAACCTGTCGGGTTTAAATGACAACAACGACTTTTCAAGCCCAGATGGTATGTGGTTCGATGCACGCGGCGTCTTGTGGATTCAAACCGATGACGGCGCTTATACCGATGTGACCAACTGCATGATGTTGGCGGCTTTACCGGGAACCCTTGGTGACGGTACGACAGCCACGACATCAAATGGCCAGCAAACCATTGTGGGCGCGAAAGTAACCGATGAAAATCTGCGCCGTTTCTTGGTGGGACCAAAAGAATGTGAGATTACCGGCATTGCCATGACGCCAGACAATAAAGCCATCTTTATTAATGTTCAGCATCCGGGTGAAGATTCTAGCAGCTACGACAAGCCAAGCAGTCACTGGCCCGCAACCCAAACCGACCCAAGCAATACTACAGCTCGCCCTCGCTCGGCGACCGTGGTTATCACGCGTAAAGACGGTGGCGTGATTGCAGGTACCTAAACCCGCATATAATAAAAAAACTGGCTTCGGCCAGTTTTTTTATTATTGTCGTTCAATCTTGATCTCGGTGATCTGTCCCTGCTGCTCACCCTGCTGAATTTTTTCACGCCAGTGCCAGTGATGATCATCAAGCGTCAGAAAATTTGAGCACCGTGTGCCGTATACGGGGCTTTGAATAAAGGTCGAAGAGAGCAGCTCTTCCATCTCAAGGCTAATTCCGGTTTCGGGTAGCCGTTCAGGAATCACCTTGCGTTCATCTTCCAATATATCCCACGCGGCATGCTCTAAAGTTGCCGCGGGTGTATGCACCTGCATCATAGGTAAAAACTCTTGGGTAAAGCGCTTACGTAAATGTGCTGTTTTTTCCCAGTGCTCCGACATTAAACCGTTGGAGACCACATAAACGCCTTTAGCCAAAACTTGTGGCGCTTCACCGCGGTTGCTCATATAGACTGCCTGCGTTGCATCACCTAAAAATAGATTAAATCCCGCATATGCCTGCTGATGTTGCTCAAGGGTTTTTGCAAAACGGATCGGCGACAGATCTGAGTGTAGAAAATCGGCAATCAATGCCCCACGTGATGTGGGATAGTGCTGCTGATCTTTGCCATCACGAAAATTGGTCACCACCGCCCAGCGTCCAGATGCTGTAATGCCCATCCATGTCCCACCCGATTGCAGATCTTGACCCGCAATAATCGGACTATCGGGCCATTGCTTTAAAGACGCAGTGGGACGCGCGTAAAACTCATCACGATTTGAAAGTAAACAAACAGGCGTGTGGTCGAGCACCTGCCATGCCAAGGCAACAATACACATGATCTTTTCTCGTCATCTTTACACATTGAATGTACAACATTTTTCTGACATTCCGTTAAAATCTCTGGCAAAGATAAAAGCAAGGTACAGGTATGCTCACCTATCCCAATATAGACCCGGTTGCTGTTTCGCTTGGTCCGCTCAAGGTCCATTGGTATGGACTGATGTATTTACTGGCATTTTTATGTGCTTGGGGGCTCGCGTCCTATCGTGCAAAACAACGTGATGGCTGGACCTCGGAAATGGTTTCCGATCTGGTCTTTTACGGCGCTCTCGGCGTGGTGCTGGGTGGACGTGTCGGCTATGTACTGTTTTACGAGTTCGACAAATTTCTTGCCAATCCGATCTGGCTGTTTCAGGTCTGGACAGGCGGTATGAGTTTTCACGGCGGCTTTATCGGCGTGATGTTGGCCATGATCTTGTGGTGCCGCAAATACCAGAAAACTTGGTTTGAAACATTGGATTTTATTGCACCCTGCGTCCCAACCGGTTTGATGTTTGGCCGTATTGGTAATTTTATTGGGGGCGAGCTGTATGGTCGCGAAGTCCAAGATCCGAACTATCCTTTCGGGATGATCTTCCCAACCGATCCGTTTCATCTGGTGCGTCACCCTTCCCAGATCTATCAAGCCATTTGTGAAGGTTTGTTGCTGTTTATCTTGTTGTGGTGGTTCAGCTCAAAACCGCGACCACGTATGGCAGTGTCTGCCTTATTCCTGATGGGATACGGTGTAGCACGCTTTGTGATCGAATTCTTCCGTGAGCCCGATGCAGATCAAGGCTTTATTTTATTTGGATGGATGACCAAAGGTCAGATTCTGACTGTGCCGATGTTATTGATTGGCTTGTGGATGATGTGGTACGCCTACCGCCGTAAACTTTACGACTGGGGACCACTCAAAACCCGATAACATCTATCGCTTTAATTTTAAAGGCGGGTCAAGTCAAGCTTTTCCCGCCTTTGATTTTTTGTGGTAAATTCTGCCTATTCTTTTTGAATGATACCTGCACATGCTTGAATTCTGGTTTGACCCGAACATTTCTCGGATTCAAAAATTTTTCATTCTTCTTCTCACCCTCATCGTGGCGATTGCACTGTTTTATCATCAGCCTTTACCACTCGACGTGGTGCTGATGTTTACAGGAACAGGCATAATCTTTCTGATATGTCGCTACCTAAAGCTGCATTTTGCTGCGCAAAAGCCAACTGGTTTACTGTATCGCCTGCTGACCTGGATTCCAATTGCACTGATCTTTGCACTGTTGTTTGTAAAAACCATGAACAATCTGATGTGGTGGGGTATTCAAGGGATCGCCTTTATGGCGCTGGCGGTGTTTATTTTTTCACCACAGTTTTTGTTTAGATCTTCAAATTCAGACGTGAATCCCGATGCTTGAGTTTTGGTATTCCGAGCGTATCACCCGTCCGATACGTTTTGGATTTTGTATTGCGTTATGCGCAGTGATTTACTGGCTCTCGCACATACAGCCGCTTAGCCCGAAATATGTCGTGGTCAGCGTTTTGATTGGAATAGTGACGCATATCATTCGCCATAAACGACAACAGATTCATCATGATAATCCTTACCGCGAAGGCTTTCACATAATCGCTCACATCTTGCTAATTGTACCGTTCATCATCACTATTTCGCTGCTGCCCGACTCATCAAAATGGATACCGGGCCTGCAAGTATTGGGCTTTAGCGTGCTCGGATTATGCTTGGCCTCTACCGCCCATTATCGTGAGCCACGTAAATAACGCAGGCAAGATTGTTTGCTGTTCTTTGAAGGCAAAAACGGCTAAAATTTGCAGTCGATTGAAACTTGTTGTTGCTTAGCCAAGCGGCGACTATACGATTAGAGAGAACCATGCGCACCTACTTAAACCTTTTACAACATATCCTAGACAATGGCGGCGATAAAGGTGACCGTACAGGGACAGGAACACGTTCTGTATTTGGTCATCAGATGCGCTTTGACCTCAGCCAAGGCTTTCCTCTGCTCACCACCAAAAAAGTACACTTTCGTTCGATTGTGATTGAACTGTTGTGGTTTCTAAAAGGTGATACTAACGTACAGTACCTCAAGGACAACAAAGTCAGCATTTGGGACGAATGGGCGACAGCTGAGCAAACCGCGCGTTTTGGTCGCCCAGAAGGCGAGCTTGGCCCGGTGTATGGTCATCAGTGGCGTAATTTTGGCGCCAGCAAAAATGCAGATGGCAGCTATAACCAAGACGGATTTGATCAGATTTCATGGTTAGTCAATGAAATTAAAACCAATCCGAACTCACGCCGCTTGATTGTATCTGGCTGGAATCCAAATGAAGCTGGACAGGTCGCACTGCCACCGTGCCACACGTTGTTTCAGTTTTTTGTACAAGACAATAAATTGTCGTGTCAGTTATATCAGCGCAGTGCCGACGTATTTTTGGGTGTGCCGTTTAATATTGCCAGTTATGCACTCCTTACTCACATGATTGCGCAAGTCTGTGGCCTCGGCGTGGGAGATTTTGTCTGGACAGGTGGCGATACACATTTATATGCCAACCATTTTGAACAGGCCAAACTGCAACTCACCCGTGAACCGTTACCACTTTGTCAGCTTAAATTAAACCCTGAAATTACCGACCTGTTTGATTTTAAATTTGAAGATATCGAGATTGTTGACTACCAGTCTCATCCTGCAATCAAAGCACCTGTCGCTGTATAAGGAAAGCAATTAATGGCATTTCAAGGCTTAGAAGTGGTTCACGTGGTGGCCATGGATCAGAAACAGTGTATTGGCCAAGGTAATGCATTGCCGTGGCATATTCCCGCCGATCTCAAGCACTTTAAAGCAATTACCCAAGGTGGCGTGGTGGTTATGGGGCGTAAGACACTTGAATCGATGGGGCGCGCATTGCCCAACCGCAGTAATTGGGTGATTACCCGCGATGTAAACTGGTCATTCGCAGGTACACATGTAGCACATAGTATTGAAGCCGCTTTAGAAGGTGCTGCCCAAGAGGCAAAAGCCGCGAATCAGCCTGCACTCTTTATTATCGGCGGGGGAGAAATCTTTAGTCAGACACTGGATATTGCCGACCGGCTTGAGCTGACGCATGTCGAGCTTGATGTGCAAGGTGATGCATTTTATCCAGACCGACCTGCTGCCTTTAAAAAAATTGCCAGTGAATCACATATTGATGACAAAACAGGTATTGCGTTTGAGTTCGCAAGTTACCGAAAATAAAGGCAATCCCTAGCTGATTGTTGGTTATGCATACAACTGGAAAAAAAGAATTTTTACATGCCCTAGGGATGGGGCTTTTACATATGATTTTCAGTGTTTTTGTGATCTGCTCAAGTATTTGGGTGTGTGCAGCACTCTGGATTCAGCAACCTTTTGGATGGCTAGGTAGTCGAATTCTCATCGGGATCTGGATTGTTTTTGCCCTCAGCGTATTGGGGATTTATATCAGTCAGCATATTTTAGGGCGCGGTAAAGATATCGTGCTGTACATGCTGGCATTCTTAGTTGCACTCCTGTGGTATTTTTCATTGGCGCCCGCGCAAAATCGTGATTGGGACCCTGAGGTCGCTCGGCTACTAGATTACCAACGCCAAGGAGATCAGATTACCCTGCACAATGTACGAAATTTTGACTGGCAACCTGATGGCCAGTATACCGAACGCTGGGAAACTCGCCATTACAACCTGAATCAGCTTCGAGGGGTCAATATCATTACCTCATACTGGATGGGCCCGCAAATTGCCCATACCTTGGTGAGCTTTGATTTCGAACAGCAAAAACCACTGGTGTTTTCCATCGAAATCCGTAAGGAAAAAAATGAGAATTTTTCGGCAATTGGTGGTTTTTTTCGGCAGTTTGAATTAAGCCTAGTCGCAGCCGATGAAAAAGATATTGTGTATACCCGCAGCAATGTTCGCCATGAACAGGTCTATCTGTTTCCTGTTCAGGTATCTAAAGAGCAAGCCAAGGCTTTATTTTTGGAATACCTTAAAACCTCAGATGAACTACGGGCAACACCAAAATGGTACAACACCCTGACCAGTAACTGCACCACCTTGGTTTTTGATATGGCACAAGCCATCAATCCAGATGAACTTCCTAAAGATTATCGCTTACTGGCGTCGGGATACCTACCAAACTACTTATATGACTTAGATGTACTCAGTCATGACTACAGCATTGCCAAGTGGTATCAGATGGCTTACATCAATGAACGGGCAGCCGAGTATGAGAAATTCAAACACCAAAACAGTCTAAATTTCTCAGAAGTGATTCGTTATGGTATTCCACAGCCGAAGCAGTGACGCCTCAATCTTCGAGGATTACCCCGTTCTTCAACCCGATTATGCTGTATATTTTTTCTTAATGATCGAGAATCGATCGGGTTAGATCTTGTCTCATCATCTCGTAAAATAAGCTTACACAATCACACGCTTTTCTACTCGATGTATCTACATTGATTTGTTTTGCTACTGCTCAAGAACAAGTTGTGAAGCAAAGAGACATCAACATGATCAAAACATGGCTAACAGGGACTTGCCTGTGTGCAAGCGTGCTTTTTACCGGATGTGCGGTAACCCCTTCGACATCATCAACTGATTCTACGACCAAAACAGCTGTAACCTCTAGCAGTAGCGCCAATGCGAGCACGGCCAATGTACTGCTTGATCGCAACTGGACGGCTACTGAAATTAATGGCTTTCAAATTAGTACTCAGGTCGCGAATAAACCGAGTTTGAAATTTGATTCAAAAACACAGCGATTTAGCGGTACAGATGGATGTAATCGTATGATGGGAAGTTTTAAGGCAGACGCCGAATCACTTCAATTGGGCGCTGCGGCATCGACCAAGATGATTTGTCCAAATACGGATCAAAACATCAGTGTGCAATATCAGCAAGCACTTACAAACGTATCGCGTTACCGAGTAAGCCCTGAACATCTCATTCTGATGGATCAAAGCGGACGTATCGTGATGGCTCTCGATGCATCAAAATAAAGACATTGTGTCTTATGGTCTTTTAATTGAGCAGGTCGCCTCAATATAGATTGTACGTAAACGAAAAAACGTGATATTAAAACCCTTTGCTATTTCGAGGAAAACCATGCAACAGGCATTATTTGGCGGCGGATGTTTCTGGTGTACTGAAGCAGTATTCTTACAAATCCGTGGCATCGAAAAAGTTGTCAGCGGTTATGCAGGCGGTGATACACAAAATCCGACCTACGAACAAGTCTGCACAGGTGAGACCAATCACGCAGAAGTGATTTTGGTGGACTTTGACGAAACACAGGTCAGCTACGACGATTTACTGCACGTGTTTTTTGCTATCCACGATCCAACCACGCTGAACCGTCAAGGCAACGATATCGGTACGCAGTATCGTTCTGTCATTTATTATTTTGACGAGCAACAAAAAGCAGATGCAGAAAAACTCATTCAAGAGTTAAAAGCCGAAGGCATGAATGTAGTCACCGAGCTCAGCCCAGTACCTACTTTTTATGCGGCTGAAGATTATCATCAAGATTTCTACACCAAGAATCCGTCTCAAGGCTTTTGTAATTTTGCAATTCCCCCAAAAATTGCTAAATTACGTAGCAAATTTCAGTCTTTACTTAAGGCCTGAACAAAAAAAGCAACTCGATCGAGTTGCTTTTTTATTGCGCTCAATCTAGAGCGTTTAATTTTCACTGACAAAAGCAATATCGCTGAGTCCGGCTCCACTCGCGCGAGACATCACTTGTGCCACAGTATCATAACGTGAGGCTTTATCGGCTTTTAGCATAACTGTCGGCTTTTGCGCCTGCTGGCCTGCCTCTTGAAAACGCTGATTAAGCTCATCTAACGTAATGGTTTCTTGCCCCCAAGAGACATCACCATTGGCATTGATGCTAATGGTAATCTCTTTCGGTGGCGGTGGCTGAATCTCAGCCGTGGTTTTTGGCAAACTTAATGGTACCGATGGGTTTGCAACCGTTGCTGTGACCAAAAAGATGATCATCAGTACCAACATGATGTCAATTAACGGAATGAGATTCATCTCATTCATGCCACTGTCGTGGTCTTCACCCAATTGAAATGCCATTAAGCCTGACCTCCAGCAAAGCTTTGTTGCGCTGCCTTCACTTCAGTTTTGTGTTCAGCAGATTCTTGCTGCAACATGGTATCGATCAGCAAGCTATGAGCCTGATCTTGTAAATCATGTGCTAAACCGCGGTTGTAACGTACACAGATGTTGTATGCCAATACCGCAGGAATCGCAACGGCCAGACCTAAACCGGTCATGATCAGCGCTTCACCTACCGGTGTCGCAACTTGTGCCAACCCTGCTTGTCCGCTTTTACCCACTGCCACCAGCGCATGGAAGATTCCCCAAACCGTACCAAACAGACCGACAAACGGTGCCAAAGAAGCAATGGTACCGAGTACTGCAACGCCTTTTTCTGCACTGGATTTTTCTGCAGAAATCTGACGCAGTAACGCCTGCTCTGCCACTGCCTTACGCTGCTCGAAAGTCAAGTGAACAAACTTGGCTTTCAGACTGCTCAGTGCTTTAGCGAGTTGAGCATAAGCTTGTTGTTTTAATTGGCGGGTTCCCATCAAACGTAAGATAAGAATCGTCCAGGTTGCAATCGACATTGCCAAAAGCACGAAGTACAGTGTTTTGCTGACTGCATCTGCATGTTGCCAATAAACTGAAAAGTTCATACTCGAACTCCTGAAAATGTTAGCCGTTAGGATTTAATGTTAAGTCAAAGGGTTGCTCAGCACGAATAGGGTAAGCAACACCATTTTCTTTATACGGTTTAAATTTTGCACTACGTACCGCACGCAGAATCTTGTCATCAAGCGCAGGCACACCACTACTACGGGTAATCCGCGCATTGATAATCTTGCCAGTTTCGTCCGCCTCAATCATCACCACAATACTGCGTGTTTGACCTTGCAAATCACGGTTGGTATATGAAGGACGCGGTGTGCGACTCCACTGCACCCCAGCACCGCCAATCGATACACTCTTTGGTGACGGGTCGCGGTTCACCTGCGGCTGTGCAGCAGGTTGAGGCTTGGCTTTTTCAACAACCTTTTCCGTAACGGTGGTGGTTGTCGTCACTGGTTTGAAGTCTACCTGAGGCTCAGTTTTCACCACTTGTTTTGGCGTTTCTGCTTGCTTGACCTGTTGAACCTTTTCGACTTTTTTCGGTGGTGGTGCAACTTTCTCTACCACCTTGACTTCCTTCACCTCTTTTTTCGGCTTAGGTTGCTCTTTTTTCGGTTCAGGCTTTGGTTCAGGTGGGCGCGGCGGCGGTGCTTGAATTTTTACAAAGCGCACATTGAGTGGTTTTTGTTCAATGGGTTTGAGTTCTGGGCTTTTCATCTGGTTGACAGCCCATAACACTCCCGCATGGCCAATCACAACCGCGACAAGTGCAGTGACGACTTTTTTCTTCATCGGATTGGGAGAATTCGGAGGTGTAGAATTCATCGATAGTGCAGGAGATTGACTCATAAGAATCTAATTACCTATTTGAGAAGCAATTCACAATCACAACATGTCATCGCGATACAGCTTATCGGTTCAAACAATTAAAGTATCGCAATAATAAATGAGAAGTGTTTTCATTTTCAACTGTTTTTTTTCACATTCAAAAGATCTACTGAAATTTCAATATTTCTCATTTGATTGGAAAATGCGATACACCCTCTTTATATCAAGATGCATGACTGGTACACATCCTTTAAATGAAATGCTATATCATAACATCAATAAGATTAAAAAAAGTATGCGGCATGCATACTTTTTTAGGAAATAAACTTATTGAAACACGACAGTTTTGTTGCCATCGACAATAATTCGATCTTCTAAGTGCCATTTGACTGCACGTGCCAGTACGTTACGCTCAACATCTTGGCCCAGCTCGCGTAATTGCTCAACAGTAAAGTCATGATTGACACGCTCGACATCTTGTTCAATGATCGGCCCCTGATCCAAATCCGCAGTCACGTAGTGAGCAGTTGCACCAATCAGCTTCACCCCTTTTTCATGCGCTTGCTTGTACGGATTTGCCCCTACAAATGCAGGCAAGAATGAGTGATGAATATTAATAATTTTCATCTCCCAGTTTTCAACAAAAGTCTCATCTAGGATTTGCATGTAACGTGCAAGGACTAACAAGTCATTGCCCTGCATCAATTCATCAATTTTGGCGTACGCTTCGCGTTTGTTTTCCTTGTTGACGGGCACCACTTCAAATGGAATACCAAAGTTTTCCACGGCCTCACGTAAATCTTCGTGATTTGAAATGACTTTGGTAATTTCACACGGTAAACCACCGCGCGCATGACGCCAAAGCAATTCAAGTAAGGCATGATCCACTTTCGATACCAAAACACCCACTTTTTTCAGATCGTTGACAAATGCCAAACGCCATTGCATGTTATAGCGCTCTGCAACATTGGCCGAAAAAGTCTGAATCAAGGTATCCTTACGACTTTGTAAATGTTCTAACTCAAACTCAACACGCATGAAGTAACGTCCGCCTTGAGCCTCTGTAGCGTATTGATCAAGTGCGGTAATATTTGCTCCCTGATGATACAAAAAGCTCGATACAGCTTGCACGATCCCGGGCCTGTCTTCACAAGTAATCAGTAGACGTGCTGTATTGGCAGTAGTGGTGTTCATTTGATTAATATCACTATAGGTCAGTTTAAAAACAAGCGGGCTATTCTAGCGCGTTTTTATCGCAGACTGAATAGGGTCTGACAATTACTCGGTTTTCGAGGAAATGCGCGCAAACAAATCAGATGGACCAAAGCTCTCAAGCAAACGCTCGTAGGTTTCGCGGCTTTCTCCCATCAAATATGGCCCTTCTAAAAATACCATTTGACGTAGTGCCTGCCACACCCATTTTTCTTCCAGATGATTACTGTCGCTAATATGGCCCGACATATACAAGAAGTTGGTCCAGTTGGTCAGCACAATCCATAAATTGATGATCAGGGCTTCAATTTCAGAAGCCGTCATTTTCATCAAACCCGCGTCGACGAAAGCCTGATAAATTTTTTGCCCTTGCTGCATCACCTGCCCAGCAAATTTTGGATAGATCTTTTTAAAGTCATCATTGTTTTCAATTAAATGATAAACATCCCGATGCAAAAAACGGTATTCCCATAACTGACTACTGAGCACTTGAAAATAACGAATCTTGTCATTGGCATTGAGCAATCGATCTTTGGGCAAGGCCAGCATATCCAGTGTTTCACGCTGGTACTGCTCCATAAGCTCCTTAATAATCTCTTGCTTGTTGCGAAAGTGATAATACAAATTACCCGGGCTAATGCCCAATTCAGAGGCAATATGATTGGTGGTGACAGACCGCTCACCACGCTCATTAAACAGTTGCAAGCTGGTATGCAAAATACGATCTTTCGTTTTGACTGTTTTCGATGCGGACATTGTTTACAACCGTTGATATCTAATGCATTAGAAAACTAACACAGAAACCTTCTTGACTCTTTAGAGTATTTACTCTAAAAATTATATATAGCTCAGTTCCACACTATGGTAACGCGTCATGAACAGTCAAACAAAAACAACTTCGATGACTCCACATTCACTTGATGTTCATCACTTACACGATGTCCTAGAGCAGCAAAAACGTGCCTATGAGCGTTATCCTGTTCCATCTGCAAAAGATCGTATTGATCGATTGGCTCGTCTGAAACGTATTTTGGTCAAATATCAGGACCAGTTTGCAGAGGCCATTAATCGCGATTATGGCAACCGTTCGATTGGTGAAACCAAAATCGGTGAACTACTCACCTGTCTCGAACATATTGGCTATTATAGCAAGCATTTGACACAGTGGATGAAACCGTCCAAACGCCATATCAGTATTTTGCATCAACCGGCCAAAGGCTGGGTCGAGTATCAACCGCTCGGTGTAATTGGGATTATTACGCCTTGGAACTATCCATTGCTGCTGTCTGTAGGGCCACTTATTTGTGCGCTGGCCGCTGGCAACCACGCCATGATTAAAATTTCCAGTGCCTCTAGTCAATTTGGTCAAGTCCTTGAAAATGCCCTTTCAGAAGCTTTCCCGCAAGAGTTGGTTACCGTTATTAATGGCGGTGGTGCCATCTCGGATGCCTTTAGCCACCTTCCCTTCGACAAGATGATTTTTACCGGCTCAACTGCAGTGGGTAAAACGGTGATGGCGGCTGCGGCAGAAAATCTGGTACCGGTGATTTTAGAGCTGGGTGGAAAATCCCCAGCCATTGTCCATCCATCAATGGACATGAAAGAGGCTGCGCAGCGCCTTGCGGTGGGTAAACTCTGGAATGCAGGTCAGACCTGCGTCGCACCGGATTATCTCTTTTTACCTAAAGGCCGTGCTGCGGAGTTTATTGAAAACTTCAAGCTGATCGCAACGGGGATGTATCCACATTTGCGTGACAATCAAGATTACACGTCAATTGTCAACGACAAGCAGTATCGACGCCTGCAAGGCTATTTAGATGATGCACGTGCCCAAGGCGCACGTATTATCGAAATCAATCCACATAATGAATCACTTGAAGATGTGCGCAAGATTGCCCCAACGCTACTCACTGGGGTCACCACCGAAATGGACATCATGAAGAATGAAATCTTTGGTCCTATCTTCCCAATTTTTGAATATGATCAAATGGAAGACGTGATCGAGTTTATTAATCGCCGTCCACGCCCACTTGCGCTATACTACTTCGACTTTGATCAGGCACGTGCCGATTACATTGCACAGCGCACGCATTCGGGCCACTTCGGAATCAACACGGTATTGACTCATGTGGCGCAGGATGATCTTCCGTTTGGAGGCGTCGGTGCATCGGGTATGGGTAAATACCATGGCCCTGAAGGTTTTTTCAACTTGTCGCATGAACGTTCAATGATGTCGAATCCAAAGCTCTATAGCTTAAAATATATTCTGCCACCATTTAACAAACCGATTCATCGGCTTATTTCGAAAACACTTCTTCGATAACCTGATCAAGGCATGATCTGTTACACAGCTTCATGCCGCGTTTTTACCGAATTCGCTTGTCTTTTAATCGTATTTTTGGTATAAAACGCCCCTTGAATAAATTCAATCCGTTTATTTGTATGACTGGCCACAGATTTGCTGTTGGCTAAATCAATGGAGTTCCACCATGTCTAAGGTTTGCCAAGTTACCGGCAAGCGTCCAGTCGTTGGAAACAACGTCTCACACGCCAACAACAAAACCAAGCGCCGGTTCGAGCCGAACCTGCACCACCACCGTTTCTGGTTAGAAAGCGAAAAACGTTTCGTACGTCTTCGTCTAACCACTAAAGGTATGCGTATCATCGACAAATTGGGCATTGAAAAGGTTGTAGCTGATCTTCGTGCTCAAGGCCAAAAGATCTAAGGAGACCTTGCAATGCGTGACAAGATTCGCTTAGTTTCTTCAGCTGGTACTGGTTATTTCTACACTACCACGAAGAACAAACGTACTATGCCGGAAAAAATGGAAATCAAAAAATTTGATCCAAAAATCCGTCAACACGTGATTTTCAAAGAAGCTAAAATCAAATAATTTTAGATTCTGTAAAAAAACGACTTCAAATGAAGTCGTTTTTTTTTGCATTATTTTTGTTCTGCTTGTTAATATTTATCAATATAAAAATTTGGCATTTTTTTTGCTAATTCATACACATTCCATATTTAAGGAGTCTTGAGTGCCACATGACGTAGATTTAATTATTTTACTGGCAGTCGGATTTGGTTTGGCCTTATTTTTTGGCTATATCGCTGCACGTCTACGCCTTCCTCCGCTCATTGGCTATTTGGTTGCAGGTATTTTAATTAGCCCCAATACTCCAGGAATTGTCGCCGATATGAAACTCGCCAATCAATTGGCCGAGCTTGGGGTGATGTTTTTAATGTTTGGCGTGGGAATGCACTTTTCCCTCAGTGATTTACTTCAGGTACGCCGTATTGCGCTTCCCGGTGCGATATTACAGATTGCAGTGGCCACATTACTCGGTATTGGCGTGGCCATGTGGTGGGACTGGAGCTTCGGATCTGCCTTGGTCTTTGGTTTAAGTCTGTCGTGTGCCAGTACAGTGGTCTTACTCAAAGCGCTTGGCGATCGCGGCCTGCTCGATTCGGTCAACGGCAAAATTGCCGTCGGCTGGCTCTTGGTTGAAGATCTGGTGATGGTCTTGGTACTGGTACTGCTTCCTGCCATGGCCGTGCTGCTTGGCGGCAAAGAACTGGCACACGGTGCAACGAGCAGCAATATCTGGCTGACCATTGGCTTAACCCTGTTAAAAGTTGCAGGATTTATCGCTTTTATGCTGATTATCGGCAAACGTTTAGTGCCGATGATCATGCAGTTTGTGGCACGTCTGGGTTCCCGTGAGCTGTTTACCCTTACCGTGGTGGCTGCGGCAGTTTCGATCGCCTATGGCTCCTACGCTGTTTTTGGCGTGTCGATGGCACTTGGAGCGTTTTTCGCCGGCATGGTGGTGAAGGAATCCGATTTTAGTCACCGCGCCGAAGAAGAAACGCTCCCCCTACGTGAAATTTTTTCGATTTTGTTCTTTGTGTCTGTGGGCATGCTATTCGACCCACGCATTTTGCTTGAGCAACCGCTACAAATTTTGGCAGTTGTGGCGATTATCATGGTGGGTAAAACACTGGCCGCCATGGCACTGGTTTTGTTTTTTCGCTATCCGATCAATACCGCACTGACTGTCGGTGCCAGTCTGGCACAAATTGGCGAATTCTCGTTTATTTTGGCCACATTGGGTGTGACTTTAGGCCTACTCACGCTCGATGCGCAAAATCTGATTTTGGCAGGGGCGCTATTTTCAATCACCTTAAACTCTTTTATCTTCTCGGCTATTGAGCCAATCCAGCGCTGGATTAGAGAACGCTCACATCTGGCACGTTTACTCGAACGTAGTGGTGACCCGCTGGCGATGCTGCCCGATGAGCTTGATCAAACCTATTTACGTGATCAAGTGGTGATGGTCGGCTATGGTGAGGTTGGGCGACGCATTACCAAAACCCTCATGCAACAAGAGATTAAGGTGGTGATTGCAGAAGAAAACCGTGAAATTGTCGAAGATTTACGTAAAAAAGGCAT
Organism: Acinetobacter sp. V89_7; assembly: GCF_029967895.1. Lineage (NCBI taxonomy): Bacteria > Pseudomonadati > Pseudomonadota > Gammaproteobacteria > Moraxellales > Moraxellaceae > Acinetobacter > Acinetobacter sp. V89_7. Next base: position 161,945 of record NZ_JASCAJ010000032.1, read on the forward strand.
TGCTGCAGTGAGTGGTGAAGCGACTGAGCCTAGCGTGCTGATTCAGGCACATATTATGCACGCCAGACTTTTGGTACTCTCGCCAATGGATATTATTGATATTCACCGGATTGTAGATATTGCCAAGCAGTTAAATCCACGCATTGAAGTGCTTTGCTGTGCAGAAAGTCACGAAGAAGCCGACGTGATTCGTAAAGACAATGTAGGACTGGTGTTTTATGCCAAAGAAGAAATGGCCAAAACCATGAGTGCCCATATTTTGGGGCAAATTGAACGTGCACATCAGGCACCAGTAACGCATTAAAAACAACAAATCTAAAAAAAGCGTACTTAAAGTACGCTTTTTTTTAACTCATAAATTCTGGTTGCTCATCCACGACCTCTGCATGCCATTGGTTCACTTGTTTTTCAAGTAAACCAAACAAAGCTGCCTGAATCATGTGCTGGGCAACAAGCGCGGTTTGATCGCCGAGAAGTGCTTTGACTTCATCGTTAAACTGGATCTTCACCAAAGGCTCTTGATTAGAGCCCGCATTGCGCAAGGCCAATTCGCCACCTTCAAGTTGAACCAACTCTAAGATTGCTTCTTGGTTACCAAATAATTCTTTCAACTGTTGTATCGACATAAACCCTCCATGCTTCAACATGGTGGCAAAGAGCACCTGCACTTTGCTAACTGTAGAATTTATATATAGGAGCTCTGCTTGAAAATTTCAAGCATCTCCATCGAAAGATGCACTAAAACTCAACCATTTCATTACGAAAACCGTCAATCAGCTGACTCAGTTCTCGGTGCCATTCACGGAGTATTTTGACATCGGGTAGCCACGATTGCGGCCCTTGCGTGACTTTAATAATCAAATTTGAAGAGGTTTCTTCTTCAGGTGTTGGCTCAGTCGGCTCAGGTGCATACTGACACATGCGATAAGCACGCTTGAGCTCTGCAATAAAGCCATCTTTGGCAATTTGCTGTAGCACGGCGACTTCAGGCGATACCTGCCCCTTTTCTGCCATTTTCTCTTCAATCGATTTGAGCGTCGGTTGCAGGTCGTTTAAACGATAATAACGCACCAGCTCTTGCAAAAACGCCAGCACTGCACCGTGCAAATGAAAGACGGCTGCCTCACGATATGCCTGTGCTTGCTGAACATGCTCAATCTGCTCGGCTTGCTGACACGCCAAACGCGCAAAATAAAGTTTTTGATTGGTTCGGTCGGCATGATAACGTGCAACACGGGACATACAATTTTCCTAATTTTTTGGCATGTGTTATAGGCCTAAGATTAAACTTAATTGAATTCAATGCACAATAAAAAATTACACCACATCCAACTCTATCCAATAAATCTTTCTTCGAGCTGGTATATCCACAGGAGGATGAATGGGCCTAATATTTTCAATGACCCAAGCCCAATAGCCATCTTCCCAATAGCTTGCTTTAGCCGCTTCAATCTCACTTTTCTGCCAAGCATGAACAGATGAAATATCCACCCATGCAACCGCTCGACCTAATTCCTCATCTCCATCCTGATTCAGATCATGTGCATTTTCAACAATAACTAAATCTTTAAGAGGAAGCTCATTGGGGCGCCATGAACGTATTTCCAAGGTTTTTATGCCTTCAGCAATATAGCTTCCCGATGGCGCAACAATCGATAAAGCAGGATAAATTCTTCTCATGATTTTCCCATAAAAAAAGGAGCATACGCTGCTCCTCTCCTTTAAGCCTGCGGCTTATCTTCAGCCTGCTTTACACGAATTCCTGTCCCATGTAAACGCAAAGTATTTAAACCTTTAATGGCTTTCACCGCTTCACGACCATGTGGCATCTCCACAAAAGCAAAGCCTTTAGATTTACCTGTTTCAGCATCTAAAATCAATTGGCAGGTTTCTACTATGCCATATTGTTGGAACAGTTCCAGTAACTCAGCTTCTGTGACAGTACGTTCTAAATTACGAACTAAAATTTTCATTTAACAACCTTCAAAAATAGGCAAAATCATCAAAAAGCAATCGCCTACGCTACTTTCTGAACATTGCACATCAACTACCACAATGTAATTCGCTTAGTTTAATCGAGATTAATCCCAAAATCTAAATTAATCGACTGTCGTTCCATTAAGGCACTTTTTACCGTTTGCTGGCGGGGTTTATGATGCGTTTCCAAGGTACACAGATTGCGGGTGAGATCATTTAAGAAATAGCTTTCAACTTTACGTCCTTGCTCATCCACCACATCTCGCGCCCACAGATTCAGATTTTGCTTGGTAAGAATCAGTTCATTCTGTGCACGAGTCAGCGCGACATAGAGCACCCGACGCTCTTCCTCGACCGCGTCAAAATCACCCTGAGCACGCGCATGTGGGTACTGACCAGCCGTCACATTCGCGACATAACACACTTTCTGCTCCGTACCTTTAGCAGAGTGAATGGTAATCAATGTGACTACATCTGTATCCGACTGACGTTCAATTTCAGAAATAGAAACAGGGTCAAGTACATATTCCTCAAGAAATTCGCTTAATTGTCCATGTTTGGAAGCCAATTGTTTAACCAACTCAAAGTCACCTTGGCGACGGTTCCAGTCTTTTTTATAGTTCTCGGCCAATTGTGCTTCAATTGCTTGAATACCCAAACCAACACACGCTTGTACTTCCTGCTTCAGCACCATCATCTGTTTCATCATCAATAAGGTTTCAACAGGAATACGTCCAAATTGTTCTAATTGATTAAAAATTAGTTCGAATTCAGGTTGAAGTAACAACTGCTGTGCCAGACGACTTGCCCCCACATCGCCCACCCCATTCCATAGGGTAAGAAAGCGCATCCACGCAATATCATCCAAAGGATTGGCAATCACACGTAATAAACTGAGTAAATCTTTCACATGGGCTGTTTCAAGCAGTTTCATCCCTCCAATAAACCGATACGGGACATTGGCTGCAATACATGCCGCTTCAATATGCCGCGCAGCAAAGCTAGAACGGACCAAGACCATATGATCCGACCAGTTATGCCCCTGCAAATAATGACGCTCTTTAATATCAATTGCGATCCATTTGGCTTCATCAAACTCATTCGGGAAAATATGCATGCGCGGCTTAACTCCCTCACCTCGATAGGCATCAAGACGCTTGTCATATTGAATCTCCGATTGATCGAGTAACCAATTCGAAAGGTCTAAAATTTCTTGGGTGGAGCGATAGTTCTTTTCCAGTTTATACACCACTGCATCTGGAACACGCTCCTTAAAATGGTGGATATTTTCAAAATCGGCACCGCGGAAGCCGTAGATGGACTGTGCATCATCACCAACGCAAAACAGGCTGACTTTATCCTTTAAAGGTTCAAGCAATGCCCACTGTAAGGGATTGGTGTCCTGCATCTCATCCACCAGCATATGCTTACAAATCGATGCGACATAATCAACCAAGCCTTCAGATTGATCGAGTGCTGAAGCCACAATCGCCAAAATATCATCATAGTCCAGAAAGCTACGTGCACGCTTGCGTGTCTCATACTCTTGCATGATCTTGGCAATTTGATCCTTAAATGCCAAATATTCAGGATGTTGTTTCTCTAAAGCATCACTCAATTTCTGGCGGGTATTACGCGCAAAAGAATACAAATCACATAGCTCTTGTGGCTTTGGAAGTTGATTTGGATTCTTCTTGTCATCTTTACCGCGAATCAGACGGAACATCATCAGTTGATCATCCCGATCAATAATCGAGAATTGTTCTAAACCAAAGGCTTGCGGTACACGGCGCAGCAGGTACATACAAAACGTATGAAAAGTCGATGCGCGGAGTCCTTTGGCTTGCTCCCCCAAAGCCAACTCGACCCGCGCCACAATTTCACTGGCTGAACGACGGGTAAAAGTTAAAATTTGAATTTGATTGGCAGGAACCCCTTGCTCAATGAGATAAGCTGCACGTGCCACGATGGTTTTGGTTTTACCACAGCCTGCTCCTGCTAGCACAAGACAATGCTGGGCCTGAGTCGTTGCAGCCGCGTGTTGCTGCGGATTTAACTCGCCCATTAATTGGTCAAAACTCATAGCACATCGATCAATTCAAAAATATGCCTTAGTGTAGCAGACTCTACTCCACCTGCGCATGGGGGCTTGTTTTCATCTGTGGCTCGCACCGCTTGCAAAACTACACAACAAAAAAATGCGAGCTGTTTGCTCGCATTTTTTATTGCACTTAGGCTTCGATCCACTTGCCCTTTTCAAACACCAGACTCCATTTGGTCTGTTTACCTTCTGGTGTTTCAGATCCGATGTACTGGGCCTGATTTTTTCGGCTGAATTTAATCAGTGTCGGATTACCTTCTGGGTCTGCATCGGGCGCATCCAAAAGATATTGATACTTTGGATCGAGTTGCTCGGCCACCGTGCGCAGCTCAGCCACTTTTGGCGCTCGCGTTTCACGAATTTTTGGAAACTTGCTGGCTGCCAAAAATAAGCCCGCAGCACCATCACGCAAGACAAAATAATCATCATGCTTGGTCGAGCGCAAGTGCTCCATCTTGATCGGATCTACACGCGGAGGTGCAGGTTGACCACTTTTCAATACTTTACGGGTATTGTCACAGCTGGTGCAGGCAAAGTATGGTCCAAAACGTCCCGTCTTGAGCTGCATTTCACCATCACATTTATCGCATGGGATGGTCGGGCCGTCATAACCCTTGATTTTAAACTCGCCTTCTTCGACTTCGTAGCCGTCACAATCTGGGTTGTTGCCACATACGTGCAGCTTACGGCCACCATCGATCACGTAGCTATCCATCGCGGTGCCACATTTTGCACAGCGATGTTTGGCCATCAAATCTGCTGTTTCAGCAGCATCATCGTCGGAAAATGCAGCCAACGATTCCACAGGGGTTAAGTTCAGGGTACCTTTGCAACGTTCTTTTGGTGGCAGGTTATAACCAGAACATCCTAAAAACACGCCTGTGGTGCCCGTACGAATCTGCATTGGTCGACCGCACAATTGGCAGGCCACATCTGGCACTTCAATCGGCTGATTACGACGCATGCCATCATTGCTGGCAGCAGTATTCAAACGATTTTTGAAATCACCATAAAAACTGTCGAGCAATTCTTTCCAGTTGCGTTCGCCTGTCGCGACTTTATCAAGCTGACCTTCTAAATCTGCGGTAAACGCATAATTCATCAGGTTGTTAAAGCTCTCGTCGAGTCGGTCCGTCACAATCTCGCCCATTTTCTCGGCAAATAAACGACGATTTTCCAGCTTGACATAGCCTCGATCCTGAATGGTCGAGATAATCGCCGCATAGGTCGATGGACGACCAATCCCACGTTTTTCCAGTTCTTTAACTAAAGAGGCTTCGGTAAAACGCGCAGGCGGTTTGGTAAAGTGCTGACTTGGATCGAGTTTTTCAAGTTTGAGTGTTTCGCCAACTTTTACCGCAGGCAGTAACACGTCGTCGTCGGATTTGTTGGCACCACGAACACGGGTAAAGCCGTCAAACACCAAGGTACGGCCTTTGGCACGTAATTCAATATTATTGGCATCGACTGTAAGCGTCGATGACAGATATTCAGCAGGCGTCATTTGGCATGCCACGAACTGACGCCAGATCAGATCATAAAGTCGCTGCGCATCACGTTCCATTCCTGTAAGTTGGTCACCTGTCAGTGCCACATTGGATGGGCGAATGGCTTCGTGCGCCTCTTGTGCACCAGCTTTGTTGCCATAGCGGTTTGGTTGAGCAGGAACATATTTGTCGCCAAACTGTTGCTGAATATGCTCGCGTACCATATTCACCGCATCATCACTTAAAAAAGTCGAGTCGGTACGCATATAGGTAATAAAACCAGCCTCATATAAGCGCTGTGCCATCATCATGGTCTTTTTCACTGAAAAGCCCAAACGTGTGCTGGCAGCCTGCTGCAAGGTCGAGGTGATATACGGTGCGCTTGGATTGACCTTGGTGGGTTTGTCTTCGCGCTGTGCAACTTTATATTCGGCATCTTGAAGCAGTTTCAAAACAGCATCGGTATCTGCTTTGTTACGCAGCTTCAGCGTTTTACCTGCTTGTTTAACGGCTTCTAAGCGAATTTGATCTTTTTTAGATAGCGTATCGGCAAAAATCTGCCAGTATTCTTCGGGAATAAAAGCACGAATTTCACGCTCACGCTCAACCACCAGCTTAACCGCGACCGACTGCACGCGTCCGGCAGATAAGCCACGTGCAATTTTTTCCCACAGTAAGGGCGAAATCATGAAGCCAACCACGCGATCTAGGAAGCGACGCGCTTGCTGAGCATTGACTTTATTGGTATCAAGCCGTGCGGGATGCTTAAATGCTTCCTGAATGGCATTTTTGGTGATTTCGTTAAACACCACGCGCTGATAACGACTCTCGTCGCCACCGATCACTTCTTTTAAATGCCATGCAATCGCCTCTCCCTCACGGTCCAAATCCGTTGCGAGATAAACTTCATCGACTTGCGAAGCAAGTTTTTTCAGCTCGGCCACGACATTTTCTTTGCCTGGCAAGACTTCATATTGCGCCGTCCAACCGTGCTCGGGATCTACTCCCATACGATTAATCAAGGCCGTTTGAGCTTTTTTCTCTTTTTCTTCAGCGCTGAGTTTGGCTCGGCTGACTGGCTTTTTTTCACTTGATTTGGCTGAACCACCTGTCGGCAAATCTCGCACATGGCCGACCGAAGACTTTACAATGTACTGAGAGCCTAAATACTTGTTGATGGTTTTCGCTTTAGCAGGCGACTCCACAATCACTAAGGCACGTTTATTCGCAGCAGACTCTGAAGATGCTGAAGTGCTCTTTTTGCTTGCGGATCGAGGGGCATTCGCCATAATAAACTGTTTTTCCTGTGAATTAATAATGTTTAGACTTCGGCGAGCTTAAGTAAATACGCTTTCATCTCGTCAAGTTGTGTTGCTTTTAGATCGGATTCTTCATCCCAGTACACGCCGACACAGTTTGCCTGCATATCAATAGCATAAATCCCTTTTAATGCAATGGTGGAATGATTAAATTTAGTATCCCCAGCCACGACATTGAGCTGATTGTCCACCACACGCGCACGCATTAGAGCTAAACGCGCTTCTGGAATCAGTACACTATAGTAGGCGACCATACTGGCACGGTTTTCAGAGGCCATCGGAATTTTTGTCCACTCAGGGGCTGGAACAAGACGTGGATGCAGTCCGATCTTACGCGCTTTGTCACGCATCAATCCTAACGCTTTTTCGCGCGGACTGACGCGCAAGCCAAAAATTGAGCCCAATACAAAGACCACGATAATAATCGCAACCCATAATCCTAAATGTTCCATAGTTAACCCTGTTCTACTCTTTTATTAGAGTTGCATAAGCGCAACATAAAACGCAAGTTTTTCATGCAAAGCATCTTAAGCTGGCGCAATGGCCTGTAAAACGAATGCGTTCAGTGAATAAATGTCTGGGCTGTATAATGTAGCTGATCATCATCTAACTGAATGTATCCCTTATCCATTAAACCTTTCAAAAGATGGTGAATATTGGCTTTAGGAAACCAGTCTTGCAACATATCGCGTAAGCTGAAAATATCTTTGGGCCGTGCCAGTTTAAGTTCATGGAGTTTTTGTAACGCCTGCCATTGCAACTCATCTAAAGACGGCGGAAAAGGCCCTTCGGCTGGCGCCTGCTGTTCTTTTAAAAACTGCATGATGGTATCGACATCCCCCACCACCACTTGTGGCATCGCGCTATGGGCCTGGCTTTTCTTCGGCTGTACCGCGGGCGGCTGAGTCTTTGTGCTAGACGCAAGTTCAAGTGCTATCCATTGTTTTAGCATCTTTTTACGAAAGCGCACTTGCCCTTGATCGCGTTTAATCAATTTTAAACTCACCAGCAGCGCCAGAACTTGCGGCACCTGATCTGCACTGAGTTTTAAGATATTGGCAATCGAATTTTTAAGGGCGTCCATGGTCAAGGGTAAACGATCGGGAGCTTGACCAATTGCATCACAGTAGCGCTTGATTTGTAATAAAGCCGGTTGTTCGGCCACAGTATGTGCAGCCGGCATCGCACTGCTGTTCGTCTCTAGGCGCGCAGTATCTTGTGTAACAACCGTTTTGCCCGCTGCGCGCAGCAACTCCGCCAGTTCATTTGCGGCTGAATGCTTCGACTGGAGCTCTATCGATGCTTCCGGATCTAAAAGTGCCAGCAACTGTCCTGCAAGCAAGGCATAGGCCGAAGATTTAGCCGTATGTGTTGGTGTGTCGAGTACCACCAGTTGCCCACTGCTGACCCAACTCGCTAACTCCGTGAGCGCCTGCAAATTACAGGTGAGTTTGTCACGTAAATTAAACACATAAATCAGCTGATCATTTTCAATATATGAACGCAAAAGGTCGATCTGAATGGAGGTCTTTTCCAGATCGATGAGCAGAATACTTTTCATTTCAGATCACTTTGGGGCAAAAGGTGTCAGGTTAAACTTAATAATGTGGCGGCTTATTGGTCATCGGATCGAAAGGCGCAATACCTTCGGATAAATCGGAGGCGTCGACACGCTGATATAAAATTTGCATTTGTTTTTTCAAATCAGCAATTTCAAGTGACTGTAAAGCCAACTGTGTATTTAATTGCTCAACTAATTCATCTAAAAATGCAATTCGGACTTGCAAATCTTCAATGGGTGCGGAAAATGACGCATGATCATCAGACTCTGTTGGTTTAGTCATTTAACTCTCCTCATTTGGGATTCTGGAAAACATTATGGCCTATATTACTTTAAGGGATGTCCAACTTGCATTTGGTGGACCTGCCCTCCTCGACGGCGCGAACTTCGTACTCGAACGTGGCGAACGAGTGTGTTTGATTGGTCGTAATGGTGAGGGTAAGTCTACTTTACTTAAGCTCATTGAGGGAAGTCTCTTGCCCGACCGTGGTGAAGTTTCCATTCAAAATGGCTTAACTGTTTCTATGCTGGCGCAAGATGTACCGATGGATTCAGGTAAAGTGGCTGACATTGTAGCCGATGGGGCTGGCGAAGCGGCGGTGGTACTCAAAGCCTATCATGAAGCCAGTGATGCCTGTGTGCTGGGTGATATGGACGCCTGTGACCAGATGGGCCACTTACAACACAAACTTGACCAGCTCGATGGTTGGGCGCTTGAAAACAAGGTCAATACCATTTTAGGCAAGATGGGACTCGATCCAAATGCTGATCTGGCCGATCTTTCAGGCGGTCGTAAGCGTCGTGTATTGCTGGCTCGTACCCTACTGACTCAACCTGACATCTTGCTCCTTGACGAACCGACCAACCATTTGGATGTAGAAAGTATTGAGTGGCTTGAGAAGTTTCTTCTTGAACAAAACAATCTGACCTTACTGTTTATTTCGCATGACCGTTCGTTTGTCGATCGTCTGGCCACACGTATCGTCGAGCTGGACCGTGGTATTTTGCGTAGCTATGAAGGTAACTATTCTCGTTACCTCGATCTAAAAGCACAGCAACTTGAAGCCGAAGAAAAGCAAAATGCGCTATTTGAGAAAAAACTCGCCGAAGAAGAGGCTTGGATTCGTCAGGGTATTAAAGCACGTCGTACTCGTAACGAAGGCCGTGTTCGCGCGCTAAAGGCATTACGTGAAGAATCGAAGGCACGTCGTTTCCAACAAGGCAAAGTCGCCATGGGTGTTCAGGATGCTCAGCGCTCGGGCAAATTGGTGTTTGATATTGAGCACTTGAGCGTGAGTTATGATACAAAGCCATTGATTCATGACTTTTCTGCCGTGGTTCTGCGCGGTGACCGGATTGGATTGGTCGGTGATAACGGCGTAGGCAAAACCACATTGATCAAAGCCATTTTGGGTGAGCTTGAGCATGAAGGGACAGTCAAAACCGGCACTCAACTCGAAGTCGCGTATTTCGATCAGTTGCGTAACCAACTTGAACTAGAAAAATCGGTGATGGCCAATGTCTCTGAAGGGTCAGATTTTGTCGATGTAAACGGTCAGCGCCGACACATTTACAGTTATTTGCAAGATTTTCTATTTTCTCCAGAACGTGCGCGTACGCCGGTTAAAGCATTATCTGGGGGTGAACGTAACCGTGTCTTACTGGCCAAGTTACTGCTTAAACCATCGAACCTGATCGTCATGGACGAGCCAACCAACGATTTGGACATGGTGACATTAGAACTGCTCGAAGAGATGCTGGCAGACTATACAGGGACCCTACTGCTGATCAGTCACGACCGTGCCTTTATGGACAATGTCGTGACCTCAACATGGGTCTTTGATGGCAAAGGCGGTATTGAAGAGTACGTCGGCGGCTATCAGGACTATTTAATGCAGCGTCCGAACCAGACAGTGGTCGATCAAAAAGCAGATGTGAAAAAAGCCCAAGCCAAAGCCGCAGCAAATACCGCTCCCGTGCAGAAAAAAGTGAAACTGAGTTTTAAAGATCAGCGCGAACTTGAACAACTTCCAGTTGAAATTGAAAAACTTGAAGCCGAGCAAACGCAACTCTCAGATCAACTCGCAGATGGTTCGTGGTTTGTAAAAGATGCAGTAGCAGCAACAGCAGCCAGTGAGCGTCTGGCCGAGATTGAAGAGCTGTTGCTTGAAAAACTTGAGCGCTGGGAAGCACTGGAAAGTTTTAGTAAAGGGAATTAATCATCATCTTCAAACCTCTCATCTAGCTTTTAGATCGAGAGGTTTTTTTATTTTTAAAAATAATATTTACAGATCCATCATGTTTAATCTATAACTAAAACAACGATTTTAAAAATAAAGACTACTAGAGAATAAAGCATGTTAGAAACTTCTCAAGTGATTGCTTTTGTACTTATTTGTCTGGCGATGGTACTTACACCAGGCCCCAACATGATCTACCTAATTTCACGTTCAATTTGTCAGGGGAAAACAGCAGGCTTTATTTCGCTTGCAGGTGTTGCAGCAGGTTTCGTATTTTATATGTTGTGCGCTTCTCTCGGCATTACAGCACTGGTCGTTGCAGTTCCTTATGCTTACGACACCATTCGAATCGCAGGTGCGTTGTATTTACTGTGGCTCGCATGGAAAGCCCTAAAGCCCAATGCAGCACCATTATTTGATATCAAAAATTTATCACATGATTCTCCAGTTAAACTTTTTCTCATGGGTTTTATTACCAACTTGCTCAACCCTAAAATTGCAATAATGTATCTCTCATTATTACCTCAATTTATTCATCCACAACATGGCAGTATCCTATTTCAATCTATTCAATTGGGTCTCATTCAGATTGTCGTGAGTGTTTCAGTCAATGCTGTTATTGTTTTTTCGGCAGGAACGATTGCACTTTTTTTACAGCAAAAACCCATTTGGGCACAGTTACAAAGATGGTTGATAGGAACAGTGTTAGCTGCACTGGCTGTACGCATTCTTTTTGAGCAACGCAAATAAATATCGCTATGTAAAAGGACAATGTAATTTATTTGAACTTAATGCATTTAGTTAAATGAGCAATAAATTATTAACTCATGCTTAATGAAAAAATAATAAAAAAACCAATTAGGATAAATTCTTAATAAAAACTTAAAAACACTAACAATAAAAATAAATTATTGTAAATATGGCATATTTATTGCTGATTTGTTGCCATAAATATATTTTATGGTAATCGGTATAATGATTAGACTCTCACTTCTTTCTGCATCACTTTTTTTGACGGTAATCAGTAGTAGTACAGTATATGCAGAGCAATCTTCAAGTAAGTATTGCAATACCGCATCAGCCTGCCTCAATCCCATGCTAAACAATGCGGCAGTTACTACCCCAAACTATTTAGCAACACAAGCAGCTGTCGAGACTTTACAAAAAGGCGGTAATGCCGTCGATGCTGCGATTTCTGCTGCTGCAACTTTAGCAGTCGTTTATCCACAGATGAATACAATTGGTGGGGATAACTTCTGGCTCATTTATAACGCCAAAACAAAGCAGGTACGTGCCTTAAATGCCAGCGGTCGTGCTGGAGAAAATGTCACTATCGATTTTTATAAATCCAAAGGTTATGACAAAATTCCAAGCCGTGGTTATTTAGCTGCTAACACCGTGCCTGGAATCGTCTCAGGATGGGATCAAGCCTATCAATATGCATCTAGCTCCATGACCAACAAAGGTTTGGCTTGGAAAGATTTATTTAATAAACCCATCATGTATGCATCTCAAGGCTTTGCAGTTACGCCCTCTTTAGCACGTTGGGAAGCCATCAATACAGATACGAAAGACACTGTTGCTCGTAATTTACAACGCTTCGATGAGTTTAAACGAGTTTATCTTAAACCTGATGGTTCACCTTATCAGGTAGGTGACGTATTTAAACAACCCGATTTAGCCAAAACACTGAATATTATTGCGACTAAAGGTGCAAAAGAGTTTTACCAAGGTTCAATTGCTAAAGCGATTGTGCAAGATTTACAGGCAAATGGTGGAGTCTTAACCTTAAATGACTTCAAGCAACATACTGCCGATTGGGTCGATCCATTATCAGTTAAATATCGTCAATATACCGCTTATAATTTACCACCCAATACACAAGGAATGGCCTCTTTAGAAATTTTGAATATTCTTAATAATTTTAATGTCAGTGCCATTCCTGAAGGTTCAGCAGATTATTATCATCTATTGGTTGAAGCCACCAAAGAAGCCTTTATTGATCGGGATAAATATTTAACCGATCCAAAATTTTCTCCAATTCCACTCAAATTTTTACTTTCAGAACAACATGGTAAAGATCAAGCTCAACGCATTGATATGAGCAAAGCCGCAGGCAAAAATCCACCGCTTGAACCCAAAGGTGATACAGTTTGGCTGGGTGTAATTGATAAAGATGGTAATGCTGTTTCTTTAATTCAGAGTATTTATCACGATTTTGGCTCTGCCGTTGTAGCGAAGGGTACAGGCGTACTCTTACAAAATCGGGGCAGCTTTTTCTCGCTTGATGCAAAGCATGTCAATCATTTAGAGCCCAAAAAGCGTACTTTTCATACCTTAAATGCAGCAATGATGCTCGATCAAAATAACCAGCCTGTTTTAATTTATGGCACAATGGGCGGTGAAGGACAGCCTCAAACTCAAGCTGCTATTGCCACGCGAGTCATTGATTATGGAATGAGTGTACAAGAGGCTGTAGCAGCACCACGCTGGTTATATGGACGAACTTGGGGTGCCGAATCTAATACCTTAAAACTTGAAGGACGTATTGCAAGCGATGTCGCTAAAACACTTAAAGATCGTGGGCAACCCGTTGAAATACTAGATGACTACACAGATACAATGGGACATGCAGGTGCAATTGCAATTAACCGAAAAACAGGTGTGATTAGTGCCGCAACAGATCCGCGTAGTGATGGACTTGCAGCAGGTTATTAAAATTATATAGATAACAAGACGGCCTATTTTGCAAAATAGGTCGTCTTTAGAATAAAGATGTGTTTAAAACAGTTTTCCCTACAAAAATTATCATTTTTAAAATTTAAGCTTCACGTCTTAAGGACAATTTTGAATACATCCAACTCTCAACTGTCAGTTAAAAATCACTTCATGTTACACTTCTCGTTCTTTTAAGCGACGACTTACTGTACACGTATGAGCCAATCATCCTCCTATACTCCCGGTCAATTTCAATGGTCTTTCTTATTGCCAAAGTATTGGGGTGTCTGGATCGGGATCGTATTTTTGATGCTGCTGGCAATTTTACCGTGGGCAGTTCAGTGGCGTCTGGCGCATGCACTGGGCAATCTTGCATTTAAATATCTCAAATCACGCCGTAAAACCACTGTTCGCAACCTTGAAGTCTGTTTTCCCGAGTGGTCTGAGGCCGAAGTACAACAGCAAGCACGACAGGTTTTTATCGATATGATGCTGGGGGTATTTGAAACCCTGAATGCATGGTACTGCCCCGGCTGGTTTATACAGCGCTGTAGCATTGAAGGACTCGAACACATTACCGACGCCCAAGCGAGAGGACAAGGCGTGTTGTTGATGGGAACACATAGTACGCTACTCGATGCGGGTGGATATCTGTGCGCACAGTATTTTGAACCTGATGTGGTCTATCGTCCGCAAAACAACCCCTTACTCGATATGCTGATTTATCGCTGCCGCGCAACCATTTATAAACATCAGATTGATCACGATGATATGCGTGGCCTCATTCGTAAACTTAAAGATGGCGATGCCATTTGGTATAGTCCAGATCAGGACTTTGGTCTGAAACAAGGCGTAATGGCACCTTTTTTTGGCGTGCCTGCTGCGACTGTTACGGCACATCGTCGTTTATTAAAAATAGCCAAAGCGGCGGCTGTGCCTTTGTATTTTTATCGTCACGGTGATATTCGAAATCCGAAATATCATGTTTTAATTGAACCTGCCATTGATCATCTTCCAAGTGAAGATGAAGTGGACGATGCAACGCGCGTAAACAAAATTATTGAAAATCAGCTACGTATTGCACCGACACAATATATGTGGTTCCATCGTCGCTTTAAAACACGTCCAGATGGATATGACAAAATCTACTAATTCCAATCGGCCAATGAGACCTTTTCATGAAAGTGATGCAACTTCTTCCAGAGCTCAATAGTGGTGGTGTAGAACGCGGCACACTTGAAATTGCCCGCGCACTGGTTAAGGAAGGGCATCAGTCCGTGGTGGTCTCTAATGGAGGACGGCTGGTGGCGCAGCTTGAAGCTGAAGGCTCAACGCATCTTACCCTGCCTATTCATAAAAAATCATTGTCCAGTCTTTGGCAAATTCATCCTTTACGTCGACTCATACAAACCGAGCAACCCGATATTGTACACGTCCGCTCACGGGTTCCGGCATGGCTGACCCATTTTGCACTTCGCGGCATACCAGCACATAGCCGCCCTCATCTGATGAGTACCGTGCATGGCTTCTATTCGATCAATCGCTACAGCGCCATCATGACGCAAGCCGAAAAAGTGATTGCAGTCTCCGACAGTGTGGTGGATTACATCACCACGCATTATCCGCAGTGTCCACCAGAGCGGATTGTGCGGATTTATCGTGGCATTGATCCAAAGGCATTTCCGCACGGCTATCAGCCATCGGCACAGTGGATAAATCAGATATACACCTTGTTTCCACAACTTGAAAACAAGTTTCTGATTTGTTTGCCGGGACGGATCACTCGGTTAAAAGGCCATGAAACCCTGATTGAATTGATGGAAAACCTACAAGCCGAGTATCCCGATGTACATGCCATTGTGGTCGGTGGTGCAGATCCAAAGAAAAAAGCCTATCTGGATGAACTCGAAGCCACCATTCGTGATCGAGGATTACGTGACAAGATCACCTTTGTCGGACATACCTCAGAAATTCGTGAGTGGCTTGCAATCAGCGATCTAGTGCTGTCTTTGTCTAATCAGGCCGAAACCTTTGGACGAACGGCTCTTGAAGCATTGTCTTTGGGTACGCCCGTTGTGGGATGGAAGCGAGGTGGTGTTGCTGAAATTTTATCGAGCCTATATCCGCAAGGCTTGATTGAAGTAGATGATCGGACTGCCCTGACAGACGCCATCAAACGACATCTGGATCAACCCCAAGTGATTGCACCTGTCGATCGTTTTCGTCTAGATGAAATGTGTGGTCAGACACTCGCGTTATATCGTGAATTGACACAAACCCAATAAAAAACAGGAAGCATCTGCTTCCTGTTTTTTTAAATGGAGGTCGATTAAGCCTTCGGCTGGTTCAACGTCGCTTCGTATTCTTTTGCTTTTTCAAAATCGTAGGCATTTTCCCACTTACTGATCACCAGTACAGCCAAGGCGTTACCCACGACATTAAGTGCCGTACGTGCCATGTCCATAATACGGTCAACACCTGCGATAAATGCCAAGCCTTCTAATGGAATACCGACACTACCCAGTGTTGCCAGTAACACCACAAACGATACGCCCGGAACACCTGCAATTCCTTTAGAGGTAATCATTAAGGTGATCACCAAAATAATTTGCTGCATCAACGACAACTCAATGCCATAAAGCTGCGCAATAAAGATCGCGGCAATACTTTGGTAAAGCGTAGAACCATCAAGGTTAAACGAATAGCCTGTTGGAATCACAAAACTACTGATCGCTTTTGGCGCGCCGTAAGCTTCCATTTTTTGCATGATACGCGGTAAAACGGTTTCAGAGCTGGCAGTAGAGTACGCCAAGATCAATTCATCTTTTAAGATACGCATCACGGTCAAGATATTGATTTTGAAGATACGTGCAGTAATGCCGAGCACCACAAAAGCAAAGAACAAGATTGCGGCATAAACCAAAACCACCAACTTACCGAGCGGGATCAGCGATGCAAAACCAAAGTTGGCAACGGTCACTGCAATCAAGCCAAACACACCAATTGGCGCATATTTCATGATGATGTGAGTCACGCGGAACATGGTTTCAGATACGGCATGAAACACATGCAATAACGGCTCTTTGGTGGTGGTTGGTAATGAAGATAAACCGATACCAAACAACACTGCAAAGAAAATCACCGGCAGCATTTCACCATGTGCCATAGAGTTGATGATATTGGTTGGAATCATCGACAAAATGGTCTGGATCAGGCCATGTGACTGAGATTGTACTTCTTGCGTGGTGTGCTGATATTGAGTGATATCCGCTTTCACCAAATGAGACATATCTACGCCAGCACCAGGCTGAAAAATATTGGCTGCAATCAATCCAACAACAATCGCGATTGTAGTAATGATTTCAAAATAAAGAATGGTTTTAAAACCCAGACGACCCAGACTTTTGGTCGATCCAACGCCTGCAATACCCAAAATCAGAGTAGAGAACACAATTGGAATTACAATCATCTTGATCAGGCTAATAAAGATCTGACCCAACGGTTTCAGAACGTTATTTACCATGAAATCTTTATATTCAGGCTGATTATGTAAAATAGCCCCAACAACAATCCCTAGGATCAACGCAATTAAAATTTGCCATGCGAGGCTAATTTTAAAATTTTTCATAAGATAATCCTTATGCGTGACAAGCACAAAATTAGAACGGGAGAAAACCATTTGCTCTACAAATAGTTCGTTCGTAAAACTCCTTTTTATGAGATCTTAGAAAAACTCAGCGATCATCATCATGGCATTTAGGCATATAAAGTCGTTTCTACGGACTGTGAGCGATAAAATGATCGCAACATTCTATTGAGATTTAATTATTAAACAAGGCTTAACTGATGAAAACAGGGTTTAAAATAATAAAAAAAGCAATTTATTTAATATTTTCAAAAACTTAAAAAGAAAACATATGATCATTTATCAATCAAAACCGGGCTAAAAATGCACCATATTGGGGATTTATGCAATTTTTTTATTCAAATTAAGTAGTTTTTTTAACCAAAATCAGTGTGTAAATTCGTCATCCATGTATCTAATTGCGCAAATTAAACACAAACCTATAAATTTTGGGATCATGAAAAAACAGCATGAACATTTGATAAATGTATTGCTTTTGTAACAAAAGGTAAAATTTAAGAATGTTTTTTTGATTAAAATATAGGATTGAAAAAGGATAATACAGATAAACACAACCCGAGTTATACATCCTGTAAAACTCGGGTTAATGAGGTTGTGCTTTCGAGACATTTCTTGTTTTGTGTTGCGTCCATCGCAGCATCAAGTCCGTGATGCATTCCAATCAGCGTCGTCTTCCTTAGTGGGATGATCCGTTCCCGTGTTCCGTGTGCCGATGAAGTTATAGTATCCCGATGTACGACAGCTGCCTATTGGCTACATTCGCCAATGAATGTAAGCATTTTCCTACAACAGGATCCAATTTACTAAGGTTTCAAGAGCTGATTGGCTTCTTGTGCACTGAGCTGTTCTCCTTCACGTGCCTTTTGAATCCCTTCCTGAATCGCCTCTTGCGCGTCTTGATGATCCTCTGAAGTTTCTTCAAGTTCATCTTGAAGCTGTTCAAAATGCCGATCAGTTTGTAAAACCACATACACAGGAAAATGATCCGAACCCACATGCGCTAAGCGCTGCATATTGACCAGTGCAAAATCATTGCTATGAAAAACATGATCGAGTGACCATCGTAACAGCGGATAGTCGGCATGAAAAGTATTGACAAAATGCCGCCCTACCCGTGGATCCAGTAATCCACTGATTCGCTGAAACAACCGAGTGGTTCGCGACCATGCCACATCATTTAAATCCCCCATGACAATACAGCTCTGATCTAGATCTTTAACCTGATCGCCCACAATCAACAGTTCGGCATCTCGCAAGGTCGAATCTTTGGCTTCGGTTGGACTTGGCGGTTTAGGGTGCAGACAGTACAGATCAATCGGAAGCCCTGAAGGCAGGCGCACCGTGGTATGAATCGATGGAATTTCTTTACTCAGAATAAATTTGACTTCGGTATGCTCTAACTTAAAACGGCTATACAAATGCATGCCATATAAATTATCGAGTGGAACAGCAACCCGGTACGGATAATCAGGTTCAATTACCGACAGTTCATTTTGCCAAGTCTGATCGGTTTCCAGCGTAAGCACCACATCTGGCCTAAGCTTACGAATCTGATCAATCAATAAATGATACTGACGGTTTGGAGTCAAAACATTACTAATTAATAGCGCAATCTGATGGCTCGGATTATGTAGCTCTGACGGTACCTGTAATACCTGCTTTTTCCATAAAAAAGTATACGGCAGTACCATTTTCAACTGATAGGCAATTGCAGCAATCAGAAGAATTAAAATGAGTTCACGTGGCAGCGTCCAGGGTGCATCCCAGAGCGCATAAGCCAATAAAACCACAGCACCTAGTGCCAAAATTTGCAGACGTGGAAAGTCGGCGCCTCGAATCCACCACTCATCTCGTGGGATCAATGACCAAAACGTTAGCCAGATCACCAGCACCGCACAAACTTCCAAAAAAAGCATCACGTTTTGTTCCACCTTGTCATTTTGAATTTATTTTTATCTCGCGTCTCTCTATGTAGCACATTCATAAATTTATTCACAATAAAGGGTATGTTTTAATTGGATAATACTTGCAGTTGTGGTCGCTTTTGATACACTCAAGCCCCTCTTTTACATTTTTTAACGCACCGAGGCAAAGTGACATGAAAGTAGGTCTGGTCGGTTGGCGCGGGATGGTTGGTTCCGTCCTTATGCAACGTATGGTTGAAGAAAATGATTTTGCTCATTTTGAGCCATTTTACTTTTCTACCAGTAATGCAGGTGGTGAAGCTCCTTCATTTGGTGGTAAAACTGCCCCAGCACTTATGGATGCGACAGACATTATTAGTCTGAAGCAAATGGATGTCATTATTACCTGCCAAGGGGGCGATTACACCTCTGAGGTTTTTCCAAAGCTGAAGGCTGAAGGCTGGAACGGTTACTGGATCGATGCAGCATCTACCTTACGTATGGCAGATGACGCCATCATCGTACTTGATCCGGTGAATGCCAATGTGATCAAAGACGGCTTGAGTAAAGGCACCAAAACCTTTGTGGGTGGTAACTGTACCGTCTCTCTCATGTTGATGGGTCTGGGTTCATTGTTCCAGCACAATTTAGTGGAATGGATGAGCGCGATGACCTATCAGGCTGCATCTGGTGCGGGCGCACAGAATATGCGTGAACTGTTGACGGGTATGGGTTATCTGTACAACAGCACCAAAGATTTACTGGACGACCCACGCTCTGCGATTTTAGACATCGACAGCCGTGTTGCACAGTTACAGCGTGGTGATGACTTCCCGAAAGCCAACTTTGGGGTGCCACTGGCAGGCTCTTTGATTCCGTATATCGACAAACAGCTCGATAACGGTCAGTCTAAAGAAGAGTGGAAAGGCCAAGCTGAAACCAACAAAATTTTAGGAAATGCACAAATCGTTCCGATTGACGGTCACTGTGTTCGTATTGGTGCCATGCGTTGCCACTCGCAAGCATTGACCATCAAGCTCAGAAAAGATGTGCCGCTTGATGAAATCGAAGATATGATTCGTCAATCTAACCCATGGGCAAAAGTAGTGCCAAACACACGTGAAGCGTCAATGACTGACCTGACACCAGTGGCAGTGACAGGTACGCTGACTGTTCCAGTGGGTCGTTTACGTAAACTTAATATGGGCAAAGAGTATCTCGGTGCTTTCACTGTGGGCGATCAGTTGCTTTGGGGTGCTGCCGAGCCGCTACGCCGCATGTTGCGTATTTTAATTGAATACAAAGCTGCTTGATTGCAGCATTGATCAAAAGGCCGGTCATTTGACCGGCTTTTTTATTTGGTCGAACCCAAATACAGCGCAGGCTCTACCTAAATTACCTGCTGCACAGAAAAGGGTATGACATTCCTCACAAAAAACGCTAAATTAGCTCTCAACTAAACATTAAAAAATTTATGCTGGATCAAGGTCGAATATCCTCAGCCAGTATCACGCGTGCTTCAGGGGAAAACTGTGTTATACGTGATTGCATTTATCATTTTGCTGGTCGTCGCGATCATCTTAAAAAAACGACAAGATCAAAAAAAAGCGTCGCATTCATCAAAGCTGCAAGCCCCTATTGCTCAAGGTCATGAACACGTTCATTACGCGCCGTTTGCAGTGGCTGAGAGTCTTGTTCCCGCCACGATTGACCCCAATATTCAGGATCGTATTGAGCAGTTGATTGAGATTGGCCATCTTTCGGCTGCCGAGGCACTGATCAATCAGACGCTCAATCGTGACCCTTCACGTCATCATTTCTATTTTTACTTACTGGATTTGCATCTGCGTCAGCAGGATGAGCTTGGGGTGAAGCAGCTCCTTCAAAATCTTGAGCAGCGTCAGTTACACGAGGTACTTGCAGAAGTTCAAGCGCGCTATCAAGCTGCACAAAAGAACCCTGCTCCAACGAAAATCCCATCTACTGACATAGTCACTCCGTCAAATCAGACACCTATTCCAGATGTAGTCGTTGAGCATAAAGTCGATACGACGATTTCACCTACACAACAACACACCCCTGAGCCTCAGCCAATTCTGGAGGCCAATCAGGCGCTAGAATTCAAACTGAATACGCCTGTGCCACCAACGCTAGTTCAGGTCAATGTAGAACCTGCATCAGTGCCAAAAATATCAACGCCTGAAGCTGAGCAGCCTGCAAAACAAACACAACAGCAGACAGCGCCTGCTGCTGTAGAACTCACGAATACCGCCTCGACACTGACACTGGCTCCAATGGATGACGCAGCCGCAACTGCTCAAGCATCATCGTCATCTTCTACCTCTCCCGCCTCTTCTACCCCTCAAGTGATTTTTGCTGAGCTTGATGGAGCCGAAGCTGAAAACGAAGCACTATCTCCTGCGACCACAATAGTGACGCCAGTCACCATAAAGCCTCAAGATCCTTTGGTTAAGGCTTTTCCGGAACTGGCAGATATCGATGAAGTTCAACTCGATCTAGATCTGGCTCAGCAATATATCGAGCTGGGTGCTTTTGAATCGGCCTGCATTTTACTCGAGAAAAATGATGCACGATTTAATCAAGAGCAGCGTGATCTTTCAAAAAAACTGTTAAATCGAATAGCATCTTCAAGTTGATCGCTCTAACATAAGCAGTCTGTCGGGACTGCTGGTTTGAACATGAATAAAATTGCCTTAATTTATATGGGTGGAACGTTTGGTTGTATTGGTGAACCGCTTGCACCAATGCCCTATGATGCCTTTCAACCCCAATTAGAACGCATTCTTCCACCGCAATACGCAGTCGATTGTTTTAAAGCCCCTTCAATTAAAGATAGTAGCGCCTGTACCGCCGCAGACTGGCTGTTACTGGTACAACAGATTCAGGGGTTGCAGCTTGAGGGCTATACACACTTTGTGGTGATTCACGGTACCGATACCATGAGTTACGCGTCTGCAACTTTGGCACGCTTTTTGGGACAAACCTGTCACGTGGTGATCACGGGTAGTCAGTATCCGCTGCTTAACACTGCGGGCGACGATACACGTGAATTTACCGATGCGATCGAGAATTTATATTTAGCATTAGAGAGCGTTCAACGTTTAGCAAGCGGTACCTATCAGGCTTTTCATCATCAAATTTTTCACGGTCAAACCGTTCTTAAAACCCATACAACTGAGCTGGATGCATTTTCCGGTGTCTCGGCCGATGCACCTTGTGATACGGTCACAAATGCGATGGCTGTAGATGCTGCCATGATTGCACGTGCCGATGAACTGGCCATTGTGAATCTGATGCATCAACCTGTGCGTCCAGCGCACTTGGCACAACAACTTGAAAATATTGCACAGCGACCACCGCACTTTTTAATTTTACAAGGATTCGGAACCGGTAATATTGCGGTCAATGACGCCATTCTGGCGCAGTTTCAACAATTACGTTCGCAAGGCTGTCTGGTGGTGTTAACCACACAAGTCACCTTCGGCAAAATTGATCAGCGCTATGCCATTAGTGACTGGGTACATTGTGCAGGCATTGCCACCAATACCACGCATGGTCATGCCGATCTGTATGCCAAGCTGCTACAACTTTACTTACAGTATGATGATGCTGAAGATTGGTATCGACACTGGGATACCACCACAAAGGCTGAGGATTAATCATGCAACGTTTTGCTATCGGCATTGAATTTTGTGGAATGCATTATCGTGGCTGGCAAACCCAACAAGCTGGTGTATCCAGTCTTCAAGAAACGCTTGAAACGGTACTGAGTAAAATTGCCAACGAGCCAATTCTATTGCATGGCGCAGGGCGAACCGATGCCGGCGTACATGCCACCAATATGGTGGCTCATTTTGATACGAATGCCATTCGACCTGAACAAGGTTGGTTGAGGGGAGCCAACAGCCAGTTGCCCAAAGACATCTCGATCCAGTGGATCAAGGAGGTCGGTACAGACTTTCATGCACGCTTTAAAGCGCAGGCACGCCGCTACCGTTATGTGGTTTACAATACACCGAACCGTCCTGCGCTGTTACACAAACAAGTTACGCATGTGCATCAGCAGCTAGATGTCGAAAAAATGATGGTGGCGGCGCGTAAGTTTGAAGGCACGCATAACTTTGAGAGCTTCCGTGCAGCCGCTTGCCAGTCCAAGCAACCCGTTCGCCATTTGAGTCATTGCCGCTTGATCCGCCATGGCCGTTATTTGGTGTTAGATATTCAAGCCGATGGATTTTTACATCATATGGTGCGCAACATCATGGGCTGTTTACTGGAAATTGGTCAAGGCTGCTACGAGATCGACCATATCGATACCATGTTTGCCGCACAAGACCGTAAGGCAGCAGGTGTAACCGCACCAGCCGATGGACTGTACTTCATTCAGGCTTATTACCCTGAACAATTTGATTTACCAAATCCTCCATTAGGCCCCCACTGGCTCAACTTACCCGATGAAATGGCCGATCTTTAATCAAGCATCTTCTTGAGCTTAAAAAAATGCATCCTTGGATGCATTTTTTTATGGGTCGCTTAACGTTGTTTACGCTTGCGGTACTCTACTGGTGTTTCGTTGGTCCAGCGTTTAAATGCACGATAAAAAGTACTTGGCTCAGAAAAGCCAGTCAGGTAGACAATACGCTCAACGCTTTCGCCTGTATTGGCCAATAGCCGTTTGGCAAGTCTACAGCGGTAATCCGACAGAATTTGCTGAAAGCTGGTATTGGCTTCGCTGAGCTGGGTTCTTAACCGCCGTGGTGTGATATTGAGTTGCGCAGCCACTGTTTCTAGTGTGGTTTCACCGCTTTCTAAGGTTGAACCAATGGCACGGCGCACCTCGCCAACCAGATCATAACGTGCCAGTTCTTGTAGCTTCTCAATGGCAAGCTGCTCATGAAGCTGCAACAGTTCTGGTTCGGCTTGCCATAATGGATAGTTTAAAATATCGGCATCGAAGTAAAGTCGGGTTTCTTTCTGCCCCAAACTGACCGGGCAGCCGTAAACTCGGAAGTACTCGTCTTCTGGCGCGCCTTCACTAAAATTAAAATCGATAAAAATCGGGTGAAAGGCACCTTCGGTAATAAATTTAAAAAATCGTAAAACGCCCGAAATTGCACATTCAGAAAAATGACGGTTGACGATTGAGTCGGCAAATTTTTGCTCGCCGTTGGTCAGATAGCAGCGCCCATCTTCAACCACCAGCTTGGCATGAAATACATCACTAATCAGACGCTGATAGGCTAAAGCGCGTTTGAGCCCTTCACCAAAGGTTTCACTACTAATAAACAAGTGCTCAATGACTTGCCCACGGTACAGCGGCAAATGCTCGCCTAAGTGCAAACCGATATCTGGATCTTTACTGACTTCTTCTGCCGCAACCCAAAATGCGTACTGGGCACTGACTGGCGTTCTCGAATTGGCATCGACCTGATTCAGTGCCACACCCGCTTTTGTTAAAATTTCTTCGGTTGGCAATCCAGCACGACGAATCGCTTGATAGCCAAACCGTAATACAACCGATGCATCTGTTAGCTGACCCACGCGGCGCCCTTCCTTGTATGTTCTTCATTTATACTTAAAACTCTCAATTTAGATTAGCGTCGATTGACCAAAGTGACAACTCAATTCAGGTCATTTTTGTAGATTTTTTTTGTTTCAAATGACCTGTATTCCCAATTGGAACGCCGATTAGATCACCGCCTATGGCTTGTTTTTTCGAAAAAAATTGCCTATAATTTGCGCCTTTCCAATTTGATCATCAGGTAGGCTATGGCCAATAAAGAGGAACTCATTGAGTTCGAAGGCGTTGTCACCGAAACGCTTCCTAATACGATGTTCCGTGTACGTTTAGAAAACGGTCACGAAGTAATTGCGCACATTTCTGGTAAAATGCGTAAGCACTATATCCGTATCTTGACGGGTGATAACGTTAAAGTTGAAATGACACCTTATGATTTAAGTAAAGGTCGTATCACGTACCGCGCACGTTAAACACGTTTAGCGAATGCACTAAAGCCACTCTCTACCGTCAGTGGCTTTTTTTATAACAGTTTTGCTTTTAATCACTTAAAGCAGATGTTTTACAACCAATCGTTTTACATTCACGCAAGCGTTCACGAATCCAAGAGTTACGTTCTTGCGTTTTAGACAGCTGGCAGTTGGTATAAATGACGGTCCCGACGTCTGAATCACCAGAGCAACTTTGATCTCGTTCTTTAATCCAAGCCAATTGAGAACGTTTTAAAATCGTTTTCTGCTGGGTATTTAATTTGCTACGCAGTAGTTGATAATTTTGATTTAATTCCCGATCTGCATTTACGTACACCTTATTGGCACAGTGAACTGCATCATAGCTATTGCGTGTATTGTCACAGTTGTCTGCGTACGATGTAGCTGATACCGCTAAAAATACGGCAGCAGATAAAAGTTTTAAATTGAATTTCATAGTCAAAGCCTCATTCCTTTTTGTCATTTATTCTACGAGTACTGTACTTATAAAAAGTGATCTCAGCATCTTATCGACTTTTTTAAGACGCATTTTTTATTTAAGTTAGCACACTATTTTATTTTCATTGTACTCAAAAATAAAAAAAGTAGATGCCTTGATCAAGACATCTACCTTCAGATTTTATTTGAGCCTAATTATTTTAAGCTAAAGCAGCAACCACGGCCTGCCCCATCTCAACTGTACCCACTTTCTGCATACCTTCAGACATAATGTCAGCCGTACGTAAGCCTTGATCAAGCACTTGTCCTACAGCATCTTCAATGGCTTTTGCAGCAGCTTCTTCACGGAAAGTATAACGGAGCATCATAGCTACGGATAAAATCGTGGCCAATGGGTTCGCCACATTTTGCCCTGCGATATCCGGTGCAGAACCATGACATGGCTCATACATGCCTTTGCCCTGCTCATCTAAAGATGCAGATGGCAACATGCCGATTGAACCGGTCAACATGGCCGCCTCATCCGACAAAATATCACCAAACAAGTTACCGGTTACAATCACATCAAACTGCTTTGGTGCGCGTACCAGTTGCATTGCTGCATTGTCGACATACATATGGGACAACTGAATGTTTGGATACTGCGCTTGCTGAAGGTCGCTTACGGTTTGTTTCCAAAGCTCCGTTACCTCAAGTACATTGGCTTTGTCGACCGAGCACACTTTGCTACCACGCAGTGCAGCAAGCTCAAAAGCCACTTTTGCAATGCGCTTAATTTCAGATTCGCTGTAGACATCGGTGTTAAAGCCTTGCTTTTCGCCGTTTTCAAGTTCGCGAATACCGCGCGGCTGACCAAAGTAGATCCCGCCAGTTAATTCACGCACAATCAGAATGTCTAACCCAGATACGATTTCAGGCTTTAAACTAGAGGCATCTGCAAGCTGCGGATACAAAATGGCAGGACGCAAATTAGCAAATAAATTCAGTTCACTACGGATTTTTAACAGACCACGTTCTGGACGGATAGAGCGTTCAATGCTATCCCACTTCGGTCCGCCTACCGCACCAAGTAAAATGGCATCTGCTTGTTTTGCTTGCTCGCTGGTCACGGCAGGATACGGTTCGCCATGCGCATCAATGGCGGCACCGCCAAGTAGACCATGCTCCCAGTTTAAACCAAGATTGAATTTTTGATTGACTGCGCTCAGCACTTGCTCGGCAGCCCCTACAATTTCAGGGCCAATACCGTCACCGGCTAAAATTAAAATTTGCTTCGACATGAACGTTTCCATTTCTAAATATCAGCCGATTGACTGATTGAACATTAAATTCGTTGTTCTATAAACTCACCCAACCCCGTGATGGCATCAAAAGGACGACAAAAACGGCGGATTGGACGATTTTCTTGCTCAAGTTCAACACATAATGGCTCAGGCGCAGAAACATTGAGTAAACTGCCGCCTGAGTGCTTGGAACGATCACGGTACATTTTAAAGGTATAGCGCTGATTGGCTTTAAACTGATGAATGACATGAAATGTTTCTGCCCGATCTCGAGAGATGGGATAAAAACGAATCACCAGCTCATACTGCTGCGGTGGCACAGACAAATACATCGAATTGACTGGACTAAATACTGAACCCTCAAGTCTGACAATACCTTGATGCAAGGCTTGTTCACTGACACGATGTTTTTGCGCATCGACAATGGGGGTCGTATTTAAACGCTCAAATTCACACAGTTGTGCGCCCGAACAATAAATCGTTGCGTTACTGTTCAGACCTGATTCGGCCTGTTTAATACGCAATGTATCAACCACATGATTGGTACTTTGACAACCTGCGATTAACGCCAAGGATACTGTCAGTACCACACTACGGCCAAATGTCCTGATCATTGTTGGAGCCCAACCCTATTTCGAGCAAAGTTTTCAGCAATTTATGCTCATGCATGTTAACAAGAGTTGGGCATCTACGCTATTGCTATCTTTAAAATCTCCCGTATAGATCAAGCTTTTAGGTCTTGAAATACCCAAGGACGTGCAACTTTGGCTTGGCGTTCAAACTCATGAATCGCGTCTGCATTTTGTAGCGTTAAACCAATATCATCTAAGCCATTTAACAAACAGTGTTTGCGAAATGGATCGATGTCAAAAGCAAAAGCTTGTCCAGATGGTGTTTTCACTTCTTGTGCAGCCAAATCTACCGTTAAGGTATAGCCTTCGTTTTCTGCGCACTCTTGAAATAATTGCTCTACAATTTCTTCAGACAAGATTACAGGTAACATACCGTTTTTAAAACAGTTATTAAAGAAAATATCGGCAAAACTTGGCGCAATCACGGTACGAAAACCATATTCGTTCAATGCCCATGGCGCATGCTCACGGCTTGATCCACATCCGAAATTCTTACGCGCAATCAAGATATTGGCAGATTGATAACGTGGCTGATTCAAGACAAAATCGGGATTAAGCGGACGTTTAGAATTATCTTGCCCCGGATAACCTTCATCTAAATAGCGCAATTCATCAAATAAGTTGTCACCAAACCCTGTGCGTTTGATCGACTTCAAAAACTGTTTCGGGATAATTAAATCGGTATCCACATTGGCACGATCTAATGGTGCCACAATGCCTTGTTCTACGGTGTATGCTTTCATAATCAAAACCTTTTATGCTTAAACCTGACCACACTCTAAACGAGGCACAATCAACGTGTCTTGTTCAGCATCTTTAATCCATTCTAAAAAAGCAGAGTCATTATAAAATGTTTCCATGTAGGCTCGCATCGACGGTGTTAGGTTAACAGCGTATGCATTTAAGCGAATCACGACTGGAGCAAACATGGCATCTGCGATAGTAAACTTTCCAAACAACCAAGGTCCTTGTAACTGATATTGTTGACGTAGATCTTTCCATATTTGGTCGATACGAACTAGATCATGTTGAGCCGCATCGCTAAGTACTAATGCTCTTTGCTTTGCTCTAACGTTCATGGGCATTTCGTTGCGTAAAGCAACAAAACCACTGTGCATTTCTGCACTAATCGATCGAGCAATTGCTCTTGAATATTGATCTGAAGGCCATAGATGAGGAGCAATTTCTGCTAAGTACTCACAAATGGCCAATGAATCCCAAATTTTTACATCTACATCAACTAAAACAGGCACTTTACCTGAAGGACTGATGGCATAAATGCGAGACGTTGTATCGGGTTGATCAAAATCGATAATAACTTCTTTAAAACGGATTCCAGCATGTTTAGCTGCGAGCCAAGGCCTTAGCGACCAAGAAGAATAATTTTTTGTTCCCAAATACAAAGTCAAAGACATCAGAAATTTCTCACATCAACAAAGTGTCCCGCAATTGCAGCGGCAGCAGCCATGGCTGGACTGACCAAATGGGTTCGTCCACCATTGCCCTGACGCCCTTCAAAATTACGGTTTGAGGTCGAGGCACAATGTTCGCCCGGTTGCAATTTATCGGCATTCATCGCCAAGCACATTGAGCATCCCGGTTCACGCCACTCAAAACCAGCCTCAAGAAAAATCTGATCCAATCCTTCTTGCTCTGCTTGTTGCTTAACTAAACCAGAACCCGGTACCACCATCGCTTGTTTGATGCTGTTCGCCACTTTACGGCCTTTAACCACTTCGGCTGCTGCACGGATATCTTCAATCCGTGAATTGGTGCATGATCCAATAAATACACGATCCAACTGAATATCAGCCAACGCCTGACCGGCATTTAAGCCCATATACTGGTAAGCACGTGTCCAGTCATTGCGTTGTACATCATCTTTGGCCTGTTCTAAGGTTGGAACCGCTTGAGACACTGGAATCACCATTTCGGGTGAGGTTCCCCAAGAAACTTGCGGCTCAATTTCTGCGCCGTTCAAAACCACTACTTCATCAAATACTGCATCGTCATCTGAATGTAAGGTATTCCAGTACGCAACAGCCTGATCCCACTGCTCACCTTTTGGTGCATAGTGGCGCGACTGGACATACTCGATGGTTTTATCATCGACAGCAACCATACCCACACGAGCACCTGCTTCAATGGCCATGTTACACACCGTCATTCGGCCTTCGATCGACATATCACGGAACACCTGCCCACCAAACTCAATGGCATAACCTGTTCCGCCTGCTGTACCAATTTGACCGATAATTGCCAAAACTACATCTTTTGGCGTTACACCTTTACCTAAAGTGCCATCCACGCGAACCAACATGTTCTTTGATTTTTTCTGAACTAAACACTGCGTCGCAAGCACGTGTTCCACTTCAGATGTACCAATTCCATGTGCCAAGCAACCAAATGCCCCATGCGTTGCCGTATGCGAATCGCCGCACACGACGGTCATACCCGGTAAAGTCAAACCTTGCTCTGGCCCCACCACATGCACAATGCCCTGACGGACATCATTGATCCCGAACTCAACGATATTAAAGGTTTTACAGTTATCGTCTAAGGTTTGAACCTGAATGCGTGATGTCTCATCTTCAATTCCGGCAATGCCTTGTTCACGTTCTTTTTTTGAAGTTGGTACGTTGTGGTCTGGTGTTGCAACGTTTGCATTGAGACGCCACGGCTGACGACCTGCAAGTTGAAGACCTTCAAATGCCTGCGGACTGGTGACTTCATGCAATAAATGACGATCGATGTAAATCAAGCATGATCCGTCGTCTCGCTGTGAAACCAAGTGGTCATTCCACAATTTGTCATATAATGTCTTGCCTGCCATGTCGTCGTGCTCCATTGGACTGGGTATATGGTCTCTATTAAATGATTATAGCGCTGCTTTTACATAAATCTAATTTATCATTTTTATAAATTAACAAACTTTTTAGAATATATAAAATGTGCAATTCAGGTCTAATCATCTCACAGTTTACAGCATCGGATTTAATAATAATTCTCATTTATACATTCCATTTCACAATCCGATGTACGCTTTTTATACTGAATACTTCTTCAAGATATTTAGTGCAAGGTAATGGTTATGACGACTCTAACTCGTTTTGTACATCACAATCAGCGTATGCTCAAAAAGACTTTAAGCTATTACATTATGCATATTACGGTGGCTATGCTGGTGGCTTACGTGGTGACCGGAAACCTCTGGGTCGCCTTAACTTTAAGTATGCTTGAGCCGACTGTACAGGCGTTTGCCTTTTTTATTCACGAAAAAGTATGGGCAGTAAAAGAACAGCCTGCTCAGCAAGATTCTGGCGCAGGCTATTAATGATTGCGCATTTGGGAATTTGACCACTACAATAGCCTGACGCTGTGATTTTTTTAACACGGCATGATTATGGGAAATTTAAGGTCATTGTATGAATCTTGCTGCATTTGAAGCCTTTGTGAAAGTGATGGAAACCGGCTCTATTTCGCTCGCAGCGGATCAACTCTTTATCACCCAGCCCGCAGTGACCAAGCGCATTCATAGTCTTGAAGATTATTTTGGCGTGAAACTATTTGAATCTGCCGGACGCGGCATTCAAGCCACACATGCAGCACATTCGTTGTTGCCCAAAGTCAAAAACTGGCTCAATGAGCTAGGCGAAATTCATCATACCTTAAGCCATGAACACGACCAGGTACAGGGACGGCTCAAAATCGGTACCAGTCATCATATCGGGCTGCATCATCTTCCCGATCCACTGCGTCATTATGTGCAACGCTTTCCGGATGTCACCTTAGATGTGCATTTTGTCGATTCAGAACAGGCACATGAAAAAGTGCTTGCAGGTGATCTCGAGTTGGCTTTTCTTACCCTGCCTCCAGAAGGCGATGAGCGTCTTACTTATTTGACGGTCTGG
Organism: Acinetobacter sp. V89_7; assembly: GCF_029967895.1. NCBI lineage: Bacteria > Pseudomonadati > Pseudomonadota > Gammaproteobacteria > Moraxellales > Moraxellaceae > Acinetobacter > Acinetobacter sp. V89_7. Next base: position 193,192 of record NZ_JASCAJ010000032.1, read on the forward strand.
AACGATCCACTGGTTTTTGTAGTGGCACCGTTTCATCCATTGGCTCAGCGTAAGCAGATTCAGCTACAAGATTTACTCGAATACCCAAGTCTACTGCCTGCAGCACAGACTTATACCACTCAGATTACCTTGCACGCATTCGAAAAATATGGTCTTAGACCTAAAATCACCATGAGCAATAATCCGCTTGAGTCGATTCGTATGTTGGTTTCGATTGGCTTGGGCTGGTCGGTTCTACCGCAAACGTTGCTGAATCGGGATCTTTGTCAACTCGCAGTGAATGTGGAGCTAAAACGTCAACTTGGAATTGTCTGGCATCCTGCCCGTACTCAGTCCAAAGCAGCACAGGCTTTAATTAAACTGACGCAGCAGTCCACTACAGCTTAAGCCATTCTCTTTAGCGTTTTTCATCAAATCGTTACCTAAATATAATATAACTCGTTCAAGATTGGAGTAAGTTGATCATTAAGCATCCGTGACGTGGCTGTATAACGATAACACCTCAACCCTTCACGGTATTTCACACAATAAATACCTTAAATATGGAGTTGAAGCATGCTAAATGATGTTTTCAGAGTACCAAATTCCGAACACGTATCTTCTGCTTCAAATGCTCATACGCCATCGCCTTCTGGATTCCTTCAAGCTTCAAAACAGATCTTGCGCACTCCACGCCTCAATCAAGACAATGCCGATACGCTACGCCAGCAAATCCGTGACTATTTTTTGAATACTTTTGAAACCTATGAATCTTTGTTTGAATGTTTAGATGGTGATGAAGCATTTTATAAAAAACCGATTTCGCTTCGGCACCCTCTGATTTTTTATTTTGGTCATACTGCAACCTTTTTTATTAATAAATTACTGTTGGTTCACTTAATTGAAGAACGGCTCAACCCGCGCTTTGAAGCACTTTTCGCAGTCGGTGTCGATGAAATGAGTTGGGATGATCTCAACGATCAGCATTATGACTGGCCAACACCTCACGAGGTCAAAAGCTACCGTGATCAGGTCAAACAAACAGTACTTCATATCATCGATACAGCCCCGCTTAACCCGCCCATCAACTGGAATCATCCGTGGTGGGCCATTTTAATGGGTATTGAACATGAGCGTATTCATTTGGAAACGTCGTCGGTGTTAATCCGACAGCATGATCTTGAATATGTTCGTGCACATCCGGCTTGGAAAGCTTCTGATTTTTCCACCACAGCACCTGAAAACACATGGATTGATGTCGCATCTGGACAGGTTAAACTTGGTATTAATCAAGCGCATCCATTTTATGGCTGGGACAACGAGTTTGGTCAGCATGAAGCGCAGGTCGAGGCGTTTCAAGCGTCGAAATATTTGGTTAGCAACCAAGAATTTTTGGCTTTTGTTGATGCCGATGGCTATTCAAGCCTTGATTACTGGGAACAAGAAGGCCAAGGTTGGCTGTCCTTTTCTGAAGCCAAATATCCGACATTTTGGATTAAACAACACCAGACTTGGTATTTAAGACTCATGACCGAGATTGTACCAATGCGTTGGGATTGGCCTGTCGAGGTCAATTATCATGAAGCCAAAGCATTTTGTAACTGGAAAAAACAGCAGACTGGCCAGAATATTCGCTTGCCCACCGAGGACGAATGGTACCGTATATACGATATCAGCGGATTAAACGAGATTGATCATCAGCGTGCCGATGGCAATATCCATTTGGATTATGGTGCGTCGTCGTGTCCGGTTCATGTGTTTCAGCAAGGCGATTTCTTCGATGTTCGAGGCAATGTCTGGCAATGGACCGAAACGCCAACCTATCCGTTTAATGGCTTTGATGTACACCCCATTTATGATGACTTTACCACGCCTACATTTGACGGGCGCCATAATTTGATTAAGGGCGGTTCGTGGATTTCTTGTGGCAATGAAAGTCTTTATTCATCGCGGTATGCCTTTAGACGGCATTTTTTTCAACATGCAGGGTTTCGTTACGTTGCATCTGACCATGAGGTAAGCAGTGTGAGTTCTCAATACGAGACCGATCAATTACTTTCGCAGTATGCCGAGTTCCATTTTGGACCGGATTATTTTGGGGTTCCTAATTTTTCTAAGGCTTTGGTCGAGCTGGCGCTTCAGACACTGGGCGAGCGTCCCAAAGTTAAGGCTTTAGATATCGGTTGCGCCGTCGGACGCGCCAGTTTTGAATTGGCACGTGTGTTTGAGCATGTCACCGGAATTGATTTTTCAGCGCGGTTTATTCAGCACAGCGTACAGTTGACCAAAGGTGAAACCTTGCGTTATACGCTCGCCACCGAAGGTGAATTGGTACAATACAAGGCCTGTTCATTGCATCAATTAGGCCTTGAAGAAACCAAAGACAAAGTTGAATTTTATCAAGGTGATGCTTGCAATTTAAAAGCCAATTTCACTGGTTACGATTTTATTTTTGCTGCCAATTTGATTGACCGACTGTATCGTCCACGTCAGTTTCTTAGTCAGATTCATGAGCGTCTGAACATGGGTGGTGTATTGATGATTGCCTCCCCTTATACGTGGCTTGAAGAGCACACACCGCGTGAAGAATGGATTGGTGGCTTTAAAAAAGATGGTGAAAGTTTTGGAACTTTAGATGGTTTACATGCCATTTTGGATCAGCACTTTCAACTGATTGCAGCACCGCAAGAGGTGCCGTTTGTGATTCGTGAAACTCAGCACAAGTTTCAGCACAGTTTATCGGAAGTGACGTTTTGGCAACGCGTAAAATAAACAATACTCCACAAAAACTGAATCAAATAAAAACAGGCAGTCGATGACTGCCTGTTTTTATTGAGAACATTGAAATATCGATTAAATCGACCAGTCTTGAATCTGCCAATTTTGCGCTTTGGCCAATTTTTCCAGGCGATCATCTGGATTGACTGCAATCGCATGCGTGGCATATTCCAGTAAGAAGCGATCGTTAATCGAATCTGAATAGGCCCAAGATTCTTCTACATTTCGTCCAGCCAGCCACTGCTCTAGGCGTACCAGCTTGCCTTGCTGGTAACATGGTGTGCCTGTAACTTTACCGGTATATTTCCCCTGCTGCACTTCCGCCGTGGTGGCAATAATTTCGGTAATGCCAAAGGCACGAAAAATCGGTGCGGTAATAAAATCGCTGGTTGCGGTAATGCCTACAATTTCATGGCCTAAATCTTGATGCTTTTGAATCGCATCAAAACCTTTTGGGCGCATTTGCGGACGAATCACCTTTTGCATAAACAGCGCATGTAGCTCTGTTAATACCTCAGGCGTATTTTGGGTTAAAAACTCAAATACAAATTCGTTGTAGGCAATTGGGTCGAGCTGGCCTGCTTTGTAATCTTCATAAAATTTGTCGTTCATTTGGCGATGATGTACTGGATCGACCAAGCCTTCATTGACGAGAAATTCACCCCAGGAATGGTCTGAATCTGTATTAAGTAAGGTGTGATCAAGATCAAACAAAGCCAATTTCATGAAAATACTCGTTAAAACTGAAATTTAAGAAAAAAAATGTAAATCTATCTCCGCTAGTCGATAGAAATTCGTTAAGATCATAGCAATTTTAATGCATTTTACTTTGATCTTACGCGCTGGGCATATAAGAGTGACGGCCCCCGATTTCAAAGTCAACGATATTGATAAATTTTAGGTAGCCAAATGATCGACTCAGAAGGTTTCCGACCCAACGTCGGGATCATTTTGGCAAATGATAACGGACAAGTTTTATGGGCAAAACGCATTGGTCACAATGCTTGGCAATTTCCACAAGGAGGGATCCATTTTGGAGAAACCCCCGAGCAGGCACTTTATCGTGAACTGAGAGAAGAAGTCGGCTTATTGCCCGAACACGTCCAGATTATTGCGCAGACCAAAGGATGGCTGCGTTATCGTTTGCCACACCGGTACATCCGACCAGATTCTGATCCGGTATGTATTGGACAGAAACAAAAATGGTTTTTATTAAAACTCACCGCGTCTACGCGAAACATTCAGCTAGACCTCTCTGACCCACCCGAATTTGATGAGTGGCAATGGGTAAGTTACTGGTACCCTCTAGGTCAGGTGGTCAATTTTAAGCGCGATGTGTACCGAAAAGCGATGATGGAACTCTGCATGTTAATGCCAGAACAACAATCGCCCGAAAAATCATCACATTAGCAAATGATTTTTTTGGCGAGTGCTGTTATAACATCACTATGAAGAATTAAAAATTTTGGAGTAAGCATCCATGTCAAACATGCAACTTGACACCTTAAGACGCATTGTTCAGGAGATCAATTCGTCTGTAAGTTTGCATGATTCGCTCGACATTATGGTCAACCATGTGGCGGAAGCGATGAAAGTGGATGTTTGCTCAATTTATTTGCTTGACGAACGCAACCAGCGTTATTTGCTGATGGCCTCTAAAGGGCTTAATCCCGAAGCTGTGGGGCATGTTTCCTTGCAACTCAGTGAAGGTCTGGTTGGCCTTGTGGGTCAGCGCGAAGAAATCGTCAATTTGGAAAATGCCTCCAAACACGAGCGCTTTGCCTACCTACCCGAGACAGGCGAAGAAATTTACAACTCGTTTCTGGGTGTACCCGTCATGTATCGCCGTAAGGTGATGGGCGTACTGGTGGTACAAAATAAGCAACCACAAGATTTTAGTGAAGCAGCCGAATCCTTTTTGGTGACGCTGTGCGCTCAGCTCTCAGGTGTCATCGCACATGCACATGCGGTGGGCAACATCGATGTATTTCGTAAGCCAAGTAATGGGCCAGCCTACAAAACCTTTCAGGGCGTATCAGGTGCTGGCGGAATTGCGCTGGGCCGTGCTTACGTTTTATACCCGCCTGCCGATCTGGCATCGGTTCCAGATCGCGAAGCCGATGATATCAGTGATGAATTACATTTGCTCGATCAAGCGGTGAGTTCGGTACGTACCGAAATTCAGCAGCTTGACGAAAAAATGCAAGACTCCTTAATGTCGGAAGAACGCGCGCTATTTAGTGTGTTTTTACGCATGCTGGATGAGAATGCGCTTCCTGCCGAAATTAAAGAATTGATTCGCGCCGGTAACTGGGCACAAGGTGCCGTGCGTCGTGTCATCGACAAGCACATCACCCTATTTGCACAAATGGAAGACGATTACCTGCGTGAGCGCGTGTCAGATTTAAAAGATCTAGGACGGCGTATTCTGGCCTCACTGCAAGAAGCAGATTCCAGCCATAAAGATTTAAGCCCCGACAGTATTTTAATTGGAGAAGAAATCAGTACTGCTGCACTGGTTGAACTGTCGGTCGATAATATTGCCGCGATTGTCACCACAGAAGGTGCTGCCAATTCGCATATGGTGATTGTGGCACGCGCGCTGGGTATTCCAACTGTTGTTGGCGTGACCGAGCTCCCCATCAACACCCTTGATGATGCAGAAATGATTGTCGATGCCTATCAAGGGCGGATCTTTATCAACCCACCTAGACGTCTGCGTCAGCGCTATAAAGAAATTCAAAAAGAAGAAGAGCAAATTGCCAAAGACCTCAAGCAATACGAAACACGTGATGCCGTTACCCCCGACGGTGTTGCAGTCAAGCTGTATGTCAATACTGGCCTGATGATTGACGTGGTACGCGGCGTTCAGCGTGGGGCCAAGGGTGTGGGACTCTATCGCAGCGAAATTCCGTTTATGTTGCGTGAACGCTTTCCGGGCGAAGAAGAACAACGGGCCATTTATCGTCAGCAATTGAGTCATTTTGCCAACAAGCCCGTCATCATGCGTACGCTGGATATTGGTGCTGACAAAGACTTGCCTTATTTTAGTATTGAAGAAGAAAATTCGGCGCTGGGATGGCGTGGTCTACGCTTTACGCTGGATCATCCAGAAATTTTTTCCACTCAAGTGCGCGCGATGCTCAAGGCCAGCATTGGTTTAAACAATTTGCATATCTTGCTGCCCATGGTGACCAGCGTCAGCGAAGTCGAGGAAGTGTTGTATCTGTTAGAACGTGACTGGGTCGCGGTACAAGAAGAAGAACAGGTCAAAATTACCAAACCAAAACTCGGCATCATGGTCGAAGTTCCGAGTGTGTTACTGCAAATTGATGAGTTTGCCGAATTGGTCGACTTCTTTTCCGTAGGGTCAAACGATTTAATCCAGTACTTACTGGCAGTCGATCGCAACAATCCAAGGGTGTCGAGTGTATATTCACACTTTCATCCGTCCATTCTTCGCGCGCTGCAAAAACTGGTTAAGGAATGCCATCATCATGAGAAGCCCATCAGTATTTGTGGCGAAATGGCGGGCGATCCTTTATCGGCAATTTTATTGATGGCGATGGGATTCAATACCCTCTCCATGAGTTCGAGTAATATTTTGCGGGTGCGCAAAGCCATCTGTCACGTTTCAATGACCGATGCCGAGCAATTGCTCAATGAGGTCGTCAAAATGAATAACCCGCTCATGGTGAAAAGCTGGATGGAATACTACTTTAGAAATCATGGCCTTGGAGACATGGTCAAATCTAATCGATTGGTTTCCGTTTAAATGATGACCCTAGAGGGGCTAGCTAGCCCCTCTAGGGCAATAACGCCAAAGCGCACTACAAATCGGTGATACATCAACATATCGAATTAAATTAAACGGTCTTTTATAATCTAAAAAACAAATCAATTTAATGAATTTTATCTTTTTTACAAATCATTTAAATCATTTAAACTAATTTTAACAGCGAACACGCGTAATATATTTTGAGATCAGGAGCACAGCCATGCAGATTGATTCGAACACTCAAGCAGCATCAGAATTACTTAAGATTTTTTTAACCTGTCTTGGTGAACTGCCCCTTAATCATTAAAACGACATCATCAATTTCAATTTACTTTACCGAAAGCCACGACAAAGCAATAGCCAAAATCCAAGGAGTAAATCGCAATGAATACTGCAGCAACAGGAAAATGCCCTTTTACACATGGCGGTAATACTGGACAAAGCCAAAGTCCAACCGCATGGTGGCCAAACGCGCTTAATCTTGATGTTTTGCATCAACATGACCAAAAAACAGATCCGATGGATCCCGATTTCGATTATGCCAAAGCTTTTAAAGAACTGAATCTTGAAGAACTCAAACAAGATATTCGAAGCCTAATTTCGACCAGTCAAGACTGGTGGCCAGCCGACTGGGGTAGCTATATCGGTATGTTTGTACGTACCGCTTGGCACCTTGCAGGCTCATACCGTAAACAAGACGGACGTGGCGGCGCCAATACAGGCAACCAGCGCTTTGCGCCATTAAACAGCTGGCCAGATAACGTCAATACCGATAAAGGCCGCCGTTTGCTTTGGCCAATCAAACGTAAATATGGCAATAAAATTTCGTGGGGTGATCTGATCATTCTTGCGGGTACACTGGCCTATGAAGAAGCAGGCCTTAAAACCTTCGGTTTCGCTGGAGGTCGTAAAGAAATCTGGCACCCAGAAAAAGATGTGTACTGGGGCAGCGAGAAAAAATGGTTAGACGCAACCCGTAATCGCTATTCAGATGATCAAGACCGTGAATCGCTTGAAAATCCACTTGCAGCGGTACAGATGGGTTTGATTTATGTCAACCCGGAAGGTGTGGATGGCAATCCAGATCCGTTACGTACTGCACATGACATGCGTGTGACTTTTGACCGCATGGGCATGGACGACGAAGAAACCGTTGCGCTGACCGCTGGTGGTCATACCGTGGGGAAATGTCATGGTAACGGACGTGCCGAAAAACTTGGTGCAGAAGTGGAAGGTGCAGATGTTGAATTCCAAGGTTTAGGCTGGTTTAACCCAGAAGGCTCTGGAAATGCAGGCAACACCATGGCCAGTGGTATCGAAGGCGCGTGGACGACGCACCCCACCAAATGGGATAACGAATACTTCTACTTGCTTTTAACCTACGACTGGGAACTTCGTAAAAGCCCAGCAGGTGCATGGCAATGGGAACCGGTTACGATCAAAGAAGAAGACATGCCGATTGATGCGCATGATCCAAGCGTTCGACGTAACCCGATTATGACTGATGCCGATATGGCACTCAAAATTGATCCAGAGTACCGTAAAATTTCGGAACGTTTCTATCAAGATCCGGCCTACTTCTCTGATGTGTTTGCTCGTGCATGGTTTAAGCTTACACACCGTGATATGGGACCAAAGAGCCGTTACCTTGGCCCAGATGTACCGCAAGAGGATTTAATCTGGCAAGATCCAATTCCGAGCGTAGATTACACCTTAACTGATGCCGAGATTGAATCGCTTAAACGCCAAATACTCGATAGCGGCTTGACTCGTGTGGAATTGATTACCACGGCGTGGGACAGTGCCCGTACTTATCGTGGTTCAGATTATCGTGGGGGTGCCAACGGTGCGCGTATTCGTCTTGAACCACAAAAAGACTGGGTGGGCAATGAGCCTGAACGCTTGCAAAAAGTGTTGGGTGTACTTGAGTCGATTCAGGCTTCGTTTGAAAAACCTGTGAGTATTGCCGATCTGATTGTTCTCGGTGGAACAGCCGCTGTGGAGCAAGCTGCTCGCGCCGCAGGTGTGAATATTACCGTGCCATTTGCACCGGGACGCGGTGATGCAACACAGGAACAAACCGATGTGTATTCTTTTGAATCGCTTGAGCCTGTGCATGATGGTTTTAGAAACTGGCAAAAACAGCACTTCGAGACGACTCCTGAAGAACTATTGGTAGATCGCGCACAACTCCTCGGTCTAACCGCACACGAAATGACGGTGCTGGTGGGTGGATTACGTGTCTTGGGTGCAAACTACGGCAACAATCCGCAGGGCGTCTTGACAGATCGCGTGGGTGTATTGAGTAACGATTTCTTCGTCAACTTAACCGATATGGCCTACACATGGAAACCAACGGGTCGCAACTCTTACGATATTGTAGATCGTACAACAGGAGCAACCAAATGGACTGCGAGCCGTGTAGATTTAGTGTTTGGTTCAAACTCGATCTTACGCTCATATGCAGAGGTTTATGCGCAAGATGATAACCGTGACAAATTTGTCCATGATTTCGTCAAAGCTTGGGTGAAAGTCATGAACGCCGATCGTTACGATCTGGTATAAGCCTCCAAAAGAAAAAGAGCCGATATCGGCTCTTTTTTTATAATTCGGGTTTTACACAGTGAGTTTATGCCCTTCACGCAAACAGTAAAACGGATTCACCAATTTAGATGACGTCTTGAGCAAATGCGTGAGTTCCCGCTCTGGCTCATCTCGGCCTTCATCGGTTAGCTGAAAGGTTCGATGATGAATCGCAACCGAGCGCTGTGCGTGTAAATCCAAATGCGCATGCAATGCATCTTGCGGGTTCATGTGTACATATTGCATGAGCTCACGGGGCTCGTACGCACCTATCGGCAAGAGTGCAATTCGGGGTGCACCAAAACGCTCATAGATTTCTTTAAAATGCGGTGAGTAGCCTGTATCCCCTGCAAAAAAAGCATGATCATCTGCACCGAGAATTGAAAAACCTCCCCACAAGGCTTTGCCCTGATCACGTAGACCACGGCCTGATCCATGCTGTGCAGGCGTATAGGCAATGGTAAGATCATGAAAAGGAATCATCTGCCACCAATCCATCTCAATCACATGATACTGCTTGGGCAAGTAATACTGATTGCCCAGTCCAGTATAAATCGGCATGGCAAACTTTTTATGTAACCATTCTAAAGTGGCCAAATCCATATGATCGTAATGATTATGACTGAGCAAAACAGCATGAATCGTGGGCAAATGCTCAAGGGCGATACCAGCAGGACACACGCGTCGTGGACCTCGCCCTTGTTGCGGACTGGCGTATTCACACCACACAGGGTCGGTGATGAGATTATATGGCCCGATTTGCAACAATACAGTCGCGTGCCCGACAAACCAGATCTGCCAGTCATCTAGTTCGGCATGCGGTCGATTTTGTGGCATCGCCGCCGGCATATTGAGCCGTGCATCAAATTCACGCTGAATATCGACATCCCATGTATACGATTCACGCGTCATTAACCAGCGCAGTAATTCGGTTGAACCACGTGCTGAGGAATGCTTCACTTGATTATAAAAACGTGAATGTCCGGCCTGTACAGAATCTAAATAATGAAAAGAAGGCTTACTCCATGTATGCGTTAAACAAGATTTAGTCGGCAATTGATAGGTTAATGTCGGCTTCTCTTTCATAGGGTAATTTTAGTCATCATCTTGTGGTCAAATAAACGTATGCATCAGACATGTTCTTCATTTAACGTAAGCCACGACTCGTCTCCATTTTTTGTAAAACTGTTCATGCTATCTTGGTTGCTTACAGCGTGTATGACAACCTTTCTTAGAGTGCCAGATTTTCTCAAGAAGTTTGTTGCGTTTATGCGTCAATCGTCTTTGCTTTTCAAAGTTTTATGGCTGTGCAATTCAAGAGCAATCTCGACCAGACCCTATGCAATAGGACGGCTTAAGCAAAACTCAAAAACCTACCACCGATAAGCAGAGTAAACTGCTTGGAGGTCTTGAGCAACAGATAATGTATCATTCCACTATTCTTGCGTCCTAGCTTTAAATACCCTACCGTTTTCAGCAGAAGATTTGAAACAAAGCAAGAAATAAACCAGTTTTACACTGCAATATGATTAAGCACGATATTGGTGCAATATATTCATTTTTGTGGTGAGATTGATTCATTTTTTTTATACAATTGATTCATATATTTTATAAATAAATCAAAATACTATTTTTATATTGAATTAATAATGAGCTTAAAAATACTATTTATTTTATAAATGGCTAAAGCATTTTTTACACGTGTCCTATTCATTTAATATCCTTTAGACTTATGTTTATAAGACTTTTTTTGGATTAGTTTTTTGTGGAATTGCGACATCTTCGATATTTTGTCACTGTGGCTGAAGAATTAAATTTTAGTAAAGCTGCATTGAAACTCTATACTGCTCAACCCTCTTTAAGTCAGCAAATCAAAGATTTGGAAGTTGATGTAGGGGTTCAACTGCTGTATCGAACCAAACGTAAAGTCGAACTCACCGAAGAAGGTGCTGTTTTTCTGGAACAGGCACGCCTGACTTTGGCTCAAGCTGAAAAAGCCGTCATGATGGCCCGTCAAGTCTCGTATGCCAAACAGCAAGCGCTGAGAGTCGGCTTTGTTCCTGTTGCTGAAGTCAAAATCTTTCCGCATATTTTGCCTAACTTTCGCTTTCATCATCCTGATATTCGTATTGATCTGTCGAGTTTAGGCAATGATGAACAAATTAAAGCGCTTAAAAAGGGCGAGTTGGATGTCTGTTTTATTCGTGATCGTCTGCAAAATGATAATGACTTTACGACCGAGCATGTGCTACGAGAGTCATTGATTTTTATTTTGCCAGCCCATCATCCATTGGCCAAACTCGAACGTATTCCCCTGTCTGCACTTCATCAACTCGACTTGGTGATTGCCGAGTCGAGTCAATCCAGAGTCTTACATGAGCTAATTTTGAAGTTTGCAAAACAGCATGGCATTCAATTTAATCTGGTTGAACATGCAGACAGTTTGCTGGCCAACATCAATGGTGTTGCGCAAGGTCGCGGGTGTAGTTTAGTCCCCGATTACGTGGCCAGTTTGTTACCTGAAACATGTGTGACGCGTCCACTGGAAATCGATCTTCCTCATTTAGATTTATACCTATGTTATAACAGCTCAAGCAAGTCGACATTGGTTCAATCGTTTCGTGATATGCTCGCCAAATGGGAACGTACTGTGCATGATGAATGTATCACTGAGCATTAAAATCAACCATTTGAGCCAGCATACATAATACCTGTCGGCTCAATTCAATCGTTTCTCTATAAAAATAAAAGCCTTGGAAAAGGAAACGAAAACATATGAACAGATTCTTTTTTCGTCTTGGGCACAGTATTTCATCCCGTCCACATTTTTTTATCTCTTTGGGCATCGGTGTAGTGATTGGTACGCTATTGTCATGGCAAACTGATTCACACTGGTCCACTGTCGTGCTGATTAGCTGGAATATTGCTGTAACGATTTATCTGGCGCATGTGATGGGTCTGATTGGTCAAATGGATACTAAAACCATGCAACAGCAGGCTAAGCGTCAGGATGAAAGTAAATGGGTCATCATGCTCTTGGTGCTGCTGGCACTGTTGATGTGTATGATTGCAATCGTCGTACAACTCTCGATGATGTCCAAAAACAGTCCATACGAAATTGAGCATGTTATTTTGGCGCTGTTTACGATTATTTCGGCATGGCTGCTGATGCATACCGTGTTTGCGCTGCACTATGCCCACGATTTTTATATTGCACGCAGCAAAGGCAGTGCGGGAGGATTGGAATTTCCACAGACTCCCCACCCCACCTATGCCGATTTTTTATATTTTAGCTATATTATTGGCACATCCGCACAAACTGCAGATGTATCAATTACCTCGCGCAACATGCGTCTGCTCAATATCTTTCATGCATTTTTGGCATTTATTTTTAATACCAGCATCTTGGCAATTTGTATTAATGTGGCCGCAAGTTTTTTGTCGAATTAAATCGAAAAAGGAAAGTTATGATACTTTCCTTAATCGTGTAGATTAGTTTTAACTGGCAAAAATTGCATTGCTACGCTGTAAGCTTTCTCTTTGTCGGATCGTCATGAGATATTGTTCAATCGCAGGATCAGCTCTTAATTGTCCCATCTTTTGCTGCCACAGCAGCATCGCTCCAACACATATATCCGCGACGGTAAACTGTTTTCCACATAAATAAGGATTTGCTTCAGTTAATCCCTGAATAAGTGCCTGATAGGCATCTGTCTCATCACCGTAACTCATAAACATTTTTTGCTCAGGCTGAACTTGAATGTTTCGCATTTGATCTGTTGCCAAGGCTTCCCATGGCCCCGAAATAAAAAATAGCCAACGATAATAAAGACCGCGTTTAGGATCACCAAGAGCAGGCGCCAGATTCTTTTCAGGAAACTTATCTGCCAGATAAGCACAAATAGCAGCTAGCTCATAGATTACGACATGCTCATCAATCAGTACCGGCACCTTACCGAAGGGATTAAGTTTAAGATATTCAGGGGATTTCATACTGGTGTGATATTCCACCTCAACCCGCTCACACTCAATTCCAAGTTCGATCAGTAACCACTCGACCACCACACCACGTGATTCTTTATTGGTATAAAGTTGAAGACCCATCTCAATCACTCCTTTTTGATATTGTGGGTCCAGTGTAGAGCAGCGGATTGTCAGTTTTTGTCAGGAGTGACACATACTTCTTCAACCCACCATTGATGAAATAATTTCTGCTTAAACTGAGGATAGTGATCTTGACTCAACTGAAGCTGCCGAATTCGATCAATTCTAAAGTTTCGAAATGCTTGTCGTAACTCACACCAAGCCGCCAGCATAATTTTGTCGTTAAAATATCCCATCGCAAAAGGCCAGACTGTTCGCATACTTTCATTTTTGCGCTCGTCGGCATAGGCAAAGGTCACCTTCACCTGTAGACGAATTGCCATTCGAATCTGCTCAAGTATTTTTGTATCGACAGGTAGCCAAACATTAAAGGCTCTGAGTGGGGTCTGTTCTAAAAAATGCTGGCGATAAACAGGTAAGACTGAATTCAGTTTGCTAAGCACTGAAGATGATGCACTTTGCAACGCGTCGTCAGGGATGCTTTTAAGCCAGTGTAACGCCAAAAAAACGGCTTCTATTTCAGTTTCATCCAATGTAATCGGAGGGAGAAAGAAATCTTCCTTCAACTGAAATCCGATGCCTGCACATGCATCAATTCGTACACCCTGCTGTCTTAATGTTTCGATATCTCGATAGACACTACGCTGACTAATGCCAAGTTGTGTTGCCAACGCATGCGAGGTCACTGGATATTTGGCTTCTCTTAGGTGCTGTAGCAAATTTAATAATCGAATTGAACGGCTCATCTGAACCTCTAGATTTTTATTAGAGAGAAACCTCAACAGGTTTCTCAGTTATTTTTATTTTAAAGGATGATCTAAGCAGGCATCTTCTGTTGCAGTATTTGCTTTAAAAAGTGATGCAATTCCGGCACGCTCTTCACAATGGTCAAAGGCGCATAACGCGCTAAAACCTGAGGATCATGCACACCGTAACTCACACCAATACGCGGCATATCGATGTTCATGGCCATCTCAAGATCATAGCTGCTATCGCCAACCATAATGGCATTTTTTGCCTCGACTTCTGTAACCTGCAAAATCTCTTCCAGCATGCGTGGATGAGGTTTAGACATGGTTTCACTTGCCGCACGAGTGATATCAAAAATATGATGACTTTGCGTTTTGGTCAGCACGCGATCTAAGCCACGGCGGTTTTTACCTGTTGCCACCGCAAGCTTCATCCCCATGGCTTTTAAGTCATGCAGCAACTCGGCAACGCCATCAAACCATGCATCATGCGTGGAATGTTGCACATAATGTTCGCCATAAGCCATCACAATTTGCTCATGCAAATGTGGAACCTGCGGAAAAAGCGTCTGCATCACTTCGGGTAAGCCTAAACCAATCACTCCTTGTGCCGCCTCATGCGTAAGGGGTTGCTCAAAGCGTTGCGCTGCAAATTGTAAACTTGCAACAATTTGGCCAACTGAATTAAATAAAGTGCCGTCCCAGTCAAAAATAATCAGTTCTGGACGATTCATTTACGTGCTCTCAACTGTGCCACAACGCTTTGAATATCCTCTGGCAGTGCCGCTTCAATCACAGGATAGCCCGGAATTTCAAGACGCATCGCATGCAGGCACAGACGGCGTGCTTCAGGCCCTGTATAAGGTGTTTGATGGCCGTATTTATCGTCACCCACTAAAGGATGACCGATACTCAAGCCATGTACGCGAATTTGATGGGTGCGCCCTGAAAGTGGTGATGCATAAACCAGTGTTGCATCTTTAAAACGCTCAGCGACCACCCAGTTGGTTTTACTTGGCTTACCTTCTTTCGACACTCTCACACGGCGTTCACCATTTGCCAGTTCATAACGCAACAGCGGCGCATCAATCAACTGTCGATCAAGACTGACATTCCCTTTCACGAGTGCTGCGTAGGTTTTTGCAATTTTGTGTTCGCGTAATAAATCCTGCAACAGCTTAAGCGTGCTGCGCTTTTTACTGATCATAACCAAACCCGAAGTGTCACGGTCAATTCGGTGAATCAATTCTAGATATTTTTTTCCAGTAGCCGCTCGCATGGCCTCAATCAGACCGTATGCCACACCGCTTCCGCCATGTACGGCGATCCCCGATGGTTTATTCACCACCAATAAACCATCATCTTCATACACCACGCGGCTGAGCAGGCTTTTGGCAACCTGATCGCTGACTGGCGCATCGCTTTCATCTTTTTGTTCGTAGCGAATCGGGGCAACTCGAATCTGATCGCCAATACTCAGTTTACTTTCCGCTTTAATTCGTTTTTTATTGACTCGCACCTGCCCTTCACGAATCAGACGATAGATACGACTTTTGGGTACACCTTTTAAACGGGAAAATAAAAAGTTATCGATGCGCTGACCGGCCTGATGTTCGTCTACCTCAAACCAGGTGACGCTTTGCCATTGTTGCGTAGAATTCATACAGTAATTAAAACCCGAAAAAGATGAAATTTGAATAAAAAATGACCGTTTAGCTACTTGATTTCACAAGAAACTTTCAATTAGCCCATAGGCAGATCGTGCAAGGTTTGATATAGTCAGCGCACGGATACCACCGTAAGTGAACAAAAAACGAAATAATTTCAACTCTGTTTGAAATGAATATTCGCTCAAGGCTTCACCAAAAGCTCGGACAGGTCCCAAAAGAATATGCCCACGCCGAAGGCTTATTATATCGGCAAAAAACAAACTGTCGCGTTTAATTGTGCATTTGCACAACAGTTTGTTTAAAGAAATATGTCGCCAACCCACACGTTGGTTATTAAACGTAAACTGATGCACATCAGATACATTGCGCCATGAGGGTTTTTTCAGGCTAAAGTGTTGATGTATTGGAACTGCCAAATAGCACTGATACGATGAACATTCCGTATCAAGACTTCATAAGAAGGATCTTCAAGCTCAGTGACAGTGAAAGTTATCATCCAATACACCGCTTACCCGCCAGTGAAGAAATTCAAGCACGTTGATTGCACCACAATCAATGCAGTATCGCCAACATCAAAACCGTTATTGAGCCGAAGCATTATGCACTAATCGGACGTCACGATCTGGACCACACTTGCTGAGTTCCAGTCCTGATACAAAGGATTGATGTTTGTGCAGCTGATCATCGCAGTGATCTGAGTGAGTCACTATTAGGTGTCACACCCATGAAACGTATGTTGATTAATGCAACTCACGCTGAAGAAGTCCGCGTTGCACTTATCACTGGTAATCGTCTTTACGATTTTGACTTAGAAAATCGTACCCGCGAACAAAAAAAATCAAACATCTATAAAGGTCATGTTACTCGCGTTGAGCCGTCTCTAGAGGCTGTTTTTGTCGAGTATGGCGCTCAGCGTCAGGGCTTTTTGTCGATGCGCGAAATTGCAAATTCGTATTTACACGCCGACCCGCGCCAAACTTCAAATATCCGTGAACTGATCACCGAAGGTACTGAACTTTTAGTTCAAGTCGAAAAAGAAGAGCGTGGTAATAAAGGCGCTGCACTCTCTACCTTTATTTCACTTGCTGGGCGTTATTTGGTGCTCATGCCAAACAATCCAAAAGGTGGCGGTATCAGCCGTCAAATTTCGGGTTCAGTACGTGAAGAACTCAAAGAAATGCTGGCATCACTGAATATGCCACGTGGTATGAGTGTGATTGTCCGTACAGCAGGGATTGGCCGTTCACAGGAAGAATTGCAACTGGATCTCCAACATCTTCTAGATTTGTGGAGCCAAATTCAAAGCACTTCAAGTTCTGGCCCATCACCAATGCTGGTTCACCAAGAAGCAGGTGTCGTCACACGTGCCATTCGTGATTACTTGCGTGATGATGTAGCTGAAATTTTGATTGATAGCGAGCAAGCCTATAACGAAGCCTACAACTTTGTAAAAGCAGTGATGCCGCGTCAGCTCGACAAACTCAAAACCTATACGCTCAATGAACCATTGTTTGCGCACTTTGCAATTGAAAGCCAGATTCAAACAGCTTACGAGCGTGAGGTGAAATTGCCTTCTGGTGGTTCGATCGTAATTGATCAAACCGAAGCGCTTGTATCAATCGATATCAACTCGGCCAAATCTACACGTGGTCATGATGTTGAAGAAACGGCGCTGAATACCAACCTAGAAGCTGCTGAAGAAATTGCGCGTCAATTGCGTTTACGCGACATTGGCGGTTTGGTCGTGATCGACTTTATTGACATGACCAAAGACCGTAACCAGCGTATGGTTGAAGCTAAATTACGTGAAGCTACGCAAAGTGATCGTGCGCGTATCCAATTTGGTCAGCTCTCACGCTTTGGTTTGATGGAAATGAGCCGTCAGCGCTTACGTCCGTCGCTTGAAGAAGCAACCGGTTATGTCTGCCCGCGTTGTCATGGCACCGGTATGGTACGTGATCTGCGTTCACTGTCACTTTCAATTATGCGTAAAGTCGAAGAGATTGCTTTGCGTGAACGTCATGGTGAAGTGCAGGTTGAAGTTCCAGTTGAAATCGCAGCATTTTTGCTAAACGAAAAACGTCATAGCTTGGTTTATCTTGAGCAGACGTCAGGTGTACGCGTGACGGTTCTACCTCACCCGCATCTTGAAACACCACATTATGAAATCCAGTACAACCCTGAAGGTTTTGCACCATCAAGCTACGAACGCACAGAAGCAACACGTTCTAGCGAAAAAGAGCTGGGTTATGAATCTTCAGGTTGGCATTTAGAAGAAGCTGAACACACTCATGCTGCTGCACCAGCGGTAGAGGCAGCAAAAACCAAGCAATCGCCGAAACAAGCCGCTCAAGTGGCTGCTGCACCACAAAAGTCAGCCAGCGCATGTGCTTGGCTTGAAAACTTGTTTGTTCAGAAACAAGCTCAAACCACAGACCAATCTCGTTCGGCACAAAATGCAGCCGCTGCGATTGAACAAATGGTCAACAACGGCGCAGTCAGCCGTGGTCAGTTTGGTCAGGTAAATCCAGCAGCCGTGCCAGCACAGACCGCTGCACCTGCGGCAGCACCAACGGCAAACAACGTCTATATGTCGCAGCCGCAAGCCAAACATGAGCCACGCGATTCCAACGAAAAAGACGAAAAACCACAGCAGCAGCGTCAAAACAACAAAAAGCGTAAGCACAAAGAGCATCGTGAACACCATGCCCCAGTGCAAGAAGCTTCACAACAAGTGCATGAAGAAACTGTGCAGTTGTCGCGTCAGGAACAACGTGACCTTAAACGCAATCAAAAGCGTCACCAACCTGAACAGCAACAGCATAACGAAACGTCACATGAAGAAACCCAACATGTGCCGCGTCGTGACCGCAATCAGCAACGTCCAAACCGCCCGAATCGTTATCGCGATCAAAGCGTATTAAATGAGGACAATGCACAGCCAAAAGCTGCACCTGCTGTTGCAGATGAGCGTCAGGTTCGTGTAGAACAGGTCGATGCACCGCGTGACGAGGTACTCGCAACCGCGCTAGTGATCAATGTCGACACTGCAAAAAGTGAAATTGTGGCCTTAAATGGTCAGCCTCAGCAGCCAAAACGTGATGCAGCAGCACCAGCAAAAGCACATCAGGCGAAAGCTGAGCACAAAGCACCGACTCAACCTGCAAAAGCGGAAGTGGCGCCCAAAGCGGATGTTCCAGCCACTGAAACCACAGACGTGGCTGAACCAGTCGCTGCATCTTCAGAAGTGAAACGCGCCAGCAATGATCCGCGTATGCGTCGTCGTCAACAACGTGGACAGCATCAGGCGAAAGTACAAGCACCGAAGATCACGCCATCTCAAGTGCCAACACTCGGTCAGTACACCATTAGCAGCCTGATCCGTCATGTGTATGGTGAAGACTGTACGGTTCTAATCGAACAGTTTGGTCTGGTACCCACCTTTAACCGTGCCTTAGTGAAATTCACTGAGCAATATGCCGCTACATTGGTGGTAGGCGAGTCTGAAGGTAAAGCTGAAGATAAAAAGCCAGTGACCCGTGATGCAGAGCTTCCAAACAATAAGCCTGTTGAAGAAGCTGAACCTGCAGCGGTTTTACCGCTCACACCACCGAAGGCTGATCTGAGCCGCGTTGCCAACGATCCGCGTGAGCGTCGTCGTTTGGCCAAGCAAGCTGCTGAGCAAGCGCATGTTCAAGCCAAGCAAGCGCAAGCTGCTGAGCAGGCACAAGCAGATGCACCGCAAACGGCAGAAGTCGTCGCACAATCTGCTACGACAGATGCGTCTGTAGCAGATGCTGCTCAAGAAACGCCAGCAACTGTCTCGGTAGAGGCGGTACCAGCAACAGAGCAAGCGACAGATGCGGCAGCAGACCCAGCACCTGTGGCCTCAGAGAATCAAGCAGCAGATGCTGTGCAAGCCTCGCTT
The DNA here is from genome assembly GCF_029967895.1 of Acinetobacter sp. V89_7. NCBI lineage: Bacteria > Pseudomonadati > Pseudomonadota > Gammaproteobacteria > Moraxellales > Moraxellaceae > Acinetobacter > Acinetobacter sp. V89_7. The sequence goes on from NZ_JASCAJ010000032.1 coordinate 212,761, forward strand.
CCTGAAATCGAGCAAGCAACACCAGTAAAAAAGGAACCGACCAAAGCCAAAGCAAACAAAGCACCGGCTAAGGCGTCTGAAAATACTGCCAATGCAGATCAGGACAAACCGGCCCGCCCTCGTCGTCCACGTGGTCGCCCACCGAAGAAAACCACCTCTAGTACCGAATGATTTGCATAATTGCAGATCATTAAAAGAAACCTAGTCATTTCGGTGACTAGGTTTTTTTTGATACTTTTGTGAGATTAGGTTGATTGCACTAGAACAAAGGCCGTAAAAGAACAGTTCTAGATGAAATTTTTTTCTGCAGATGCGTCACCATAATTGGATTGATCGAAAAATAAATAGGATGTATATGAGCCAGACCACACAGACTGATATTATTACGCTTGGGGCTGTTGCCGCGAAAATTCCACAATTGATTCCAAAGGTGCCACACCTTCTTCATGGACTCAAACAAGCCTATTTACGCACTTCTGCTTCGCCTGCGGGCCTCGGTATTGCTTTTGAAAAAGCCGTGAAGCGTAATCCGGATGGGGCTGCTTTACTATTTGAAGATGAGCGCTATACCTATCAAGAACTCAATGAGTGGGCCAATCAGATTGCGCATTACTATCTGTCATTGGGCGCGCGTAAAGGCGATGTGATCGCGGTCATGCTTGAAAACCGCTCTGAATTATTGGCCACCGTGATTGCACTGGCAAAGATTGGCGTGACAATTGCGTTGGTCAATACCTCACAAACAGGCAAGGTGCTCAGTCATAGTATTAATCTGGTCAAACCGATTGCATTAATTTTTGGTGATGAAGTACATCACTGTATTGATGAAATTCGTGCTGACTTAAATATCAATGAAGACCGTTTTCATTGGTTTGCCGATCAGGCCACACGTCAAGACGTGGGCACCGCACCGCACGGATATATCAATCTGGCTGAGCAAATTGACCATTTCCCAAAATTTAACCCACCCACGACCCATACCGTTCAAGGCAAAGATGGTCTGTTTTATATCTATACCTCAGGTACCACAGGATTACCCAAAGCAGTGATCTTTACCCATAGTCGCTGGACACTGGCCTATGGTACGTATGGGCATGTGCTTGATCTGAATCCCGACGATGTGATGTATGTAACGCTACCGCTCTACCATGCTACGGGCATTGTGGTGTGCTGGTGTGGCGTGATTGCAGGCAGTGCAACTTTGGCCTTACGTCGCAAATATTCGACCAGTGCATTCTGGAAAGATGTAAAAAAGTTTAATGCCTCTGCCATTGGTTACGTGGGAGAATTGTGTCGTTATCTCATGGATGCCCCTGCCACCGAGTTAGATCGGAGCCATCGCGTAACCAAAATGATTGGTAATGGTATGCGTCCGAATATTTGGGATAAATTCAAGCAACGCTTCGGTGTCGATGAAATTTTAGAGCTGTACGCATCAAGTGAAGGCAATGTCGGTTTTAGCAATATTTTTAATTTTGATAATACTGTCGGTTTTTCTCCAACGCCGTATGCCGTGATTGCATTTGATAAAGAGAAAAATGAGCCAATTCGCGACAAAGATGGATTTTGCCAGAAAGTAAAAACTGGTGAAGTGGGCTTGTTGGTCGGTAAAATTACCCGTCGTTCTCCTTTCGATGGATATACCGATCCAGAGAAAAACAAAGCCGTGATTTTAAAAAATGTGCTGAAAAAAGGCGATGCCTATTTCAATACGGGTGATTTGGTACGTGACATTGGCTTTCGTCATGCACAATTTGTTGATCGCTTGGGAGATACCTTCCGCTGGAAAGGTGAAAACGTCTCGACCACTGAAGTTGAAAATATGCTCTGCGAACATGATAAAATTGTCGAGGCCGTAGTATATGGTGTTGAAATTCCGCACACCAATGGCCGCGCGGGCATGGCGGCCATCACATTGGCGGACCATGCAGAACTGAATGATCAAGATTTGAGCCACATGGCAAGTACATTTAAAAAATGTCTGCCCGCCTATGCTGTTCCGGTTTTTTTACGTGTACAAGAAACCGTCGAAACAACGGGAACGTTCAAATATCAAAAGAACAAGCTCAAAGAACAGGCCTTTGATCCCAACAAAACCGAGGAAAGATTGCTGGTTTTATTACCTGGCGAATCGGCTTATTGTGATGTGACTAAAGACATTTTTGATAACATTCAGGCATATAAGTACCGTTTTTAGTTCATTTTTTAGCTAAACAAGAGGAAATCGTGCTTTTTATAAACAGTTATGCAATTGTTTTGAATTTTCCTCTTGTGTTAGCTGAATAACTTGCTACAATACGCTCCATCAAACGATACAGGGTCGTTAGCTCAGTTGGTAGAGCAGCGGACTTTTAATCCGTTGGTCCCGCGTTCGAGTCGCGGACGACCCACCACTTATTGTTTGATCTGATGAAAGAAGCCTAAATTACCAACTTCTTTCTTGTAAGATCAAGAAAACATCTGATCTTGCAATGTTTTTAAAGCCTTGCTTTAAAATACTCAGGGTCGTTAGCTCAGTTGGTAGAGCAGCGGACTTTTAATCCGTTGGTCCCGCGTTCGAGTCGCGGACGACCCACC
>NZ_JASCAJ010000033.1:0-163327 GCF_029967895.1 Acinetobacter sp. V89_7
TGTGAGAGTAAGTCATCGCCAGCTTTTAAATACTAAGCCCCCTTAACATACGTTAAGGGGGCTTTTTTATGCCTAAATGAAAGAGAAAAGAAATAAAAAAATAAGTAGAAAGCGCATATCAAATTAGAAAATACAAAATCTGCCCAGCACATCGATCACTTTACGTTATGATAAATGAAAAATCATCTTGGACGTACTTATGAAAGTTTATGGCGATATCCAGTCTGGAAACTGTTATAAAATTAAACTCTTATTAAGTTTCCTGAGAATTGAACATGAATGGATTCATATTGATGTGTTAAAAGCAGAGACACATACGCCAGAATTTTTAAAAATGAATCCAAATGCGAAAATCCCAGTTCTACAGCTAGAAAGTGATCAATTACTTGCTGAATCAAATGCAATTTTAGGCTATCTTGCAGAAGGAACGTATTTTGTTCCCTCAGATCGTTATAAGAAAGCTAAAATGTATGAGTGGATGTTCTTTGAACAATATAGCCATGAACCCTGTATTGCTGTTGCTCGATTTATCCAGAAATATCAAGGCATGCCAGAGGCCCGTATTGAGGAGTATAAAAAATTACAACCCAAAGGACATCGGGTTCTTAAAATTTTAGAGCAAGCACTTAATAGACATCATTATTTGTTAGGCGAGGAAATTTCACTTGCCGATATCTCGTTGTATGCCTACACGCATGTGGCTGATGAAGGTGGTTTTGATCTAAATTTATATCCGAATATACAGCACTGGTGTCAGCGTATTGCAAACAGTGCAGGGTATATTGGAATGAATGAACAAACAACTGCTGTATAAAACATTGTGATTGTAAAGTAAAAGCCAGTTTATTTTATAAGAGTGTTGATAAAATGAAAATAAATAGCGTTTCATCTCTGTCAGATCAAGAGGATGATGTTCAACTCCCTGAACTCGTGTACTGGGCATCACTTGGTGATACAGCGCGGGTAAGGCAATTACTCGCAGACGGTATCGATCCGAATCAGAGCGATGAAGAAGGTTACAGCGCCCTTCAGGCTGCTGCTGAAAATGATCATCTGGATGTTGTAAAGCTTTTGGTCAGTAAAGGTGCCGATATCAGTTTTAAAGGCCAATATACGGCACTGGAACTGGCAGAAATGGCACAAAATGCACAGATTGTGCAGTACCTAAAAGATTTATAACCATATATAAAAATAACAGCCAAAAAAGAACCCCTATCATCCTGATAGGGGTTCTTTGTATTCCGATTATTGTGTCGTTAATGTCCTATTCACGACCACGTCCTGTGTATTTTTATTTTCAATGAGACTTCCTGTCTCTCTATGTCTTGTATCTTAGTTAAAAATTCTTAATCACAACATGGGTGATTCACCATGATCCGTGTAGGCTTTTGCTGACAACGTGATAAAAAAAGCACTCCGAAGAGTGCTTTTGATTTACATCAGTTTAATGCCTTGCTGGCCAGCAGGTGTTACCTTAAAGATTTCAACTTCAAAGGTAATATTTTTTCCTGCAAGTGGATGATTAAAGTCGATTTCGGTAATACTGTCGTCGACCGATTTCACCACACCAAATAAGGTGGCTTTCGCTTTATCTTCAAACTCGATCATATGGCCGACAATAGGTCGTTGCTCGAATTTGACCGTATCAAACTTTTGTATGTTTTCTGGATTCCATTCACCAAAAGCGTCTTCTGGTGGTAAATGTACCGTACGGCGGTCACCAGCACGTAATCCAAACAGTGCTTTTTCGAAGCCTGGCAGTAAGTTGCCATCGCCAATGGTAAGACTAACAGGCGCTTCACGACTGCGGGTATTATCAATTTCAACGCCATTTTCAATGGCCACTGAAAAGTGCAAATCGACTTTTGCACCTTCTTCAATACGAATTTCTTCGTTAGGCTGGATAATCTCAGTCATGTTTGGCTTCTGCACGTTGGATGCGTTGCTTTTCTAGAAAGAACGTATCGATTAACAATAAAATGGTACCCAGAGTGATCGCACTGTCGGCAATATTAAACGCGGGGAAGTGGTGATCTTGATAAAATACATGGATAAAATCGACCACATAACCTAAGGTCACACGGTCAATCAGATTGCCCAATGCACCACCCAAAATCAATGCAATCGCAGCAGGCAGCACAACGGTCTGTTTAGGCATGCGCATCAGCCAGAACACAAAAATGATGGATACGATGCCTGCTAAACCTGTAAATAGATAGTGCTGCCAGCCTCCTGCATCGGACAGAAAGCTAAACGCTGCGCCATAATTATGCAGTAAGGTCCAGTTTAAAAAGGGCAAAACTGGCACCGGATCTGCATAATTTAGATGGGTGCTGGCAATCCACTTGGTCCACTGATCCACCACAATGGCCAGCACAGAAAGTGCGAGCCAAATCAGGTTATGAGGATAAAACTGGAATAAGCCCTTTTTTGCTTGAAGCTTAGGCATATTTTCTCACTTCGCCACTGCCCGTGACGTTAATAATACAACGACCACATAAACCTGGGTGATCTACATGTGTATTGACATCTGGAAGTACGTGCCAGCAGCGCACACATTTTTCACCTTCAGCCGCAGTCACTTTGACACGTAGGCCATCAAGCTCTGTCGCTTCACCGTGCTCTGCATAGGCATAAACATGCACTTGCGATGTAATCAGTACAAAACGGAGTTCATCACCCAACTGGTTTAAAACGCTTTGAATGTCATCTTTGGCCCAAATTTCAACTTTGGCAGAAAGATTACTTCCCACGATCTTAGCGTTACGTGCCGCTTCAATCTGCTTATTAATTGCTGATTTTACGTTAATTAATGTTTGCCAGTCGGCCTCAGACACCAAGTTTGCACTGCTTGCGACAGGAATATCGTACCACTCGGTAGTAAAGACATATTGCTCACTTTGCTCTGGAATTAACGGCCATGCTTCTTGTGCAGTGAAGCTTAAGATTGGTGCCATCCAGCGTACAAATGCCTGAACCAAATGATACAAAGCGGTTTGTGCAGAATGACGCGCTTGTGAGTCTGCTTTGGTGGTGTACTGACGATCTTTGATGATATCAAGATAGAAACCACCCAAGTCATTGATACAGAAGTTAGTCAATGCACTGCACACGATATGGAAGTTCATATCTTCGTAAGCTTGCTGAATGGTTTTTTGAACCTCAGCAGCACGTTGCAAGATGTATTGATCCAGTGCAATCAATTGATCGACAGGCAGTGCATCTGTAGACGGTTTGAAGCCATTGAGGTTGGCCAGCAAGAAGCGCAAGGTATTACGAATACGACGATAACCATCTGAGGCACGGCTGAAAATTTCTTTACCTGCGGTCATCTCATAACGGTAATCACTTGACGCAATCCAGAAACGTAAGCCATCTGCACCCATGTCTTTGATGATGTCTTGAGGGGTAATGATATTGCCTAAAGACTTCGACATCTTACGGCCTTTTTCATCGACCACGAAACCGTGCGTCAGTAAGCCTTTGTAAGGTGCACGCTGATTAATCGCGACAGAAGTGAGCAGAGATGACTGGAACCAGCCACGATGCTGGTCAGACCCTTCAAGGTACAAATCTGCCGGATCGGTTAATTCTTCACGCTGGCGCAAAACCGCATAATGTGTCGTACCTGAGTCAAACCAAACGTCTAGTGTGTCTCGGACTGCATTGTAGTGCGCTGCATCTTCACCAATGAAGTCTTTGGCATCACGGTTGTACCATGCATCGATGCCTTCTTGTTCGATCAGTTTAGCAACTTCTTCGATGAGTTCAGCGGTGCGCGGATGCAATTCATTGGTATCTTTATGTACAAAGAATGGAATTGGAACGCCCCATGTACGCTGACGTGAGATACACCAGTCTGGACGACCTTCAATCATGGATTGAATACGGTTTTTACCCCAATCAGGTACAAAACTGATCTCATTTTCGATGGCATTCATTGCACCGTCACGTAAGCCTTTTTGGTCCATACTGATGAACCATTGCGGTGTTGCACGGAAAATGATTGGTGTTTTGTGGCGCCAGCAATGTGGATAGCTGTGTTTGATCGGTTGATGTGCCCACAAGCGTCCAACACTGCCCAATGCCTCAATGATTTGCGGATTGGCTTTGTAGATGTGCTCACCGGCAAAAATAGGTGCGCTTGGTAAATAAACCCCGTTTCCACCCACTGGGTTATCTACTTTTAAGTTGTATTGCAAGCCAACTTTGTAGTCGTCTGCACCATGGCCCGGCGCGGTATGCACTGCACCCGTACCGCTCGTGGCAATCACGTGTTCGCCCAAGATCACAGGAACCTGACGATCTACCAGTAATGGATGTTGCAGCTTGAGATGCTCAAGTGCTGCACCTTTAAAGTCTGCCAGTACGACTGGATTTTCAAGCTTGTAACGCTCAATCGCCGATTCGACCAGATCTTTGGCCAGAATAAAGTTTTGCAGACCACGTTCGCCTTGAACTTGTACCAGTTGGTAATCAATCTCGGCGTTCAGTGCAACCGCCTGATTGGCAGGTAATGTCCATGGAGTAGTCGTCCAGATCACAATATCGGTTGGTGCGGTGACGTCTGCATTGACACGTTGTGCCAGATCGTGAAGATCGACCACGCCAAAACCAACGTCAATGGCGTCGGATTTTTTATCTTCGTATTCCACTTCAGCTTCTGCCAATGCAGAACCACAGTCGATACACCAGTTCACAGGTTTTAGACCAGGTTCGATATGACCTGCTTTTTGAATTTCACCCAAGGCACGCACAATATCAGCTTCTTGTTTGAAGTTCATGGTCAGGTACGGATCGTTCCAGTCACCAAAAACGCCCATCCGGATAAAGTCTTTACGCTGTAAGTCGACCTGACTCATGGCGTAGTCACGGCAGGCTTTACGGAAGCTCGATGCATCGATTTTAACGCCGACTTTACCAACTTTTTCTTCAACTTTAAGTTCGATTGGCAAGCCGTGGCAGTCCCAGCCGGGTACATACGGCGCATCAAAGCCGTCCATCACGCGGCTTTTAATAATGATGTCTTTGAGTACCTTGTTGACTGCATGACCCAAATGAATCTGACCGTTGGCATACGGAGGGCCATCGTGTAATACATATTTTTTCTTGCCAATACGCGATTCACGAATCTTCTGATAAATGTTGTCGGCGTACCACTCTTCTAACCATTTTACTTCGCGTACGGCCAAGTTTGCTTTCATTGCAAATTCGGTGCCCGGCAGGTTTAACGTGGCTTTGTAATCCACTGCATTTTCAGGAGTTTGCTTATCGCTCATGCAAGTCGTCTTCCAGTTCAATCAGCTCGAACGCTGACGTGTTTTACTATCAAAAAATTCGAAATTAAAAAGGGTGTTGTGAATGTTGCTCACGATATTCGAGCAAATCTTCAACATCTTGGTCAATGCCGGCCTTGAGTGCTTCAAGCGAAGGGTAAGGTCGTTCACCATGTAAATAGTGCAAAAACGTCACCCGCATCAATAAGCCATACAGATTAGCAGAAACTTGTGGAAAGTGTACTTCCAATCGCCATTCGGGATGAGTTTGCGCAATGGCAGGACGGGTACCCACATGGCCTGCGCCAAACAGGCTGTCACTTCGATAACCAGCTACGCCGGGTTGCTCCGGATTTTGCGCACGAACTTTTTCATTTAAGGCGGTGGTTTCGCAGACCACGTCTACGGCATAAATGCCACTTAAACAAGGCTTATGGCGCCCAAGGCGAACATTGATGGTCGGAAAGTTTAGGGTACGACCAATCTGGTCACCATACTGAACCCGACCAATAATACTATACGGACGCCCCAAAAGCTGCGCAGCCAGTGCCAGATCGCCTTCGGCCAGAACCTGACGGATACGGGTAGAACTGACGCGGTCACCTTCAAAATTGATGGTGTTTAAGTTGGTTACATCAAAGCCGTAATCGCGTAAAAACTCGCTATTGCCTTGACGGTTTTTACCAAAATGAAAATCGTCCCCCAAGACCAGATGCTGGGCATTAAGTTTAAATTTGAGCAAATCTGCAAATTCGGTGGCATTTAGGCTGCGAAAGAACTGATCGAATTTAGCAACCGCAATATAATCGACACCCAGTTCAGTCAAATATTCGACTTTTTCGCGAAGAGAACTGATACGTGGCGGAGCATCGTAGCCTTTAAAATATTCAAGCGGTTGAGGCTCAAAAATCATGACCAGCGTTTTTAATCCCTCAGCCTGAGCCAATGCTTTAAGCTGTGAAATCATCGCTTGGTGTCCCAAGTGAACACCATCAAAATTGCCGATCGTGACCGCAGTTGGAGCTAACTGAAAATCTGGCGATAATGCGTTAAGACGAAGCAACTTCATGAGCGTTAAATACTGAGAATTTTGCAGAGGCTTTATATTGCCATAATCTAACGCATTCGTCTTGTTGTTGTGTTTTTATGCAAAGGAAAACTTTCTCTTTTTATTGTTATGGATCAGTATTTCTAATGTTTTTATGAGTCATTAATCAATTTTACTGTTTTTGATGATAAATATACGCACTGCATCGGGTCAATCTGAATCGATCCCATCGGCATATACATAATCCAATACTGCTTGTGATGGAAAAGGATAAATACGTATTTCTATGATCTGATGGATAGGTAATGCTTCATCAAACAGTGTAGTGCACGATTTTTGATATTTCGATTAGACTTGCTCATAAAAGATTTTCATATGCTGTAAAACGGCATAAATTTTGCTGATCATTTCAATCATGATTTTACCAAATGGTTGAAAATGTACTATCAGGTTTATCCAAATATGACCAAAGAGGCCGATTATGTGGTGCTGGCCTCGGGTTTAGGTGGTCACGCCAGTTTCTGGCAACCGCAAATACAGGCCTTGCAAGCATACTTTCATGTGGTGATCTACGATCAGGAAGGCTGTCATGCCGACAGTGCGGCTTTGCCTGAAGACTATTCTTTTTTTAATCTTGCCGAGCAGGTCGAGCAATTACTCTGTCATTTGCAGATCAAACGCTTTCATTTTATTGGTCATGCCTTGGGTGGTTTTATTGGCGTGGAATGGGCATATCGATTTGCGCAGACCAGCGCCCAGATGCTCAGTCTGAGTCTGATTAATGCCTGGCAATCTCTCGATGCGCATACGCGGAGATGTTTTACCACTCGGCGCACCTTACTTGAGCAGGCCGGGGCTGAGGCTTACTTACATGCCCAGGCCCTATTTTTATATCCACCCACTTGGATTTCCAGTCATAGCGCGATGCTGATTGAACACGAAGCCAAGTTGCAGCAAGATTTTCCGCCACATGGCAACGTTCTGGCGCGCCTAAATGCCTTGATGCACTATGTTTTGGATAAACCGCGCTGTACCGCTCTAGATTCACTTCCGATTTTACTGTTGTGCAATCAGGACGATATGCTGGTGCCCTATACACAATCTTTGCAATTGTACCGGGCGCTGGGTCATGCAGAGCTGGTGATTTTGCCGCAAGGCGGCCATGCCTGCACGGTCACGCAAGCTGGACAGGTCAATACTTGTCTGATTGAATTTTTGAATCAAACAGATAATGCTCAGCTCAAATCAGCTTGAATCAGGTACGCGGCAGTACACCATAGAGCATCATGTGCACGGTATGTTCGATCGCGCGCTGATGCATACTTTTATTTTTCAGGGTTTTGCCGGTGACCATGTCCATTTGCGTGCTGAAATCGGCATAGTTTTGGGTAACGGCCCAAATATTCAGGATCAGTAATTCTGGGTCGATCTCTGCCGAGATTTTGCCTTGTTCCTGCCAAGTCTGGATAACTTTAGCTTTACGCTTAAATAATTTTTTCAGCGGCCCTTTTAGAATTTCCAGAATATGCGGCGCACCCTGAATAATCTCAAGCGCAAACAGTTTGGATGCTTTTGGCTGGGTACGTGAGACTTCAATTTTTTGAATCAGATAATGGGCCAAAGCCTCGGTTGGCTCCAGCTCAACTTCAAGCGTCTGTAAAGGCGCCAGCCATTTTTGTAAAACAGTGGTCAGCACCTCAACGTAGAGTGCTTCTTTATTTTCATAATAATAAAAGATGTTGGACTTATGCATTTGTGCCAATTGCGCAATTTCGTCCAGACTCGCCCCACTAAAGCCATACGTAGAAAAGACATCCAGAGCGGCATTGAGAAGCTGATTACGTTTTTGCGTACTCTTTTTTTGTTCCATTGATTTAACAAACTGGGGAAAGTCAGCTCATTGTAAGGGAAATCGAATGATTTGTGCACAGTTCTTGGCGATTTTCTTTCGCTTTATGTCCGCTTAAGTCGCTCATCTGTTTAGAGATTATCTAGTTTGATTAGGAAGTAAACACATGCTGCATACAACGGGTTGTAGTCGGCTATTTCGCAGCCAGATTTTCTGCTGCGCGATTTTTGCACACTATTGAATCGCTGTACACAAAAACAGTGCATCTGAATGCCACATTATTTTACTAAATGGTAAAAACTGTTTGACCGTATGTTTTTATTAAATATATGAAAAATAATATTTATTTAAAGTTGGCACGTTGTATGCAATATAAAAAATTAAGAATTGGCCATTCTGCGTACCACGATTATTAATCTAGGCGATCACGCACAGCGTGACCTATTGCCGTCATAAGAAGGATGGGTAGTATGAAAATTGGTGTTTTTTGTCCTATCGGAAATAACGGCTGGCTGCTTTCGGAAAATGCGCCTCAATATATGCCGACATTTGAACTGAATAAAAAAATTGTACAACGCGCTGAACATTACGGCTTCGATTTTGCGCTCTCTATGATCAAGCTTCGTGGTTTTGGCGGAAAAACTGAATTTTGGGATCATAACATGGAGAGCTTTACCCTCATGGCAGGGTTGGCTGCGGTCACCAGTAAAATCAAAATTTATGCCACTGCTGCAACACTGGTGATGCCACCAGCCATTGTGGCAAGAATGGCATCGACCATTGATTCGATTTCGAATGGTCGTTTTGGACTCAATGTCGTAACGGGCTGGCAAGCACCTGAATATAGCCAGATGGGAATGTGGCCAGGCGATGAGTATTTTGCCAAACGCTATGACTATTTATCTGAGTATGTACAGATCCTGCGTGAACTCTGGGCGACAGGACAATCCGATTTTAAAGGGGAACACTTCCAGATGGACGATTGCCGCGTGAGCCCTACGCCGCAAGCCGATATGAAAATTATTTGTGCGGGTCAATCCGATTCGGGGCTGGCATTTTCGGCACAACATGCCGACTACAATTTTGTGTTTGGCAAAGGCCTCAACACCCCGACTGCTTATGCCGCAATTAATGACCGTTTAAAGGAGTTTACCGATCAAACCGGGCGTGATGTACAAACTTATGTGCTGTTTATGGTGATTGCGGCAGAAACTGATGCTGAGGCCATGGCCAAGTGGCAACATTACAATGCCGGTGCAGACGTTGAGGCGATTAACTGGCTGATGAATCAAGGCAGTAAAGATACACGCTCAGGCGCAGATACCAATGTACGTCAGATGGCTTCGAGTGTTTCACCAGTCAATATCAATATGGGCACATTGGTGGGCTCGTATGCCAGTGTGGCTGCCATGCTCGATGAAATTGCCCAGATTCAGGGGACAGAAGGCATCTTGCTCACCTTTGATGATTTTGTTCATGGTGTTGAAGATTTTGGTGAGCGCATCCAACCGCTGATGATGTCGCGCCAAGATGCAGTTGCTGAATATCGTCCACTCACCGCATTGGAGAAAAGCGCATGAATACCGTTGTTGCTGATTTTACCGAACGTGCCGGAACGGGATGTGTACTTAAAGCCGAGCCAGAAGCCATCCAATTGGCACCTGAGCATACCGCGCTGATTGTGATTGATATGCAAAACGCCTATACCTCGATTGGCGGTTATCTGGATTTGGCCGGATTTGATGTCTCGAAAACCAAACCTGTGGTCAAGAATATTCAAAAAGCCGTCGCGGCTGCGCATGCTGCGGGTATACAAGTCATTTATTTTAAAAACGGTTGGGACAAGGCCTATGTTGAGGCAGGAGGTTCAGGATCTCCGAACTTTCATAAATCCAATGCCTTAAAAACCATGCGCAAACAACCCGAACTTCAAGGCAAATTACTGGCAAAAGGTGGCTGGGATTTTGAGCTGATTGATGAACTGACACCGCTGGCACAAGACATCGTGATTGAAAAGCCTCGCTATAGTGGCTTTTTCAATACCGCGCTAGACAGCATGCTACGTGCACGCGGCATACGCAATCTGGTTTTTGTGGGTATTGCCACCAATGTCTGTGTGGAATCGACCCTGCGAGACGGCTTCTTTTTAGAATATTTTGGTGTTGCACTGGAAGATGCCTGCTATCAGGCCGGGCCAGTCGAGATGCAACAGGCCAGCATGTACAACATTAAAACCTTTTTTGGCTGGGTATCGGATACCCAGACCTTTGTCGAAACTTTCGATCAATCTCATTTAGCCAAAACTGCCTAGCGAGTAGCCGTATGCCAAAAGAAATTATTTTACCCACCGGAACACCAGCCCCACTGGCACCTTATGTACCTGCCACCAAGGCAGATCATATTGTCTATGTTTCCGGTATTTTACCGCTCGATGCACACAACAACGTGGTACATGTCGGCGATGCCGCAGCCCAAACTCGGCATGTGCTTGAAACCATTCAAGGCATTGTCAGTCATGCTGGAGGAACGCTCAAAGACATCACCTTTAATCATATTTTTTTACGTGACTGGTCTGACTATGCGGCGATTAACGCCGTATATGCCGAATTCTTTCCAGATGAGCGTCCAGCACGCTACTGCGTACAGGTGGGTTTGGTTAAGCCCGAAGCCTTAATCGAAATTGCATCGGTGGCTCATGTGGCCCCTTAACGTATTAAAACCTTAAAGCGACCGGCGTATGAGATACCGCGCTTAGCCCAGTGAGGCAGGAGACAGGTTATGACCGTATTAGAAGACACTGCAAAACATATTGAAACGTTGATTCGTCAAAGTTCACCACTTGAACGTTCGACCACTTTACACGTCGACTCACAAGTTTTTCGACAGGGAATGTCTAATTTGGGTGCCGCCGTCCACGTGATTACCACCGATGGCATTGCAGGAAAATCTGGCTTTACAGCTTCGGCCGTATGTAGCGTCACCGATTCTCCACCGACCTTACTGGTATGTCTGAATCGGGGGGCATCGGTGTTTAAAACCTTTGAGCAAAATAAGGTGCTCTGCGTAAATACACTGGCAGCTCATCAGGTACATCTGTCAAATTTATTTGGTGGCAAAACCCCAATGAGCGATCGCTTTGCGCAGGGGGATTGGGATTTTTTGCTTACGCAATCACCCGTATTGCAAGATGCGCTGGTGTCGTTTGATTGTGAGGTCGTGAACAGTGTTTCGGTGGGCAGTCATGATGTACTGATTTGTGAGGTTCGTGCCATACAGCAATGTCAGGGTAAAAATCCCTTGATGTATTTTAATCGTCACTATTGTGAACCACATGCTGTGGCTTAAAGCAACTAAAGAGCAGGAGTAATCGTCATGTCGCAACATGAACCGTGGTTTACCAAATTTAAACCTTATCGAGGCGACCTGAATCATCAGCCGGTTCAAATCGATGAATATCTTCCCGCAGGAAAAAGTGTGGTTTTAGGTATGCAGCATGCCTTTGCCATGTTTGGTGCCACGGTGCTGGCACCCATGTTGATGGGTTTTGATCCCAATCTGACCATCTTGATTACCGGATTTGGTACCATCTTATTTTTTCTGCTCACTGGCGGGCGGATGCCCAGCTATTTAGGTTCAAGCTTTGCTTTTATTGCGGCGGTTGCTGCTGCCACAGGATACAATGGTGTGGGTGCCAATCCCAATATTGCATTGGCACTGGGTGGTACAGTGGTATGTGGTCTAATTTATGCTGCGATTGGTCTGATCGTGATGCGAACAGGAACAGCATGGATTGAAAAACTGATGCCACCGATTGTCACGGGTGCGATTGTGATGATTATTGGATTAAATCTGGCACCTGTTACTATCAAAAGTGTCTCTGCTAATGGCTTTGATACGTGGATGGCGGTCCTGACCATTTTGTGTATCAGTGCCGTTGCCGTCTTTACGCGAGGCATGTTGCGGCGCTTATTGTTACTGGTCGGGCTATGTTTGGCGTATCTGGCTTACTTTGTTTTGGCCAACCTAATGGGATTGGGTAAAGCCATCGATTTTGCGCCAATTGCACAAGCCGCATGGATAGGTTTGCCCACATTTCATCAGCCTGTATTTCAGGCAAATGCCATTTTGTTAATTGCACCTGTCGCCTTAATTTTGGTGGCTGAAAATCTGGGACATTTTAAAGCAGTTTCGGCCATGACCGGTCGTAACCTTTCGCCGTATATGGGGCGTGGCTTTTTTGCCGATGGAGTCTGTACCACCTTGTCGGCTTCTGTAGGCGGCACCGGCATGACCACTTATGCAGAAAATATTGGTGTGATGGCGGTGACCAAGGTTTATTCCACCACCATCTTTTTATTTGCAGGTGTCTTTGCGATTTTACTGGGTTTATCTCCAAAATTTGGCGCGATTATTCATACCATTCCGGTAGCACTGCTGGGTGGTGCATCGATTGTGGTATTTGGCTTGATTACAGTGGCCGGAGCCAAAATCTGGATCGATCATCGAGTTGATTTTAGTCAAAACAGCACGCTGATTATCGCGGCGGTCAGTTTGATTATGGGGGCGGGTAACTTTAGTTTGCATATTGGTGCATTTGATTTGGGCGGTATTGGCACGGCTACGCTGGCGGCGATTGTATTGAATTTGCTTTTAAACCGAACTCAGCAGCAGCCTGTCGCAACAGTGAATGCATCGACTGAAAAAACGATTCATCCTGCAACACCACATTCCTCCTAAAAAGAAAAATAAAAAAACAGCGTGCCAGATGACACGCTGTTTTTTATTTGGGCAGCGGTATTTAGGTGGCTAAAACGGCTTCAAGCACCTGTTGCTCAAGCTGGGCAAACTCTAGACTTTTCTGGCGCGGACGCGGCAATTTCACCTCAAAACTTTGTGCAATATGGCCTTTATCGAGCAGGATGATGCGGTCTGCCAGTTGCACCGCCTCACTGACATCATGTGTAACCAAAATGGCCGTAAAGCCTTGCTCAGTCCATAAACGTTCAATCAGGCTTTGCATTTCAAGGCGCGTCAGGGCATCGAGCGCACCCAGTGGCTCATCTAGCAATAAGATGCGTGGGGAATGTGAAAGCGCGCGTGCCAAGGCTGTACGCTGGCGCTGACCACCCGAAAGCTGCGACGGCCATTGTTCTGCTTTGTCTTTTAAGCCGACTTTTTCAAGCAAGGCGACGGCATGATGCTGCTGTTCTTTCTTTAAACCCAACTGCACATTATGCACAATACTTTTCCATGGCAACAGGCGCGGATCTTGGAACATGACCCGAATGTCGTCTGATGTAATGCCTTCACGGAAATTGCGTGCCGATTTAAATTTGATTTCACCGTAACTGGTGTCTTCAAGCCCTGCAATGAGGCGTAGCAGGGTACTTTTACCACAGCCGCTACGGCCAACAATCGCAATAAACTCGCCGGGTTGAATGTGTAAATTCAGATCTTCGAGTACTTTAACCTGACCATAAAACTTATGCAGTTGTTCGATTAAAATTTCTGCACCGATAGGCGCTTTTGTATCACCTGGAGTGGCTGCTGTGTTTGACTGATCTAGATACAGCGGGACATTTAAATTGCTCATGATCATGACCTCTTATTGTTGATAGCCTGCATGCCAGCGCAGCAAATAACGTTCTAGGCTTTGTGCCAGCACATCTGCCAGTTTGCCCAGTAAGGCGTAAAGTAAAATGCCTACTAGCACGACATCAGTCTGCAAAAATTCACGTGCGTTCATGGTCATATAGCCAATACCTGCTTGTGCAGAGATGGTTTCAGCCACAATCAGCAATACCCAAACCAGACCTAAAGAAAAACGCAAGCCCACTAAAATCGATGGCATTGCACCCGGTAAAATAATTTCTTTATATAACTGCCAGCGACTCAAACCGTAACTTTTGCCCATCTCGATCAGCTGAGGATCGACAGAGCGAATACCGTGATAGGTATTGATATACATTGGAAAAAATACCCCGACGGCCACCAAAAACAGTTTGGCAGATTCATCGATACCAAACCACAAAATTACCAGTGGAATCAGCGCCAGTGCAGGAATGTTACGAATCATTTGTAAGGTGGTGTCGAGTAGGGTAGAGGCGATTTTGGACGAGCCATTGAGCAGCCCCAAAAATAACCCCAGTCCACCCCCTATTAGTAAGCCAATCAGTGCACGACCAGCACTCACCTTGACATGGTGCCAAAGCTCACCACTGATCAGAAGCTGCCAAAATGCACTCACCACGGCACTCGGTGCGGGTAAAACACGGCTTTGCAACAGGCCCACGCTCGATGCAAATTGCCAGACTGCAATCAGCACCACCGGGAATACCCAAGGCAGTAATTGCTGCCCGAGTGCTTTGGTTCCACGTGAAACATTCGATGTATTCGATCGACTCATGCGGGCTCCTTGACGACCTGATTTTTGGGTTCGTCCTTTTGCTGGTTCGGAACATAGTTATTGGCAATAATCTCGCCAAATGGTCCAGTCAGATTCGGTTGGGTCAGTTTTTCACGGGTTTTAAGCGGCAGCAGTGGAAACACCAGTTCAGCAAAACGAATCGACTCTTCTAGGTGCGGATAACCAGAGAAAATAAAGGTATCGATACCAAGGTCGGCATATTCTTGAATACGCGCGGCAACGGTTTCAGGATCACCGACCAGTGCAGTTCCCGCACCGCCACGAACTAAACCAATCCCTGCCCACAAGTTGGGTGACACTTCAAGCTTATCGCGGCGTCCGCCATGCAAGGCTGCCATACGCTGTTGTCCCACCGAATCCATCTGGGCAAATTTCTTTTGTGCAGCGGCAATGGTGTCATCGTCTAAATATTGGATCAGTTCATTGGCTGCAGCCCATGCTTGCTCGTTGGTTTCACGCACAATCACATGCAAGCGAATTCCATAATTGAGTGTGCGGCCTTTGGCTTGTGCACGCACTTTCATGGCGTCAACTTTCTCTTTCACTGCCGCTGGAGGTTCACCCCAAGTCAGATAAGTATCGACTTGTTCGGCAGCCAGTTCGGCAGCCGCCTCAGATGAGCCACCAAACCAGAGCGGTGGATACGGCTGCTGAATAGGCGGATAAAGCAGCTTGGCATCATCGACACTTAACCGTTCGCCGTGAAAGGTCAATGACTCGCCTGTGTGCGAACGGGTTAAAATTTCGCGCCAGATTTTGACGTATTCGGAGGCCGTCTGATAGCGCGTGTCATGGTCTTCATATAAGCCATCGCCTTTGAGTTCCTGTTCGTCGCCACCGGTGACCAAGTTCAGCAAAACACGTCCGTTCGAAAGTCGGTCGAAGGTGGCTGCCATCCGCGCCGCTAGTGCTGGTGTGGTAATGCCCGGGCGAAGCGCCACCAAAAACTTGAGCTGCGTTGTGGCATCGATGAGGCTGGCGGCCGTAATCCATGGGTCTTCACAAGAACGACCTGTCGGAATCAGTACACCGGTATAACCCAGTTGATCGACCGCAACAGCAATTTGCTTCATATAGCCATGGTCGACCTGACGTGCACCTTTGCTGGTTCCAAGGTAGCGACTGTCACCGTGAGTGGGAATAAACCAGAAAATATTCATACTAACATTCCTTACAAGTTGCTAAATCTAGGGCTTCGCAGTCCAGATGGTCTGGCTCACGTTGATGGTTTTGGGAATAAGCTGCACCTGCTGAAACAGATCTGCAATCTGCTGCTGCGCTTGCGTTACTTCGGCATTGATGGGTTGAATTGGAGACGGTTTGGCACGCTTATCCAACACCGCCTTCGCCACTTGCGTATCTAGACCCGTACTCTGCGCATAAATACTTAAACCTTGATCTTGATGCTGAACAAACCATTGATCGGCTTTATTCAAACCATCTAAAACTTTCTGTGCTGCATCGGGGTGTTGCTGAATAAAGCGAGGATTGCCGATATAAAATGAATAGGTGGTTGGAAACGCACGGCCATCGATCAGTGATTTTGCATGGCCTTTAAGCTCGGTAGTGCTTAAGTACGGTTCCCAGATCGACCATGCATCAATGGCACCTTTGTCAAAAGCCGCGCGCGCATCGGCAGGTGGGAGCCAAATGGGCTGAATATCGCTCCAGCTCAGCCCCGCTTTTTGCAATACTTTGGCCAGTAGTTCATGCGCACTCGATCCTTTTTGAACGGCAATGCGCTTGCCTTTTAAATCGGCAATGGACTGAATGCCACTGTTTGTTGGAATCAAGATGGCTTGCGAATCGGCAGGAACTACTTCATATCCGACATAGCTCAGCGGTTTATCGGCTGCCTGAGCAAAAATAGGCGGTGTATTGCCCACAGCGCCAAAATCGACTGCACCTACGGCCAAGGCTTCAAGCATTTGTGGCCCAGCAGGAAATTCACGCCATTCAATTTTGGCGCCCGGAAACTCTTGTTCATAAATTTTTTGTTGTTTGGCAATCAAGAGATTCAGCGATGATTTTTGAAAGCCAATGGTCAGAGTTTTCACTGCGCTTTCGGCTGCAGGCGTGGTTTGGGCTTTATTTTCTGTGCCTGCGTCATGCTTTTGGCATGCGGTCATTACTACGCTCAGCCCCAATGCACCGATTACGCCGAATGTTTTCAATATGGTCATGATGAATGTTGCCCCAATTATTTTATTTGGCCAGTTAAAATGGCATCTTGAATTTTGAGTGGTTGTGGAATCAGTTTTTGTTGATAAAAGGCATCTGCAACGTATTGCTGCTGCTGAATCACTTCAGATGAAAGTGGTGTAACCCCAAAGCCCATACGCGAAATGGACGTTTTTAAAATATTGAAATCTAGTGCAGTCGGTTTTTCTAATAAACGAGCTGCATCGTCCTGATGGGTTTTGACCCACTCGGTGGTTTGATTGAGCTGTTGCACTACGGTCTTAAGTACTTCTGGATGCTGCTCGGCAAATTTGCGATCGGCTAAATAAAACTGATGGTTACTGACCAGATTTTGCCCAGTGGCCAGTACACGTGCGCCAATTTGCTGCTCTGCTGCTGCAAAGAATGGATCCCAAATCACCCATGCATCCACCGCACCTTTTTCAAAGGCTGCACGGGCATCGGCAGGTGGCAAATACACCACTTGAATATCCTGCAGCGTAAGCTGGTTTTTCTCGAGTAATTTAAGCAGCAGATAATGCACGTTTGAGCCTTTGTTCAGCGCCACGCGTTTGCCTTTTAAATCTTGAATACTTTGAATAGGCGAGTTTTTTTGAACAATCAGTGCCTCGGCGTTTGGTGCAGCAGGCTGATTGGCCACGTACACCAGATTAGGGCTGGCAGCTTGTGCAAAAATAGGAGGTGCCTCGCCCGACTCACCAAATACGACACTTCCGACATTTAAGCCTTCAAGCAGTTGCGGACCCGCCGGAAACTCGACCCATTTCACCTGAATACCCTGTGCTTTCAGGGCCTGATCCAGATCGCCACGTTGTTTCACGATGGGCAATAAACCGTATTTTTGAAAACCAATATTTAAAGTGGTGAGTGCTTGTTTTTGTTCTTTGGCACAGCCGCTAAGCATCATCATGCTGGTGATTCCTGCTGCAATCACTGAAAACTTAAACCATGAAGAAGATGCGATACTGGCCATGATGCGTGCTGCCTCGAAAAAGTGAAAAGATCGAACTAGAGGGCACACCTTAGAACCAATTGCTTTGCATAAAAAATAAGATTTTTAACATTACTTATGTAAAAAATAGATAAATAAAAAACTGCAAAGCTTATCTGTATTTGTCATTTATAAAATTATGACGGCAATGAATTTTATTGAATTAAGTATTTGAATTTTATGTATTTTTAATATATTAATAATGTCATCTTAAAACTGAATAAAGCGGTGAAGGCAGGCAATAGCGCTGATTTGACTAAAGATTGCATGAATAAAGATATAGCAAGTTCTGCTAAAGCCAAATGACTCACACAATCTGACATGTAGCGAAAGGCAAAGGGCAGTCTGGCTCTGACTTGCACGCGACTGCCCAACAGTTGGCCTTACATCAGGATTTTTTTAAAGACCAACGAGTTGCGCTGAAAATTGTAAAGTGCTTGGCGCGCGTTGGGTAATTCGTCCACGCTGGCATGCGAAAAACCATGCTCTAAGAACCAGTGCGCTGTACGTGTGGTCAGTACAAATAACTGTAAAATTCCGTCTTGGCGCGCTTTTTCTTCTAAAAAGTGCAAAATCTGGCTACCCCGGTTGGATTTGCGATAGGCCGGATCGACCGCTACACAGGCAATTTCGGCCGAACGAATTTCGCCCTTTGCGGTTGGTATTGGATACAGCGCTGCACACGCCAGAATCATGCCATCACGTTCAATCACAGCAAACTGAGCAATCTCGCTCTCCAGTCGTTCGCGTGAGCGGTACACCAAAATTCCTTCTTGCTCGAGTGGGCGCAGCAAATGAATCAAACCACCGACATCTTGAATGTTGGCGATACGCACCTCTTCATAATGTGCATCGGTAATAAGCGTACCAATCCCGTCACGGGTAAACAGCTCCTCAATTAAGGCACCATCATGAAAATAAGGAATTAAATGCACACGATGCACGCCTGAAAGCGAAGCCGTTTGGGCACCTTGTAGCGGAATGACATGCTCAAGCCTTTGTGCCTTTTGCTGAATGTAGCGATCAAGCTGATGCGGCGTTAGCTCGCGCAGCAGTTTACCTTCATCGTTGACCAAGCCTTGCTGATCGGTCAGAAAAATTAGTTTATCTGCTTTGAGCGCAATAGCCGTACGGGTGGCCACTTCTTCGGCCATTAAGTTGAATACCTCACCTGTGGTGGAATATCCCGTTGGACCCAATACCACAATATTATGGTTATCGAGGTGGCCTCTGATCGCATCGGTATCAATACTTCGTACTTCACCAGTGAGCTGAAAATCGATACCATCCCGGATTCCATAAGGCTTGGCGGTAACAAAATTGCCAGACACCGCATCAATGCGTGCGCCGTGCATCGGCGAGTTGGCGAGCCCCATCGACAGCAGCGCTTCAATTTGCAAACGAATTGAACCCACCGCATTCATGACACTCGCTAACGATTCACGTGTGGTGACACGCCGATGCTGGTGAATAGGCGTATATAATGATTTTTCTTGAAGATTCTGGTTAATTTGTGGGCGAGCGCCATGTACCAGAATCAGACGGATGCCCAGAGAGTGCAGCAGGGCAATATCGTGAATAATATGTTGGAAATTATGATGTTGAACGGCTTCACCACCAAACATTAAAACGAACGTTTTATTTCGATGCGCGTTGATATACGGAGCTGAGTTTCGAAACCAGTGGACATACTGTTGGGTTTGACTGTGTTCAGAATGATTTTCTGGAAGCGACATAGAAGGCTCAGCATAAGGAAAGCATAGTTAGGATTCTAAACAAAATCGCTAATCCTTCAATAAAAAAATGCCCAAACCGTCATGGCTTGGGCATTTTTGAGGGATTCAATTAGCGAACGACTTGAATAATTTTGTGGTTGTGATCGTTGATTAAAAGATAATGGCCGTTGGCTTTAATCCAGTGTTGGCCGCGCCCTGGCTTATGAAGCTTTTTATATCCGCGATGATCGACTTTATAACGATCAGATACGTACTGTTTTGGTGCGAACTGACCCGGACGCCAGTCGGCTTTTTTATCCTGATACGCAGCATGATGCTCATGACGCATGTCGTTGTGATCGTGTGGTGCAGCCATAGCCGAAGTGGTCACAATACCTGCTATTGCTAAAATAATGGCAGTAGTTAATTTACGCATGATGTTCCTCATTTATCTTTGTCGATTTGATAAATCTAATGTAATGAATAATTTAAGATGAATGATGAAGACAAGTTGTGGAAATGTGAACTTGATGGATAAAAATTGGATCCAAAAAATTTCTTAAATAAAAAAAGCCTGAACGTGGGTTCAGGCGAAATCTGACTTTTTGAGGAGATCGATTAAAAATTCATGATGCGAACGATATCGTTGCTGTCTGAATTGACCAAAATAAAATCATTGTTAATTTTATACCACTGCTGGCCACGGCTCGGACGGGGCAGATTAAACTCGCGATAGTCGGCTTTATAGGCATCGCCGCGATAATGCTGCGGCATGATGTAACCTGTCTGCCAGCGATGCTGTTTTAAGCGCTGTACGCCTTGTTCTTGACGAAAGCGGCGCTCCGAACGAATCGAGTCATCCTGATCGCGATCAAAACGATTTGAGCGATCAAAACCTTGACCGCGATCACGGGGAGGTCCCCCCATATCTGATCCGCGATCAAAATTAGGTGCTGCGATCGTGACAGTGCTTGTGAGCGTAGCAAGTGATACGACTAAGCTTGTCAAAATCTTTTTCATGATGCATCCTCGACGACACAAGTATTCTCTGTGAATGGGTATTTGTACGAGCCTTTAATGTACAAAAAAAATGCAGAGAAACTGTGAAGATCATTCAATAATTCTATTAAAAATATGGAGATATCTTTTTTGTTTATCAGGCTAAGGTGCTGAATTTTTTCGGCTTAGATCCGGCTTGTATATCATAAGATGCAATATTTTTATTTGATCATGATCTTCACTTTAAATGGATCTGATTGCATACGCAACCAGACCTAGACCAATGTGTAAGTGACCGAACACATGCTGTTCAAGATTCGCTTTATCCGTTAATCCTGTGCATCGATACTGACGCCGTTTAAATCGAGACTATCATCACCCATCAAGTACAGATAGGCGGGCATGATCGATTCGGATGTTGGTAAAGACAGTGGATCTTCTTCAGGATAGGCTTTGGCACGCATGGCAGTACGTGTTGCCCCCGGGTTAATGCAGTTAAAGCGAATATTCGGATAAGTATGTTCGCTGGCAAAAATTTTGCTGACAGCTTCAATGGCAACTTTTGAAACCGAATAAGCACCCCATAATGCGCGCGCTTCACGGCCCACACCGGAGCTGGCAAACACTACCGATGCATTTTGCGATTTTTCAAGCAAGGGTAATAGTGCCTGCGTTAATACAAAAGGAGCGCGCAGATTTACCGCCATGACATCATCCCATACGTCGGCAGGATAATGCGCCAGCGGAACACGTTCACCCAAGATGCCCGCATTGTGCAAAATACCGTCTAGGCGACCAAACTGGTCTTCAAGAGTATTAAACAGCAATTCGTAATCACGATCTGAAGCACTTGAAAGCTGTAACGGCAAAATGGCCGGTTGCGGTGCACCCAGACTCTCAATTTCATCATAAATGACTTCAAGTTTGTTTAGGGTACGGCCATGCAAGACCACTGTAGCGCCATGTAAGGCATAACTTAGTGCTGCTGCACGCCCAATGCCATCGCCAGCACCCGTGATTAAAATAATGCGGTCTTTGAGTAAATCGGTACGAGGTTGATATTCTGAATATTTCATTGTGGAACCTCCTTAAAATTGAGTGTTGTTATCAAGCATGCTGTTGCATCTGTTCAGCTGGATTTGATTTTAAACCCAGCTGCTGCAAAATTTTTGTTTCCAGTTCTGTAACTGTGTGCACAATTGCATCGGCTTGCCATGCAGCCAGATCGTCTTTGTAGGCCAGCGGTAGGTAACCATAAGCGGCCAGAATCGTATACATGTTGGCTGCGCGTCCTGCATCGATATCACGCGGATGATCACCCACATAAATAATTTGCTCGGCTGGAACCTGAAGCTGCTCGGCCGCCAGAAACATGGGTTCTGGATCAGGTTTGGCATGTTTGACATCTTCTGGGCATACCAACACCGCACAGCGCTCGGTCAGATCAAGTCGCTTTAATAGCAATTCGGTCAGATAACGTGGTTTATTGGTGACAATACCCCACGGAATCTGCTGCGCCTCTAACTGTTCGAGTAAAGATGTCATCCCGCTAAACAGGTCGGTGTCGACGACAATATCTTTCTCATACAAATCGAGAAAGCGCTGACGATGCGCGAGAAAGGTCGCATCATCGACGGCCAGTTCTGGATAGACCAACTTCACCATGGCACGAGCGCCTTCAGACACTTGAGTGCGAATCAAGTCGGCATCGACTACATCACGCTGTTCTTCACGGCACATGGCCTGAATGATGCGAATAAAGTCAGCCGCTGTGTCAATCAGGGTACCATCAAGATCAAAAAGAACAGCGCTCATGATTATCCTTGTTTTACCGTATGAACCATGTAGTTAACATCGACATTTGGCGCGAGCCAGTAACGCTTGGTCAGCGGATTATAATGCAGACCGATCATGTTTTTGAGCGTGAGCCCCGCATGGCGAATGTCTTGCGCCATTTCGGACGGTCGGATAAATTTGTGATAGTCATGCGTGCCCTTTGGCAGCAAACGCAAGATGTATTCGGCACCTAAAATGGCAAATACATAAGACTTTGGATTACGGTTAATGGTGGAGAAAAAGACATGTCCACCCGGTTTAACCAAAGCCTGACAAGCACGAATAATCGATGCAGGGTCTGGTACGTGTTCCATCATTTCCATACAGGTCACGACATCGTACTGACCGGCTTGTTCTTTGGCCAAGTCTTCCACCAGTACCTGACGGTATTCGATGTTGCTGACGTTTTCTTGCTGGGCATGCAAACGACCCACATTCAGCGGCGCCTCACCCATATCGATCCCGAGTACGTCTGCACCACGGCGTGCCATGCTTTCGGCTAAAATACCGCCCCCACAACCGACATCGAGCACCTTTTTACCCGCCAAACCGCCTGCATGCTCGTCAATCCAGTTCAGACGCAATGGATTGATCTGATGCAATGGTCGAAATTCAGAATCCTGATCCCACCATTGGGCCGCAAGTGCTTCAAATTTTGCAATTTCTTGTGGATCAACATTCAACTGTGACATGCGGGTGACCTCAGATTAAAATGGATTGTCATGATTTTGATATATTGTTTAGTGTAGCGATAATTCTAGAAAAAGCGATAAATTCAGAAAAAATCTTCACACAACGAAACGAAAATTGAATATTTGTTTTATATTTAGCGCATACACTCAGCATAATGATTCAGAGGATAATACGGACAATGAAAAAATTTGTTTTGGGCGGACTTTCTGCTGCAATAATGGCCTTTTCGGGCACCACGATGGCAGCCGATTTTGTGGCAGGCAAGGACTACACCGTGATTGCAAACCCGGGTAAAGTCGCGGTACCGGGCAAAATTGAAGTACGTGAGTTTTTCTGGTACGGCTGTCCGCACTGTTATAAGCTTGAGCCATACATGCAAACATGGTTAAAGCAACTGCCAAAAGATGTGAATTTCTTGCGCACGCCGGCTGCCATGAATAAAGTCTGGGAGCAGGGTGCTCGTGCCTATTATGTGTCTGAAGCGCTGGGTGTACGTCAAAAAACGCATCTCCCGTTGTTCCATGCGATCCATGCCCAAAACCAGCAAATTTTTGATCAGGCATCTTTGGCCAAGTTTTATGTGAACTATGGCGTGCCAGAGCAAAAGTTCAACAGCATGTTTAACTCTTTCCCGATTACGGCCAAAATTGCTGAATCGAACAAACTGGCGCAGCAGTATCAATTAACGGGCGTGCCGGCTGTGGTGGTCAACGGCAAATACGTGGTACAGGGTGAAGATGGTAAAGTGGTTCAGGTGGTGAACTATCTGGTGCAAAAAGAGCGCGCTGCGAAAAAATAACCCACAAAATCGCGATTAGCCCTCATAAAAAGGTTTCTGAACATCAGAAACCTTTTTTGTGCATATTGATTTTGCAAGGGTTAGGCATCTTTGAGTTCAATCTCGAATGCATCCAGATTGATCGACTGCGCAGGTAAAGAAAGCGCCTGATTAATATACAAGTTGATCAGTTTTTGTCGTGAGCCAATCGAGCGCTGATAATAGCTCGAATTGAGCAACAGTGCCGCACCATACGTCAGTGACCAAATGTACGACAGGTAATCACGAATCGACATGTCGTAATTGACCGATTTCAAATAGGCCTCAGTAATGTCCTTAATGGCCAGAATACGTGCCTGACGAATCTCGTAGAGCGCTTCGAATAGGTGATTCAGCTTCGATTCGGTCATGGTCAGATTTTCTTCAAGCTGATGCAGCAAGATGGTACGTGCAGGCGCCGTCAAATGGTGCAACATGTAGGTTGGTGCATATTCCTTAAAATCACGATTATGCTGTTGGGAAATCTCCAGCAAACGCTTTTCATTTTGAATCACCAGCTCTAAAAGTAGCTCGTTTTTACTTTTAAAATGTTTGTAGAGGGTGCCTTTGGCGATATCAAGCTCTGCCACCAGCTCGTCTAGGGTAATTTCCTGATTGTTTTCCAATAACAGCTTTTCGGCGACACTTAAGATGCGTTCTTTACGGATTAAAAATTGTTGATGGCGATCTGGATTCATGAGTATTCCTGTCACTGTTTTGATCACACGCCAGCATCCATTTGCTTTGGGCGAAATTATCTGTTGTCTTTGGTGATACCTCCCATCTATAGCATGTTGCATCACCTGTCATCAACAAAAAAAGCCACGCTATTCCCAGTTTGCAACGCCTCTGAACAATAAGCGCACTTGGGTTGTGGCATTTTCAACAAAGTTATGTTGCTGATCAGACAATATAGGCTCTTGTAATTGACGTGGCAGGCTTAGCCATGTCATGGCCCAGGTAAAAGACATATTAATCAAAATATCGGAAAGCACTTTTAAATCTTGAGAATGCTGAATATGTTCAAACATCGGCAGTTTGCGCAGGTCGCTGGCCAGATCTTCAATCAAATCGTCGATTTCGCGTGCAATGGCCTGACGTACTGCCGCAGAGCCGCCCCAACGCTCAGCAATCATAAATTGCCATTCTAGAGGGCTGCGGTTGATGGCTTGAAAAAACAGCTCAATACTGGTTTGCGGATGTGAATTGGCTTGTTGCAGATAACTTTGACCGAGCTGATGAATCAGACTTTTAATATGAAGCGCAACTTGATCGACCAGTTCTTGTCCCAATGCATCCATATCTTGAAAATGCCGGTAAAACGCGGTGGGAACCAAACCGACCTCGCGGGCCACTTCGCGCAGACTGATACTGCTAAATGAACGACCCCCTGTACTCAGTTGTAACGCGGCATCGAGTAATGCCTGACGACTTTGCTGTTTACGTTCATCCCGGATCGACATGCCCATGACCTAATAAAAACCTGCCACGAGTCTATCAAAAAGCATCGGTATTTCAAAAAAGTAAAAATAAGCAATCAAAAAACCAGTGAACACTTGTTGACTGAAATAAAAAAAGAGCCTATTGTGTACAAGTGTTCACTAAAAGCACATTTGTTCACTCATATAAATAGCCAGATACAAACGAGGAACGTATGAACATGTTAGCCCGCTACCAGCCGCAATGGATTCGTGAAGACTTTGTCGATTTTGTACTCGAACAGGTCAACCCAATGTGGTCGTGGAAGAAAGCCAAAGCACAGGTGGTTGCGGTTGAAGCCGTAGCGCCTGATTTTTATCAAGTGTCTTTATTACCGAATACTCATTTTAATACACAGCAGATCCGTGCCGGACAAAGCCTCTTGGTCACGCTGGTGCTTGAGGGTGTTCATCAGCAGCGCAGTTATTCGATTATGCGTAGCCACCCCAATGGTCAGATTGATTTAGGCGTTAAGGTACAAGGCAAGGTGTCTCGCGCAATTAGCCAGCTTAATGTGGGGCAGGTGATTGAGATTTCGCAGCCGCAAGGTGACTTTATTTTGGCGCCGGCAGCGAATCGTGTATTACTCATTGCCTCTGGTAGCGGCATTACGGCCATTTATGCCTTGTTAGAGCAAGCACTTCTTGAGCAATCTGAGCAAATCGATGTGGTTTACTTCACCCGCGACGATGCATTTCATGCCATGTTGCAGCAGGTGGCCGATCAGCACGAAACAGTCCGCTATCATCACATTAATACTGCACAGCAGCCACAGCATCTGAGTTTGGATTTTTTAAATCAACGTATATCCGATCTTGCACAGTGTCAGGTTTATGCCTGTGGTGCCTCGGCGATGATGCATGCAGCAGATGACATTTTTACCCAGTTAGGGTGCCGCGACAGATTACATATGGAGTATTTCCAGAGCCAAGTGGATGAATCGCTTGAGGCACAGCCAGTGACTTTTATGCGCGCACAGCAGCAATTTGAGGCCCGAGGTAACTTGCTTGAAAGTGCCGAGCACGCTGGACTACGCCCTGCGCATGGCTGTCGTATGGGAATTTGCAATACCTGCACATGCACCAAGGTCAGCGGAAGCACCAAAAATATACTGACCGGTGAAATTGATCATGGCAGCAATACCCAGATCAAACTTTGCGTTAGTCAGGCGGTCAGTCCTGTCGTGATTAACCTATAAAACGTTACAAGATCAGGATTCGGAGAAAAACAATGAATATGTCGGTTAAATTTCCTGAACGCAGTAAATCGAGCTATTTAAGCCCTGAACAAATCGAGGCCTTTGGCCAAGAGATTGAAACGATTCGCCGTGAGGTGATGGATCACTTAGGCGAAGCCGATGCACTGTATATCTACAAAATTCGCAACTTTGTCCGTTACACCGAGATTGCTTCACGTGGCATGCTGATGTTTGGCGGCTGGATTCCACCTGTATGGCTTCTTGGAACAGGGCTATTGGGTGTCTCTAAAATTGTAGAAAACATGGAACTCGGACACAACGTCATGCACGGTCAGTTTGACTGGCTCAATGATCCGAGTTTGAACGGCGCCAATTACGATTGGGACACCATTGCTACAGGCGACGACTGGAAACACACGCATAACTATGTGCACCACACTTACACCAATATCGTCGGTAAAGATCACGATGTCGGTTATGGCTTACTGCGCGTGAGTGAGCAGCAAAAATGGGAACCGCGCTTTCTTTTTAATATCCCGATGGCAGCGCAGCTGATGCTGTTTTTTGAATGGTACGTCGGTGTGCAAAATCTGCACCTAGAAGATGCCTTGGTGTATAAAACCAGAAGCTGGAAACAGGTCTGGCTGGACTCTGCCAAACTGCGCAAAAAAGTGGTGCGTCAGGTGGGCAAAGACTATGTATTTTTTCCACTCATTGCCGGCCCAAATGCGATTCCTGTCTTTATGGGCAATGCTGTCGCAAATGTGATTCGTAATTTATGGTCTTCTGCGGTGATTTTTAATGGTCACTTTACCGAAGATGCTGAAACCTTTGAAGAAGATCATACGGCTACCGAAACACGCGCGCAGTGGTACTTACGTCAAATTCGCGGATCGAGTAACTTTAGTGGTGCCGAATGGTTACACATTTTAAGCGGTAACTTGAGCCACCAGATTGAGCATCACTTGTTTCCAGACATGCCGGCCAACCGTTATGCCGAGGTTGCACCAAAAGTAAAAGCCTTATGCGAAGCGTATGGCGTACATTACAACGAAGCCAATTTTACCCAACAGTTTTGGAGTGTATGGGTTCGCCTCGCTAAATGTTCGTTACCCAATGATGTATCGATCAAAGTGACTGGACGCTGGCAGAAAATCAAACAGCGCTTGTTGGGTGGGTACACCTGAGTCAGTTGCTGTTTTGTACAGTTGTAAGAGGCGCTGAAAATTTGTCCAATCTTCAAAGTCAGGTTTGCTATACTATGCAGCAATTTGAATAGTGGCTATTAAGGATAAGTTATGCGTATTGACCAACGTGCTCTCGATCAATTACGTGATGTAAAAATTACGCGCAATTATACGCGTTATGCAGAAGGTTCCGTATTGGTTGAATTTGGTCATACCAAGGTCTTATGTACTGCTAGTATCGATCATTCCGTGCCGCGTTTTCTAAAAGGCCAAGGCCAGGGCTGGGTAACCGCTGAATACGGTATGTTGCCGCGCTCAACGCATACACGTAGTGACCGTGAAGCGGCGCGTGGCAAGCAAAGTGGACGTACACAGGAAATTCAGCGTCTGATTGGTCGAAGCCTGCGTGCTATGGTCGATTTGAAAAAGCTGGGTGAAAATACCATCACCATCGACTGCGATGTGATCCAAGCTGACGGTGGAACGCGTACTGCTGCCATTACGGGTGCTGCTGTGGCGTTGGTCGATGCGATGAACGTGTTACTGGAAAAGAAAAAAATCAAGCATGATCCACTTAAAGGCTTAGTGGCTGCAATTTCTGTAGGCATGTATCAAGACGAAGTCTTGCTCGATTTGTGCTATGAAGAAGATTCAAACTGTCAGACTGATCTAAACGTCGTCATGACTCAGTCGGGCGAATTTATTGAAATTCAGGGTACAGCAGAAGACAAGCCGTTTACCCGTACACAAGCCGATGCCATGTTGGAAATGGCTGAAAAAGGAATTCAGCAGCTCATTAAAAAGCAGCAAGATGCACTAGGCTGGTAAAATAGTTTCAATAAAAAACGCATCTTAGGATGCGTTTTTTTATGTCTATTTCCAATATGATGCAGATTAGGCGTCACTTTCTGGTCTAAAAAAATAGTGAAAACAGAAACTTCGTTACAAGATTTCAAATTGTTTCACAAAACGTAACCTTTTGTATTGAAGCACCTACATTCTCTGCCCATCCTGATCATGCTTGATCATTAAAGTTGTTCAGCATTGAAATTGAGAAATAGGGGAGCCAACTATGCTACAAATATTTATTGTGATTTGTGCGGTGATTACGTTTACCGTGATGGCAGCCGATCCGCGCCCGAGCCAAGATCAGCAGTCGGCTTCTGCATGGCAAAAACCGGATCAGTCGAAACCATCACAGGCCACTCAAAAAATTATTGAGCAGCCGAATAACTCAGCGCATGAAGATGCTTAAGCATTAAAACGCATCGATAAATCGATGGCAGTGACGTCTTTGGTTAAAACACCCATCGAAATATAGTCGACACCCGTTGTTGCCACTTCGCGCAAGTTGTCTAGCGTAATATTACCTGAGGCTTCAAGTTTGCAGCGACCTGCTACATGCTGTACAGCATCAATCATTTGCTGTTGAGAAAAATTATCGAGCATTACAATATCGGCACCCGCCTCTAAGGCCTGTTCCAGCTCATTCCAAGTTTCTACTTCTACTTCAACAGGCTTGTTCGGTGCAATCTGACGCGCCTGCGCGATGGCCTGTGCAATTCCACCGGCTGCCATAATATGATTTTCTTTAATTAAAAAGGCATCGAATAAACCGAGGCGATGATTTTGTCCGCCACCAATGGCTACTGCATATTTTTGTGCGATACGTAAACCAGGTAGGGTTTTACGTGTATCAAGCAGTTTGGTGTGCAAGCCATCGAGTTGTTTCACATAAAATGTAGCTTTGGTCGCCACTGCCGATAAAGTTTGAATAAAATTCAATGCAGGGCGCTCGACCGTTAGAAGGCTACGTGCCGAACCTGCCAATTTTAAAAAAGCTTCACCCGCCTGAACGTGTTCACCTTCGGCTTTGAGCCACTCCACTTTGACTCGATGATCATAGTGTTGAATAAGTGCATCAACCCACGGACGACCGGCTAAAATCATGTTTTCACGTGTAATAATGGTCGCAGTTGCTTGTTCGTGTTCTGGGGTGAGCAATGCCGTAATATCGCCATCACCAATATCCTCGTTCAACGCCTGTTGGATATTGAGTTGAATCGATTGTTCAAGCAATGATTGTGGAATGCTCATAAGTACGTCCAAGATGTAACCCAGAAAATTGAGCGATATATTAGCATTGTCGTTTTAAAAAATAAGTATTCTTGGCACAATATTCCTAAAATGCAGATACCGCTCGGCAGTTTCAATCTGTCGATACGTGATGGATGATGTCGCGAATGCTATGGCGAAAAAAGAGAGTTGTTTCAGATGATGCCGCGTTTTGAAGTCAAAGATGGTCAGTTAATCGGGGCGCAGCAGCTGCCTTCGCCAAATTTTAATCAGCGTCCGCCACAGACCGAGATGTGTTTGCTGGTGATTCACAATATCAGTTTACCGCCTTCACAATTTGGTGGCGGTTACATTCAGCAGTTTTTTCAAAACCAATTAGACTGGTCGCTGCATCCTTATTTTAAAGAAATTGAAGGCATGTGCGTTTCGGCACATTTGCTGATTTTGCGTAGCGGTGAGGTGATTCAGTTTGTAAACTTTAACGATCGTGCATGGCATGCCGGTCGCTCACAGTATCTTGGTCAGGTTGAGTGTAACGATTATTCGATTGGCATTGAACTGGAGGGCAGTGACGATCAGCCCTTTGAACCAGAACAGTACGAAACACTGGCCGATGTCACATGTTGTTTGCAGCGTGCGTATCCTAAAATCCAGACACATATTGCGGGGCACTCCGATATCGCACCTGTCAGAAAAACCGATCCGGGGCCTTTTTTTAACTGGCCTCATTTTCGCGCAAAACTTCATGCAAAAAAAACTGCTGCTAGACATGATTTCGCAACGAAATAATATCCAAGTTTCATTACAATAACGACTTTGTGTTTAGGCGTGGGTAGAGGCGATGGCATTGTGGCGATCGACGTTTATTGTCAGTGCAATGACGATGTTATCTCGCATATTGGGTTTGGTCCGCGATATGGTCCTGCTCAATGTGTTTGGGGCAGGAAAAGATTTTGATACCTTTGTGGTGGCATTTCGGATTCCAAACTTTTTTAGGCGTTTGTTTGCCGAAGGTGCATTTTCACAAGCCTTTATTCCTATTTTGACCGAATATAAAACGGGTCGTGCTCATGCTGAAGTACAAATTCTGATTAGTCGGGTGTTTGGTTGCCTGCTGATGGTGATGAGCTTACTTACCTTAGTAGCCATGATCATTGCACCGGTGATTATTTATGCCTATGCCCCCGGTTTTCACAACGATCCAGAAAAGTTTGATCTGGCTGTCGGAATGTTTCGTCTGACCATTCCTTACTTGATGTTTATGTCGCTGACCGCATTTGCCAGCAGTATTCTCAACAGTTATGGCTCGTTTGCTTCACCAGCTTTTTCTCCCGTTTTGCTTAACGTGGCCATGATTGCAGGGGCGTGGTGGCTCACGCCGTATATGCAGCAGCCGATTATGTCGTTGGGTTGGGCCGTGCTTGGGGCAGGGATTTTACAGCTTGCGATCCAGATTCCAGAGCTTTGGCGTAAAAAACTCCTGATCCCACCAAAAATTGACTTCAAGCATGAAGGGGTCGAGCGCATCATGAAACTGATGTTACCGGCCTTGTTTGGTGTTTCGGTTACTCAGATTAACCTGTTGCTCAACACCATTTGGGCATCGTTTATGCAGGATGGTTCAGTCTCGTGGCTCTATAGTGCTGAGCGTATGACCGAGCTACCGCTCGGACTCATCGGTGTTGCCATTGGTACAGTAATTCTGCCTTCTTTATCTGCCCGTCATGCCGAGCAAAATCAGGAGAAGTTTCGCGGGATGCTGGACTGGGCTGCACGCGTGATAGTATTGGTGGGTTTACCTGCCAGTATTGCACTGTTTATGCTGTCGACACCGATTATTCAGGCGCTGTTTCAGCGCGGTGAATTTACTTGGGAAGACACCAAAATGACAGCACTGGCCCTGCAATGCATGAGTGGTGGCGTGATTGCCTTTATGTTAATCAAGGTGTTTGCACCGGGTTTTTATGCACAGCAAGATACCAAAACTCCCGTACGTGTAGGCTTGATTGCTGTTGCCACAAATGCGCTTTTAAATGTGATATTTATTGGGCTATTTAAGCTGATCGACTGGAAAGCCGAACATATGGCACTGGCGCTGGCCTCATCGGGTTCGGCTTTGGTGAATGCCGGAATGCTGTATTTTTATCTGCACAAGCGCAATATTTTCCGTTTTGGCGGACACTGGAAAAAACTCGCACTCCAGTATGCTGTCGCTAATTTAGCCATGATTGGGGCGCTATGGGGCGCACTGCATTGGTACGATGGGCAGTCTTCTCAGCTGATGCGCATCATCGAAGTGATTGTTTTTTGTGTAGTGGGTGTGGCTGCCTATGCAATCGCACTATTTGCAACGGGCTTTAGACCTCGCCACCTAAGGCATGAGACATAAAATAAAGCAGCGCGTGACAATACATGAATTGCGCTTTATTTTATGTCGCAAGACAAGCGAAGCGTTAAAAAACTGCTGTGATGACAGCAGTTTTTTTAATTATTTGGCTGGTAATACTTCGAGTAATTCAATATCAAAAATCAGCGTACTGTTTGGCCCAATTGCATCACCACTGCCGACTTCGCCGTAGGCCAGTTTGGCAGGCACAAACAAACGTGCTTTTTCACCTTCTTTCATCAGTTGTAAGCCTTCGGTCCAGCCCGGAATCACTTGGCTGAGTTGAAACTCGACCGGATGATTACGCGCAATCGAACTATCGAATACGGTGCCATCGAGTAAGCGGCCTTCATAATTCACTTTTACTCGTGATGTGGCTTTAGGTGATTTACCTTTACCTGCACTCAAAACTTGATATTGAAGACCTGATTTAGTGGTGATCACACCTGATTTCTTCGCATTTTCTGCCAAGAATGCATCGCCACTTTTCAGATTTTGCTGAGCCAGTTGCTGATATGCATACAGTTGTTTGGCTTCCATTTGCTTTTTATACTGACTAAGTACCTTGGCCATATCTTCATCCGTCAAAGCGGCATCTTTGCCTTGTGCACCTTCTTTGAGGCCCTGCACAAAAGCTTCAATATTGAGATCTTTTAGGGTATCGGCATTGGTACGACCCATCACGTATCCATAGCTATAGCCTAATTGATCTTTTTGGGGGCTATTTTTGGTAATTGCTGCAAAGCCTGAAACAGACAGACTGGTTAAAACCAAACCGAGCACAGTTTTTTTCATCATTTTTATCCAAATTATATGTCATATAAAAAACAAGGAGAGCACATGACTCTCCTTTGAGCGATTATTTTACTTCGAGAAGCTCAACATCAAAAATCAGAGTGCTGTTGGCCGGAATCATGCCTGGAACACCTTGTTCGCCATAACCAAGTTTTGCCGGAATATAAAAAGTCGCTTTGCCGCCTTCTTTGAGCAGTTGCAAACCTTCGGTCCAGCCCGGAATCACTTTATTGAGCGGGAATTCAACCGGCTCACCGCGATCATACGAACTATCGAAGATCTTACCATCGGTCAACTGACCTTTGTAGTGTACTTTGACCACAGACGTGGCTGTTGGGCGTTTACCTGTACCTTCGGTAATAATTTTGTATTGCAAGCCTGATGCTGTGGTTTTAACGCCTTCTTTTTTGGCATTTTTGGCTAAGAAGTCATTGCTACTCGATTCAGACTTTTTGGCATGCTCAAGCTCTTTTTGCTGCGCTTCTTGCTGGTAAGCAGTATAGGCGGCTTGAAGCTGCTCTTGCGTGTAGGCTGCAGGTGTATGAGCATGACCATCACGAATACCTTGTACAAATGCATTAACATCCAGCTCTGCAGGTGTTTGATTGGCAACTTCATAACCGAGCGCATAGCTGATTTTTTGCACCGGAGACGCATTTTGATCAGCCTTGCTGCCTACGTTTGTTGCAGGATGCTGAGTCGCGTAATAAACAGGAATAAGTGCAGCACCGCCTAAAATGATAGCGACAGCAACGGGTAAGGCTTTACTCATACAATGTTCCAAAAAAGATGTTTATTTGATCATGTTAAAAATACATGTGATCTTAGCATGCATCTGTTTAGCATATAATGTTTGTAAAAAAAAACGAGTGGATTTTTATACTGTTTGCGTTGTTTAAACGAAAAAGCCGAATCATGTGATTCGGCTTTTTTGAGTCTAGCTTAGATTAGATGATTAATCATCTTTTGCCGCGGTATAGCTATAGGCATAGTTGTATCCATAGCCGCCACTCGACTTCTCGATATCATTTAAAATAAAGCCATTCACTTTCACGCCTGCCTGTTCGAAGCGACTCAGAGTCAATTCAAGCTCTTTCATTTGTGTTTTATTATGACGCGCAATGATCAGGTTTACCCCTGCATATTGCGAAATGATAATACCATCGGTTACAGCAAGTACTGGCGGCGTATCAATCAAGATATGGTCATAAAGCGGCATGATTTCATCAAGAAAAGCTTTAAATTTAGCAGAGCCGAGCATTTCAGACGGATTTGCAGGACTTTTGCCTCGGGTAATCATGTCTAAGCCAGTTACTTCAGAATGATGAATGATCGACTCAAAGCTGGCCTGATCACTTAAATATTCCGATAAACCGGGTTTGATCTCGACATTAAAGTATTTATTTAGGTATCCGCGGCGTAAGTCGGCATCAATCAACAGCACACGTTTATTGCTTTGTGCCAAAATCGTGGCCAAATTCACAGAAACAAAAGATTTACCGACAGCAGGTGCAGGGCCTGCAATCATGATCAGATTATTTTTTGCATTTGCCAAAGCAAAGTGAATGGCGGTACGCATACTACGTAAGCTTTCAATTGCAATATCGTCGCTGTTTTTGATCGACAAGATTGGAATCGTCTTTTTCTTTTTGAGCAGTTTAATCCGACTTTCCTGAATAGGCGAGCGTGGTACTGTTGCATATACAGGCAGGTCGAGTTCATTTTCGATTTGTGCAGAGTCTTTAATACCTGTACGGAGCATTTTACGCATCAATGCAATCAGTACACCAATAAAACCTCCCACAAAAAGAGATAAAATTAACACAATTAATTTTTTAGGTTTAATTGGTTTTACAGGTTCGATTGCGGTATCGATTACTCGTACGTTGCCAATTTCACCTGCATTTGCAATTTTGAGCTGCTGATAGTTATTGAGTAAATTGGTGTAGAGTTCCGTATTGACCTTTACATCACGATAGTATTGCAAATACTGACGCTGTAGCTCTGGAAGCCTTTTAATCGTGGCACTTAATTCGGCAGACTTTTTATTGACTGCATCGAGCTGAGCATTGATTTCAGCCATGAGTGGATGATCGCTGGTATATTTTGCTGCGAGTTCGGCTTGTTTTTGTTTGAGCTCGATTTTTGTGGTTTCGAGTGCAATATTTTGCTTTAAAAATAGCTCAGATTCTTGTGTGACATCAACTGTATTGTATTGTTCACGGAATTTATTAAACTTAAGCTCAGATTCTTCAAGCTGCTTTTTAAGTTCAGGCAATTGTTTGTCTAGAAAGCTTAGCGTTTGCTGCGCTTCTAAGGATTTACGCTCGATATTTTGCGCATGATACACCGTTAAAATATTATTCAGTACTTGCGTAATGTGAACAGGATCTTGGCCTTGGTAAGTGAGCCCCACCACACCTGTTGATTTTCCTTTTTCAGCTACACCATAATCTTCTTGAAAGTTCTTAACAGCAGTAGGGGTAGCTAAACGACGAAGTATAAAAGTACGATTAAATGGTATTTGGCTGTCGATTCGTACTTGCCATGTGCCTTTAGCATCTTTACGAATATTCTCTTTGTTTAACGTGCCTTCAAAAACTGGGCTATCTTTGTAGCTTAAACTGAATTGCTGTGTTTGAGATTTAAACTCTAAGTTTAACGGTTTATCAAGATAGTACTCAGGCACATCTAAACGTTGAATAAAGAAAGCATGGGTGTGATCTTTAAACTCTACGCCTTTGTGCGAATAATCAATTTGAGCATCATCACGATTAAACAGTCGATGAAGAAATGTATCTTGGCTGTCTGTTACTTGAATATTTAGGTTTAAATTTTGAATGACATTACCAAGGACTAATCTGGACTTTAAAATTTCAATTTCAGCATCTGCTGGAGATTTTTGACCTGCACCACCAGCGATGTTTCCAAGCTCACCCAGAAGCGCTTTAGATGCGGCGCTTTTACTGTCTTCTACTTGTATCATGGCATCGGTAGAATAAATACTTGGAGAAACCCGCAGATAAAGAAGGGCACAAATCAAGCTGAATAAAGTGCAGACGGCAATCAGTTTCCATTGCGCAATTAAGGAGAAGAGCAACTCTTTTAAATCGATTGTGTCTTCATTGGTATTTGAATTTTGGCTCATAGTATCGATGTTACTGCTTCAAATTAAAGATGTGATGCCCAGTCTGCGACGTACGACTGAATGTTTAAGCATGTTTGATCAAAAAATGCCTGATCATGCTGGTATGGGTCGGGTACATTTTGCCCCTGCCAATGACCTAATCGAAAGGTTTTACCTTTAGCAAATGGCCAAGTCTGCTCAATGTGCTTTTGCTGATTATTGCTCATCACCAGCACAAGATCGGCTTTCTTGATCATCTCTGCATTCAACTTACGTGCCACATGGTCGCGCATATCGATATTTAACGCATCCATACACTTAATGGCTTTATCATCTGCACTATGGCCAGTCAAACCTGAAATACCAGCAGACTCAATTTTTAACGAAGGATGCTTTTGTTTTAATAAGTATTCGGCCATGGGGCTGCGGCAAATATTACCCACACAAATGACCAAAACATTTTGGATTTGCATTTTAGTTATTTCCAAGAATCTTAAATGAATAAATTGCGCTTGCGAATGGAACGATTTGCCCAATCACACGTTGCCAGCGAGTCAGGCCCGTTGCATCGATATACACAATATCATTTTTTTGCATCTGGAACTGATTGGCCAAAGCCAAGTTGCCGAGGTTAGACAAATCTAAATGATACAGCTTTGATGTACGATCTTGTAAGTTCGTACGCATCACGTAAATTCGGGCAGCACTGGCCGAATATGGGTTAATCCCTTCGCTTTCACCCAGAACATCACTTAAAGTCATGCCCTGATCGCGTAAAGCAAGTGCTTGACTTTTATTCGACTCACCCATGACATAAAGTTTCTGATTTTGTTTGGTATTTACAAAAATCGTATCGTTGGGTTGAATCAATAAATTGTGCAAAGAATAGCCTTGTTTTTCTAGGCTTATTGCATTTAAGTCAAAGGTTTTACCATTACGAATGAGCTGAATAGAGGTATTGTCACCTGTTTCGGTATTTACGCCACCAGCCATACTGAGCGCCGTATAGATACTAATCGGCTGGTCATTTAAAGTATATTGGCCGCTTTTCATGACTTGGCCATTTACAAAGTAACGGCTACCTTCATAAGAGAGTACCCGAACCACGACATCTGGCGCTTTTAAGTACTGAGCAAATCTGGAGCGGAGGTGCTGAGTCAGCTCGGAAACACTTTTACCCTGTGCTTGTACTTTTCCAATTAAGGGTAAGTAGATATTCCCATTACTATCAATAGGGTAACCAATGCCTTTAATGTTATTTCCATCTTGAAGAGGAGGTGTAATTTCAGGATAGGCCCAAAGCTGTATAGACAGCACATCCCCTGCTCTTAAGCGGTATAATTGATGTGATGATCTGAATAAAGATGCAATATCTGATTGATAGCGAATATTTTCAGCGGGCTGTAGTTTAGGCAAATTGGTTTGGTTGAGCTGTACAATTGAAACCTGAGCGCCTTGATCGGTTACATAAGTGCCTTGCTCAGGTATGTCGTGTGTTTGCAAACCTGAAGTAACGGCACAACCTGATAAACCTATAAAACAGGACGATAAAAAAAGTAAAGTGCTTTTATACTTCACATTGAAACCCTTAGATTGTAAGCTTTAGCGTGATATTTTGAAATGTCGTTATAACGCGACATTCTAGACCATAATTTAAGAGAGTTATAGTTTTTTTCGGCACGACTTTGTATGTGCACAGAAAAAACATATTCTTGATTTTAGGCTTTTGAGTTGTATAAATGTATTTCATCAAGTAGATGTTTTGATTGTCAACAACGAAGTAATAGATTTGCTTGTTGCAATTGAAACGTTTAACATTTTTATTTAAAAATCTTGAAATCGAAGCTATTATTTGCGGCTAAATTAAATGTGAATTCAGATTGTTATTTAAGTTTTTAAAGAGATAAAGACCGAATAACATATTTTACATCAAATATGTAACATACATATTCTATATTGAGCATCGATGCAGGTTGTTTTCTATAAAATTAGTCAATTAACTCAATAGATCCAGCATTTAAGTGGTATTACAGGAAATCTATGAAAATATTAATTACCGGTGGTGCGGGTTTTATCGGTTCAGCCGTTGTTCGCCATGTTATTGAAAATACTAAAAATGAAGTACTTAATGTCGATAAACTCACCTATGCAGGCAACTTAGAGTCACTTGCTTCAGTTGCAGATCATCCACGGTACACATTTTCACAAACCGATATTTGTGATCGTGCTGCTCTAGATGAATTATTTGAAAATTTCCAACCCGATGCTGTGATGCATTTAGCTGCTGAATCGCATGTCGACCGTTCAATTACTGGCCCTGCGGCGTTTATTGAAACCAATATTATTGGTACCTACCAACTCCTTGAGGCAGCACGCCATTACTGGAATCAACTAGATCAAAATAAAAAACAAGCATTTCGATTTCATCATATTTCAACAGATGAAGTGTATGGCGATTTAGAAGGTACAGAAGATCTATTTTTAGAAACAACACCTTATGCTCCAAGTTCACCTTACTCTGCCAGCAAAGCCAGTTCGGATCACTTGGTTAGAGCATGGTACCGTACGTACGGCTTACCGGTTGTACTCACCAATTGTTCAAACAACTATGGGCCGTTCCATTTCCCTGAAAAACTCATTCCGCTGGTGATTTTAAATGCACTGGCGGGTAAACCACTCCCTGTATATGGAAACGGTACACAAATTCGTGACTGGTTGTATGTAGAAGATCATGCCCGCGCACTGTATAAAGTAGTCACAGAAGCAGCAGTGGGTGAAACTTATAACATTGGCGGTCACAACGAGCAAAAAAATATTGATGTGGTAAAAGCAATTTGCGAACTTTTAGAAGAGCTTGCTCCAAACAAACCTGAAGGCTTAACACGTTATCAGGACCTGATCACTTATGTGACAGATCGTCCGGGACATGATTTGCGCTATGCGATTGATGCAAGTAAAATCCAGCAAGATTTAGGCTGGGTACCGCAAGAAAGCTTTGAGACA
Organism: Acinetobacter sp. V89_7; assembly: GCF_029967895.1. Taxonomy (NCBI): domain Bacteria; kingdom Pseudomonadati; phylum Pseudomonadota; class Gammaproteobacteria; order Moraxellales; family Moraxellaceae; genus Acinetobacter; species Acinetobacter sp. V89_7. The sequence continues at coordinate 39,105 of NZ_JASCAJ010000033.1, forward strand.
GGCCTTAGAAAAACCGTACAGTGGTATTTAGAGAACCAAGAATGGTGCAACCGAGTTTTAGACGGTAGCTATAAATTAGAGCGTTTAGGTGTCAGTGCGTAATGAAAACAAAAGGTATAATTTTAGCAGGTGGTTCTGGTACACGGCTGTATCCGATCACAAAGGGTGTCTCAAAACAGTTATTACCAATTTACGATAAGCCAATGGTTTACTATCCATTATCTGTCTTGATGCTGGCTGGTATTCGAGAAGTTCTTATTATCAGCACGCCAGACGATATAGATGGTTTTAAGCGATTGTTAGGCGATGGTTCACAATTCGGTATTGAACTAAGTTATGCCGTTCAATCAAGTCCGGATGGTTTAGCTCAAGCATTTATTATTGGCGAAGAGTTTATTGGCGAAAGTAATGTTTGTTTAGTACTTGGCGATAATATTTTCTATGGTCAAGGCTTTACACCAATGCTTCGTGAAGCTGTTTCACGTTCAAAGGGCGCAACTGTATTTGGTTATCAAGTTAAAGATCCTGAGCGTTTTGGTGTAGTTGAGTTTGATGAGCATAAACGAGCAGTGTCATTAGAAGAAAAACCAAAACATCCAAAATCGAATTTTGCGGTTACGGGTCTTTATTTTTATGATAATGATGTAGTGAAAATTGCAAAACAAGTAAAACCATCAGATCGTGGTGAACTTGAAATTACGACAGTGAACCAGATGTATCTAGACCGTGGTGATCTCAATGTTGAGTTACTTGGACGCGGTTTTGCTTGGTTAGACACAGGAACACATGCAAGCTTGCTTGAAGCAGCACAGTTTGTGGAAACTATTGAAAAACGTCAAGGTTATAAAGTGGCGTGTCTCGAAGAAATTGCACTTCATCATGGTTGGTTGACGAAAGCTCAAGTGTTAGAAATTGGCCAAAGTATGAGTAAAAATGATTATGGTCAATATCTCGTATCTTTGGTGAATGAAATATGAATTTAATTAGTTGGATTGATTTACCGAATTTAGGTGATGAGCGCGGTGGCTTAGTTGTTGCTGAGGCTAGTAAAAATATTCCTTTTAAAGTGAATCGTATTTATTATATTTTTGATGCAAAACCAGAGATACCACGCGGATTTCATGCACATAAAGAGCTACAGCAAGTTGCATTCTGTATAAGAGGGAAGTGCAGAATGCTTATGGATAATGGTATTGATAAACAAGAGGTATGGTTAGATCAAGCCAATAAAGGCTTGATGATTCCTCCATTTGTTTGGCATGAAATGCATGATTTCTCAGAAGATTGTATCTTATTAGTACTAGCAAGTGAACACTATGATGAAAGTGATTACATTCGCAATTATGAGGATTTTTTAATTGCAGTGAATCGTCCATTTATTCATCCACTATCAGATGTACATTCGGAAAGAATCGGACAAAATACAAGGGTTTGGCAATATAGCGTTATACTAAAAGATGCAATTATTGGTAATGGATGTAATATTTGTGCCCATACTTTAGTCGAAAATGATGTCTTAATTGGTAATAATGTGACTGTAAAATCAGGGGTTTATATATGGGATGGTATTACATTAGAAGACAATGTATTTATTGGCCCGTGTGTTGCCTTTACTAATGATAAGAAACCACGTTCTAAGCAATATCCTGAAAGTTTTGCCAAAACGATAGTAGAGCGGGGGGCCAGTATAGGGGCTAACGCTACCATTTTACCAGGAATAAGAATTGGTCGAAATGCATTGGTTGGTGCAGGCGCAGTAGTAACTAAAGATGTTCCGGAAAATGCAGTTGTAGTAGGAAATCCTGCAATTATTAAAGGCTATGTAAAATAATGATTCCTTTCTTAGATTTAAAAAGTATAAATAGTCAATATCGTGCAGAACTCATTGAGGCTTGTACTCGTGTAATAGACTCTGGTTGGTACATAGGCGGAAATGAGCTAGCTCAATTTGAACAAAACTTTGCGCAATATTGTGGAGTAAAATTTGCAATTGGAGTTGCAAATGGTTTAGATGCTTTAATTCTTACGCTTCGAGCATGGAAAGAATTAGGTAAATTAAACGATGGTGATGAAGTAATCGTACCATCAAATACATACATTGCAAGTATTTTAGCAATCACTGCCAATAATCTAACTCCAGTTTTAGTTGAACCAGATATTAATACTTATAATATCGATCCAAGCAAAATTGAAGCTGCAATTACTTCAAAAACGAAAGTAATCTTACCTGTTCATTTATATGGGCAATTAGCAGAAATGCCTGCAATCATGGCAATTGCTAACAAGTATAACTTATTGGTTTTGGAAGATTCAGCTCAATCACATGGCGCTCAAACTGATGGAGTGAAAGCTGGAAATTGGGGAGATGCTTCCGGATTTAGTTTTTATCCTGGTAAAAATTTAGGTGCATTAGGGGATGCTGGTGCTGTAACCACTAATAATGAAGAACTTGCACAAATGTTACGTGCTCTTCGTAATTACGGTTCTCATGAAAAATATAAAAATTTAGTACCTGGTGTAAATAGTCGTCTTGATGAAATTCAAGCTGCCATGCTAGATATTAAATTAAAATATTTAGATCAAGAAATAGCTCATCGCCGTAAAATTGCGCAATTATATTTACAGAATATAGTAAATCCTTTAATCAAATTACCGTTAGTTCTGCAAAATGCTGAAGAGTATCAACAACACGTTTGGCATTTATTTGTGATTCGTACTGAGCATCGCGAGGCTTTACAAAAGTACTTGGCTGAACAAGGCGTTCAAACTTTAATTCATTATCCTATCCCACCTCATAAGCAACAGGCTTATAGAGAATGGAATGATTTAAGTTATCCAGTATCTGAGCAGATTCATGATGAGGTGATGAGTTTACCTATTGGTCCTACACTAAGCGTAGAAGAGGCTGAGAAAGTAATTCAGATTTGTAATAATTTTAAAGTCTAAAATGAATTTACTAAAAACAAGTGTACTAAATGGCGTGGCTGTTTTAATTAAAACAGCCACGATGTTTATTTTAAACAAGATTTTAGCTATTTATGTTGGTCCAGCTGGTTATGCGGCTATTGGCCAGTTCCAAAATTTTATACAAATGGTGACAACCTTTGCTGGTAGTGCAATTAATACTGCAGTTATTAAATATACAGCAGAGTATTATGAAGATGAAACTAAACAAAGAAATATATGGAAAACAGCGGGAAGTATTGTCTTACTTTTTAGCTTAATTTTTTCATTAATTATTCTAATTTTTCAAAAACAACTTTCACTCTATATTTTTCATACTGATCTTTATCAAACGGTATTTGTTTGGTTTGCGGTATTTCTGACATTTTTTACTTTTAATGCACTTTTTTTAGCCATTTTAAATGGGAAAAAAGAAGTTTTAAGATTAGTTATTGCAAATATTGTAGGTAGTATTTTTTCTTTAGCTGTCACAAGCCTTTTAGCAATAAAATATAGTTTATATGGCGCTTTAGTTGCGCTTTCAATTTATCAGTCCTTGGCTTTTTTGGCGACCCTATTATTATGTTATAAAGCTAATTGGTTTAGACTTTCATATTTGTTTGGAAAAATAGATAAGTCCATCGCAAAAAAAATTGCAGCTTTTGCTTTGATGGCATTGGTTAGTGCGGTCTGTGTTCCTCTTTCTCAAATGGCTATTCGAAGTTATTTAACGCATGAGTTTGGTGTAACTTATGCAGGTTATTGGGAGGCAATGATACGTTTAAGTGCAGCCTATCTAATGTTAGTGACCACAACCTTGGGAGTATATTATTTACCTAGACTTTCGGAATTATCAAAACTTGAGGAAATCAAGTCAGAAGTTTACTTAGGATATAAATATATATTTCCTTTGGCTGCTATAGGTAGTCTAGGTGTATATTTTCTTAGAGACTGGATTATAGCTATTCTATTTACTAAAACATTTTTACCTATGCGTGATCTGTTTTTTTGGCAGATGATCGGTGACTCCTTAAAAATTGGTAGCTGGATACTTGCATATTTAATGTTAAGTAAGGCCATGACCAAGTTATTTGTAACAACGGAAATTTTATTCGCAGTAACTTCAATATTGCTAACTTATCTATGTACTCATATGTTTGGATTTAAAGGAGTTTCTGTAGCTCATTTAATAAATTACGGTGTATACTGGTTAGTCCTAGGATATTTTATTTTTAAGAAATTAAAGGAGAGTTAAGTTATGAAAGTATTGTTGATAGGTGAATATTCTGGTGTACATACAAATTTAGCAAAAGCATTAAAGCAAAAAAATATTAATGTATGTACAGTACATGATGGTGATTCATATAAGAAATTTGAATCAGATGTAATCATAAAATATAATAGAATTGAATCCAAAAATAAGTATATCAATTTTATTTTAAAAATATATTACCAGCTATTATTATATTTAGGTTTGTCTGGCTGCATGCAAATATTTAAATATCATGATGAACTTAGTAAATTAAAAGGTTATGATGTAGTTCAAATTATAAATCCTGTTTTTTTATCCAGTTTTGGCTCAATAGTAAATATTATAGTTTTAAAGTATTTATTAAAACACAATAAAAAGTTATTTATGTGTGCTTTGGGTGATGACTATATTTGGGTTAAAGGTAGTTTAAAGAATAAAAAATTTAAATCTATGTTTCATTTGATGAATTTAAGAAATTTTCGTCAATATCTACACTCTATGATGTATGTTTATGGATTTTTGTATCCCTATTTAAATAAATTGGTTATAAAAAGAGCAAATAGAATAATTCCTGGTTTGTATGATTATTTTTATTATTATAAAAATTATAACAACTGTAATGAAATAGTTCCTATTCCAATAGAAATAGATACAGAGGTGCAGCCTTTAAAATTTAAAGATTATCCAGTTAATATTTTTCATGGTTGGCAACCAAATAAAGAATACCGTAAAGGAAATATTTTTTTTGATGAAGCATTAAATAAGTTAATGAATAACTATCCAGATAAAGTAAATTATCAGATTGTCGGTGGCTTACCATATGAAGAATATATTAAAACTTTTAACGATTCACATATATTTCTGGATCAATGTATGAGTATGGACCAAGGTGTCAATGCGCTTTTGGCCCTAGCAAAAGGTAAAGTCGTTTTTTCCGGTTTTGATGACTATTTATGTAATTTTTACTCATTGCTGGATAAACCTTTATTGGATACTAAACCTGATGTTGAGTTCATTTATAAACAATTAGAAAATTTAATTGTCAATCCACATCTTTTGGACAGTTATTCTAAGAAAGCTATTTTATTTATGAAAAGATATCATAACTTTGATTATATTACTGGAAAATACTTAAAGATTTGGACCGAATTTTAATTTTTTGTGATTAAAGTCAATTGATAGAATATAGATTTTAGGTTGAGTAAAATGATCTTTACAGTGAAAAAAAATTTTTTATGGTTCCTCCTACTTAGTGTTCCTTTAGCACTCATTGTGGGAAATAGAGGAGATACAAATGACACTTTCACATATTACTCAATTTTTAAAAATATTAATTCTTATAATTTAACTAATTTTAGTGATTTTTATTTGGAAACAGGTGTTGAATTAGGTTGGGGTTTATATTCAAAATTTATATCATTTTTTTCAAATAGCGAAGTAGTTTTGTTTTCAGTTTTTTCATTGTTAACTTTTTATTTTATATATAAAACTTGTGATATTATTAAATTAAAATTTATTTATGTTATGTGTTTTTATTTGCCTACAAGTTTTTTTTTAATGCAACAATTTATGCAAATTCGCCAAGGATTTGCTGTCCCTGTTGCAATATATGCAAGTTTCTTATATTTAAATAATAGAAAATTCATATCAATATTATTTTTTATTTTAGCTTTTTTATTTCATCAAACTATTAGTGTTTATATTTTATTTTTTTTAGCTTTTTTGTTTGCTTATGAAAAAATATTTAAACAAGTCAAAATATTAAATTTTAAAACATATATGTTGTTTGTCCTTTTAATAGGTATTATGTTTGCGCGCATTATAGTTATGCCACTAGCATTATCTTTTTTTGATAGATTACAGGCCTACTCTAGTACGGGATATTCTGAGAGTGTAAGTCTTGTTGGACTGGCTAATATAAAATTTTATCTTGAGTTTATTTTTATACTATTTTTTATGCATAAAAAAGATTTGAATGATAAATTTCTTATATTGATGATTTTTGTTTTTACGATAGGCTTAGCCATTCGCATAGCTTTCTTCGATTTTGCAATTTTAAGTGGCCGCTTGTCTAATGTATTTTTATTTATAGAAATATTTCTTATGCCATACTTTATTTATAAGCGTTTTAGTAAAATAGTTTTGCTTACTACTCTTGTTTTATACTTTCTCATAATTGGTTTTATATCGTGGAACTTTCAAGTAGCAGAGTATTTAGCAGATTCTTATTTTTATCCTTTGTATTAATTATGAGTTAGCTATGAAAATTCTTTTTATAATCAATTCCTTAAAAAATAAGTCGGGTTCGGAGCGAGTTGCTGTAGAGCTTGCAAATAAGATGTCTAGAATAGATGATTATGAGATTACGCTTTTAAATAGAGAGTCTACTAAAGACAATACTGCCTATCCGTTATTTGAAAATATAAATGTAATTACATTAACTGGAAATATATTTCAATTCTATAAAAAATTAAAAAAATATATATCAACTTGCACTTATGATGTGGTGATAATTCATAATATGGGAAAATTATCTCTACTTTGCACTTTTCTACCAAATTTAAATAAATTAGTAACACTTGAGCATGTGTCTTTCATCAGTAGGCCCAAGACTGTTCAATTGCTCAGTCATTTTTTTTACACAAGAATTGATCAGGTTGTTACTTTGACCCAAAATGATAAAGAACAATTCGATAAATTTCATCCTAATGTAATTGTTATTCCTAATTTTTCACCATTTCCCATTGTTTCACCATCCAATTATACCAATAAACAAATTGTAACGATTGGTCGTTTAACTGATCAGAAAAACTACCTTCATTTACTACAAGCTTGGGAAAAAATATATAAAGATATTCCAGATTGGCAACTCAATATTTATGGCGAAGGTGAGCATAAAACAATGTTGCAAGACTATATTGAGCAGCATTCTCTCGCAAATGTAAGTTTGAAGGGAATTACATCAAATGTTAAGCAAGTTTATGAGCAATCTAGTTTTTTTGTAATGTCATCCAAATATGAAGGTCTCCCAATGGTGTTAATAGAAGCTCAGAGCTTTGGTTTACCTATTGTTTCATATAATTGTCCATATGGCCCAAGTGATGTCATTCAAGAAAATCAAAATGGTTTATTAGTGGAAGATCAAAATATTGATAAATTGGCAGAAGCCATTTTAAAACTTGCCTCATCTCCAAATTTATTAGATCGTTTTTCACAAGAATCTTTATTAAATGCTAAAAAATATCAACCTGAACAAATTTTAAAAATTTGGAATGAAAAAATCTTGCAAGGATAAAGTTTTATGTTTTCTGTATTAAGCTCTATTTATCACAAAGAGCAGCCATCGCACTTTAATGATTGTATGGAGAGTATTTGGGATAAACAAACTTTAAAGCCTACAGAAATTATTTTAGTTGAGGATGGGCCTTTAACACTTGAACTTGATAGCATAATTGCACAGTGGCAAGAAAAGCTGGGTAATATTTTACGTGTTAAGAAACTTGATAAAAATGTAGGCACTGGTAAAGCAAAAAATATTGGTTTGCAAGAATGTACATTTGATATCGTATCTATTGTCGATACAGATGACATCTGTGTACCAGAGCGATTCGAAAAGCAAATTGAATTTTTAAAGAACAATCCCGATGTTTCAATTATAGGTGGTCAGATTCTTGAATTTGTTGAAGATATAAGTATGCCTACAGGCATGCGTAAAGTTCCGTTATCAAATGAAGATTTGACTGAGTATGCAAAAAAGCAAAGCCCCTTTAATAATATGACAATTACCTATCGCAAATCGCATATTCTTGAGGTAGGTGGGTATCATCACCATTTGTGGATGGAAGATTATAACCTTTTTTTAAGAGTAATTGCTAGAGGTTATAAGATTCAAAATTTAGCGGATATTTTGGTCTATGCGAGAATTGATAATGGTATGCACGGTCGTCGTAAAGGTTACGAATATATTAAAAGTGAAAAACAGTTACTAAATTTAAAGTTGGAATTAAAGTTGCAATCTCTAGCCTCCGCTTATATCCTATTCGCTGTTAGGTCTGCCTTTAGAGTGTTGCCATCAAATCTGCTTGGCAAGATTTATAATATATTTCTTCGAAAAAAAGCTCAAAATTAGAGTACTTAAGCAATGAAAAGATTAATTGATATAGTTATTGCCTTGTTGGCATTGACTTTTTTGTTACCAATTTTCATTATTGTAGCCCTAAAAGTACGTAAAAATTTAGGTGCTCCAATTTTCTTTTATCAAGAGCGCCCAGGTAAAAATGGTAAGCTCTTTAAAATGATAAAGTTTCGTTCTATGAAGGATGCTTTCGATGCTCAAGGTAATCCGTTGCCCGATGAAACTCGAATCACACCATTTGGTCAAAAATTGCGTTCGACATCTTTAGATGAAATGCCACAACTTATTAATGTACTTAAAGGTGACATGAGTGTTGTTGGGCCCCGACCAATGCTCAAAGAATTTGTACAACTTTACTCACCAGAGCAAGCACGACGCTTAGAAGTGCGCCCTGGTATGACGGGTTTAGCACAAGTGAGTGGCCGTAATGAGCTTGATTATGAAGAACGCTTTAAATGTGATGTATGGTATGTAGATAACCATAATCCTTTAGTAGATTTCAAAATTATGCTAAAAACTGTTGCTGTTATGACGAAGCGTGAAGGAATTAATGCGCCTGGTCATGTTGGCCCATCATTGTTTAAGGGTAATGATTCACAAGCCCAAGATTAAATTGATCTTTAAGTTTTCATATTGCGAAGTATTGTTTAAATGATTAAAAAAGCTATTTTGCCCGTTGCCGGTCTTGGTACGCGTTTTTTACCTGCCAGTAAATCGATTCCTAAAGAAATGGTAACTGTGGTAGATCGCCCTGCTATAGAGTACGTAGTTAAGGAGGCTGTGGCAGCCGGTATAGAGCAGATTATATTGGTGACTCATTCTTCAAAAACATCTATAGAAAATTATTTCGATCGTAATTTTGAGCTTGAAACTACATTAGTAAACAAGAAAAAAATGGATTTACTTAAAGAAATTACTGAAATTTTACCAAGTAATATCAGCGTAATCAGCGTGAGGCAACCTCAACCTTTGGGTTTGGGTCATGCAGTGTTATGTGCAAAATCAGTCATTGGGAATGAAGACTTTGCTGTGTTGTTACCAGATGTATTAGTAAAAAATAATAGTGCTAAAAATGATCTTGCTCGAATGATTCAGCGCTTTAGTTTATCGAAAGCATCACAAATTATGGTCGAAGCCGTGCCTGATCATTTGGTGGATCAGTATGGTATTGTTGATGTAAAAGCATCACCTGAAGAAGGTGAAAGCGTTGCAATGCAAGGTATAGTAGAGAAACCCACTGTAGGTACAGCGCCTTCAAATCTATCGGTTGTCGGACGTTATGTACTGCCTGCAAAAATTATGCAGTTACTTGAGCAAACACCTAAAGGTGCAGGAAACGAAATTCAACTCACCGATGCAATTGCTGCCTTACAAAAATTAGAAAGTGTAGAAGCTTATCGTATGAAAGGTCAAACTTTCGATTGTGGAAGTAAATTAGGCTATTTAAAAGCTGTGCTACACTACGGTATGTGTCATCCAGTTTTAGGTCAAGATTTTAAAATACTAATTGATGAGCTAAAGACGTCATCCTAGGAATCTCGACAATGAAAATTGCAATATTTGGCAGCACGTTACAAGCCGAAGTGATGGCAGCTTTGCTTTCTGAGTACGGTAACTTTGTTTTTTGGGTTGATTGCTCCAGTACACAGTCAGATGCAATGCCTATGTTGCAGTATCATGATGAGGAGGTGAGTCGTCGTTTAAAGAAACAGCGTGAAAGCCAGAGGTTAAATACTGTTACTTTAGATGATATTCCACTTGATGTAGATGTTTACTTTTTTTGTTACAGCCCAGTAGAGTTGTTCTTAGCAAAAACAACACTCGAAATGCTTTCTAAGCGACCGATCATTCATCCGAAATTAATGATTAATGGTTCTACGTTTGGGTTGCATGGAACTCGTCAATTACAAATACTATTGCCTAAAGATCGATGGGTCTATTTTCCTGATGTAATTCAAGAAGGAAATGCCATTAATAGTGTCTTAAGTGTTAAGCATGTGATTGTTGGTGTAGAAGATGAATCTTCTAAAGTGATCATTAGAGAGTTATTGCGTCCTTTTTTTCGTCAGCAAAATCAATATTTATTTATGCCCATTTTGGACGCCGAATTTACCAAACTAAGTATTTCCGGTATGTTGGCTACACGTATTAGTTACATCAATGATTTAGCAGTAGTCGCTGAAAAACTCGGTATTGATATTGCCAATATTCAGCAAGGTATGGGAGCAGATACAAGAATAGGCTCAACATACTTGTCCGCAGGAGTTGGCTTTGGCGGCGAGAATTTTTCTCATGATATTTTGACTTTATCTAGTGCGGTCTCAAGCAGTGGAATGAAAAGTCGATTATTAGAGCAAGTTTGGGAAATTAACGAGCATCAAAAAGAGATATTGTTCAGAAAGTTATGGCGTTATTATCACTCAGATTTGAAAAATAAAACTATAACCATCTGGGGAGCCGCGTTTAAAGTCAATAGTTCGAGTGTTCATAACTCACCTGTGCACGTAATGTTAAATGCATTATGGGCACAAGGTGTGCATGTAAAATTACATGATCCTCAAGCCTTACAAGAAATTTACGATATTTATGGAGCGCGCGAAGACTTAACGTTAAGTACAGATCCATACGAGGCTGCTAAAAATGCAGATGCACTATGTGTGATAACGGCATGGAAGCAATATCATTCGCCTGATTTCAAAAAATTAAAGCAATTAATGAAACATCCGCTACTTCTCGATGGGCGTAATATATATGATCCCCACTTCGTGAGAGCGCAAGGTTTTGCTTATGAAGGGATTGGTCGAGCATGACTCAAAATATAGAGAAATTCCCAAAACAAACCATTTCAACTGCTAGCACGCTAATAGAGCTTGCATTAGAAATGAAAAAGCATCATCTAAACGATTTATTTGAAGTGCAACATGACCGTTTTGATCAATTTGCATTAAAATTTGACGATTTAATATTCGACTATAGTAAGCAGCGAATTAATCAATTAGTGCTCAACGCTCTGGTGAAATGGGCTGAGGATAAAGAACTTTCTACATGGATTAAAAATCTTTTTTCAAATCAGTTAATTAACTATACAGAACAGCGCGCAGCAATGCATTGGTTGTTACGTGTGCCACAGAGTGCAGAAATGCAATACTCTGAGCTTTCGAGTATACATGAGCAACTTAATCGAATGTTCGATTTGGTTGAAAAAATACATGCAGGTCAGTATCGGGGTGTTACTGGAGAGATTATTCAAGATGTGGTGAATATAGGGGTTGGTGGTTCAGATTTAGGACCTTTAATGGCCTGTCATGCATTATCAGATTTTAAAGTTAAAACTATAAAGCCATTAAATATTCATTTTGTTTCTACAATGGATGGTAGTCAGCTAAGTGATTTGCTACATCAACTGCGTCCTGAAACAACCTTATTTGTCATTTCTTCAAAGTCTTTTGGTACTGTTGATACATTATCTAACGCTGAAACAGTACGTTTGTGGCTTGAGAAAAGTTTAGGAAAGCGTGAGTGTGTTATAAAAAGTCATTTTATTGGCGTATCGACTAAACCAGAGAAGATGACAGCTTGGGGTATTCATCCTGACCATCAGTTATTACTTTGGGACTGGATCGGCGGACGTTATTCGCTGTGGTCATGTATCGGTTTTCCTATTGCTTTAAAAATCGGTGTAGAGGGCTTCAAAGCTTTTTTAGAAGGTGCATATCTTGTAGATGAACATTTCAAAGAAATGCCTTTTTCTAAGAATTTACCTGTTTTAATGGCATTGCTAGGTGCTTGGAATACGAACTTCTTAGGTATGCAGACACATGCTGTACTACCTTATGATGGTCGCTTAAAGTATTTTGCTTCCTATCTACAGCAGCTAGAAATGGAATCTAATGGTAAGTCAGTTCAACGAAACAATTGCAAGGTTCAACATGCAACTTGCCCTATTGTGTGGGGAGAGGTAGGTCCTAACGCTCAACATGCTTTTTATCAGTTGTTACATCAAGGAACACATGAAGTTAGTTGTGATTTCATTGCGCCAATTCAGCGCTATAATTCAAATCATTTCACTTATGTTGAAAATGCCACGGCTTTAATTGAGCAACATCATCTTGCACTATCAAATTGCTTGGCGCAGTCAAGACTTCTTGCCTTCGGAAATAAAGCGCTCTGCCCACAAGAATTAGAAAATTTGCCTTCCTATAAACAATATACTGGAAATCAGCCAAGCTCTACGTTGTTGATTCAGGAATTAAATCCAAAAACCCTAGGAATGCTTATCGCATTGTACGAGCATAAAGTTTTTGTGCAGTCAGTGTTGTGGGATATCAATCCCTTTGATCAGTGGGGAGTTGAAAAAGGTAAAGAAATTGCGAATCAAATTTTACCTATTTTAAATGGCGATCAAACGGAAATAGACCAGCTAGATGCTTCTACACAAGGGCTTATTCAATTGTTAATGAAAAGTAAGAAATATTAGGAAGTGTTCAAAATGTCAAAAATTTTAGTGACAGGTGGTGCAGGTTATATTGGTTCGCATACCTGCATTGAATTACTCAATGCGCAACATGAAGTTATAGTCATCGATAACTTATCTAACAGTTCCGTCGAGTCTTTGGCGCGTGTACAAACTTTGACTGAAAAGAAGCTAACTTTTGTTGAAGGTGATATTCGAAATGCTGATTTGTTAGATCAAATTTTTTCTGAATATCATATAGATGCAGTCATTCATTTTGCGGGTTTAAAAGCAGTTGGTGAGAGCCAATCACAGCCTCTTACTTATTTTGATAATAATATTGCAGGTAGTATTCAACTTATTGATGCAATGCAGCGTGCTCAGGTTTTCAATTTAGTTTTTAGCTCTTCTGCCACTGTATATGATGAATCAAATATATCTCCACTCAATGAGAATATGCCTACTGGTATGCCATCCAATAACTATGGTTATACAAAACTCGTAGTTGAACAGATATTACAAAAACTTGCAGAAGCAGATTCTCGCTGGTCAATTGCGTTGCTGCGTTATTTTAATCCTGTTGGTGCGCATAAAAGTGGTCAAATTGGAGAGGATCCACAAGGTATTCCTAATAACTTAATGCCTTATGTAACTCAAGTGGCAGTTGGTCGTCGTGAAAAACTATCCATATTTGGTTGTGATTACGACACCATTGATGGAACTGGCGTGCGTGATTATATACATGTTGTGGATCTTGCAAACGCGCATTTGTGTGCGTTAAACAATCGTTTAAGCAATACAGGCTGTCGTGTATGGAACATTGGTACAGGTAATGGTTCATCTGTATTGCAAGTGAAAGATACCTTTGAGCAAGTCAATGGTCGATCGATCGCATTTGAATTTGCGCCACGTCGTTCGGGAGATGTTGCAACCTCATATGCAGATAATAAACGAGCAGTCACAGAATTAGGATGGACGCCGAAGTACAAATTAGAAGATATGCTTGCAGACAGTTGGAACTGGCAGCAAAAAAATCCATTGGGTTATTCAAAAAACTAATACGTAAAATAGGCAGCTTTAAGCTGCCTATTTTACGTATTAAAAATCACATTTCTTTCTAATGGAATGTTGTAGAATAACTGCATCTATTCACAGAATAATCAACGTTTATGTCGTCTTGCATGCCTCTAGATCTTCAAAATCTTCGTATTGCTATCATTGGTTTGGGTTATGTGGGCTTACCGCTGGCCGTCGAGTTTGGCAAGCATGTTGCTGTAGTCGGGTTTGATATCCATCAAAAACGCACCAGTGAGCTACAGCAGGGGTAAGACCATACGCTTGAGGTCAGTGCAGACGAGCTGCAACAGGCCAAGCATTTGCACTATTCGTGCGATGTCTCAGATTTGCAAGATTGTAAATTCTTTATTGTGACTGTACCTACCCCGATTGACCAGTTTAAACAGCCAGATCTCACACCGCTCATCAAAGCGTCACAAACCATTGGTCGCGCACTTAAAAAAGGTGATGTGGTGGTGTATGAATCGACGGTATTTCCAGACGCAACCGAAGATGTCTGTGTGCCAATTTTAGAGCAAGTGTTGGGTTTAAGCTTTAATCAGGATTTTTTGCGGGTTATAGCCCCGAGCGTATTAATCCTAGCGATAAGGCGCACCGTGTGACCAATATTTTAAAAATCACGGCGGGTTCTACCCCTGAAATTGCAGATTACGTCGATGCGGTGTATCAGTTGATTATTGAAGCTGGCACCCATAAAGCACCAAGTATTAAGGTGGCTGGGGCAGCAAAGCTCATTGATGAAATTGAGCAAAAGACTAAGAGATGTGAGCATCATGACGTATTTAAGATAACTGATGCTAAATGATCTGGTTACAGGTTAACCAAGTAATTTGAGCATTACATCACTCTCAATCGTGATTCTTGTTTATGATCTGCTAGGTTTTCTGCCAATTCATTCAATTCCGTATTCTTCATGGCCTCGCCTAAAGCGTTGATAGCCAATTTTTTTATAGAGTTGGTTGTTGGGGTTTGTATTTCATTCATTAAAATATCTATCGCATCTCGGCCGCCTATCTCACCGAGTGCCTGAATTGCCGCATTTTTTTCTGGTTCACTATTAAATTTGATAACGTGAGATAAGATCTCAATCACAAGCGAGTTGTTTTGTTTGGTTTTGGCTATCGCACCGATTGCAGTCAATCTGATATCTAATGAATTAGATTGTATTAATCTGACCAAAAATTCAAATTCAGTTTTCAATGCGACATCCTCTGTAGCGATAAAGTAAACTTCATAGCTTAATTATGCTCTAGTTTACATAATAAAACATACTTAAGATGTTAATTTTAAAAATATTTTTAATTTTTATGTGATTAAATTTACATAGAGTTACAAAAAAGTGCCTTACTTCGCAGTTATAAATTTTTCTTTATATTCCCCATTTTTTTTAAAAAAATCTAATAAAACCTAGACCAAAAAAATGACACATTCCGATATGGAGAATGTTGTAGAATAACTGCATCTATTCACAGAATAATCAACGTTTATGTCGTCTTGCATGCCTCTAGATCTTCAAAATCTTCGTATTGCTATCATTGGTTTGGGCTATGTGGGCTTACCGCTGGCCGTCGAGTTTGGCAAGCATGTTGCTGTAGTCGGGTTTGATATCCATCAAAAACGCATCAGCGAGCTACAGCAGGGGCAAGACCATACGCTTGAGGTCAGTGCAGACGAGCTGCAACAGGCCAAGCATTTACACTATTCGTGCGATGTCTCAGATTTGCAAGATTGCAATTTCTTTATTGTGACTGTACCCACCCCGATTGACCAGTTTAAACAGCCAGATCTCACACCGCTCATCAAAGCGTCACAGACCATTGGTCGCGCACTTAAAAAAGGCGATGTGGTGGTGTATGAGTCGACGGTATTTCCGGGCGCAACCGAAGATGTCTGCGTGCCGATTTTAGAGCAAGTGTCGGGTTTAAGCTTTAATCAGGATTTTTTTGCGGGTTATAGCCCCGAGCGTATCAATCCTGGCGATAAAGCGCACCGTGTGACCAATATTTTAAAAATCACGGCGGGTTCTACCCCTGAAATTGCAGATTACGTCGATGCGGTGTATCAATTGATTATTGAAGCTGGCACCCATAAGGCACCAAGCATTAAGGTGGCCGAAGCAGCCAAGGTCATTGAAAACACCCAGCGTGATGTCAATATTGCCCTGATTAATGAACTGGCGATTATTTTTAATAAAATGGGCATCGACACCGAAGCGGTACTTAAGGCCGCGGGCACCAAATGGAACTTTTTACCGTTTCGTCCGGGCTTGGTTGGGGGCCACTGTATCGGGGTCGATCCGTATTACCTGACCCACAAGGCACAGGCCATTGGGTATCACCCTGAAATTATACTGGCAGGCCGTCGTTTAAACGACAACATGAGCATGTATGTGGCCAATCAGCTCATCAAAACCATGAATAAAAAGCGCATCCAGATTGAAGATGCCAAGGTACTGATTTTGGGCCTGACCTTTAAAGAAAACTGTCCCGATATTCGTAATACCAAAATTGTCGATATCGTGACGGAGCTAAAAGACTTCAATATGCAAGTCGATATTTACGACCCGTGGGCAGATGCTGAAGAAACGCGTCATGAATACGCGATTGATCTGGTGGCCCAGCCTGAGCAAGGTCGTTACGATGCGATTATTTTAGCGGTCGCCCATGATCAGTTTAAAGCCATGGGCAGTGAAGCGATTCATGCATTAGGACGCGCCAATCATGTGGTCTACGATTTAAAATATGTACTGGATCACGCGCAGTCGGATATCCGTTTGTAAGTTGTAGTGCGGTTAAGTGGAGAGATCATCATGACGGCTTATCAAGATTTGTGTACGTCGCTCAAAGCGACACCCAGCACATGGTTGGTGACAGGGGTTGCAGGTTTTATTGGTTCAAATCTGCTCGAAACCTTGCTGAAATTAAATCAGCGTGTGGTGGGGCTAGATAACTTTGCCACAGGGCATCAGCACAATTTAGATGAAGTTCAAGGCTTGGTCAGCGCTGAACAATGGGCCAATTTTCGTTTTATTGAAGGTGATATTTGCGATCTGCACACCTGTCATGCGGCATGTGCGGGCGTCGATTATGTGTTGCATCAGGCTGCACTCGGTTCTGTACCACGTTCATTAGACGACCCGATTACCACCAATAGTGTCAATATTGGTGGCTTTTTAAATATGTTGGTGGCGGCTCGAGATGCGCAGGTTAAAAGCTTTACCTATGCTGCCAGTAGCTCTACCTACGGTGATCACCCCGCATTACCTAAAGTTGAAGACAATATTGGCAAGCCGCTTTCACCCTATGCGGTTACCAAGTATGTCAATGAAATCTATGCCGATGTCTTTGCACGCAGTTATGGCTTTGAGTGTATCGGCCTGCGTTATTTTAACGTCTTTGGTCAGCGCCAAGATCCAAATGGTGCCTATGCGGCGGTTATTCCAAAATGGACTGCAGCCATGATTCAGGGCCAAGATGTGTTTATCAACGGTGATGGCGAAACCAGTCGCGATTTCTGCTTTATTGAAAATACGGTACAAGCCAATCTGTTGGCTGCAACCACCTCATCAGAAGCGGCTAAGAATCAGGTGTACAACGTGGCAGTCGGTGACCGTACCACGCTCAATCAGTTGTTTGAGGCAATTCGTAATGCACTTGCGAATAATCAGGTGCAATACGCAAAAGATGCGGTACATCGGGAGTTCCGTGCAGGAGATGTAAGACACTCTCAAGCGGATATCTCCAAAATTAGTCACTTACTGGGTTATGTACCGACACATAAATTTGCACAAGGTATTGAACAGGCCATGCAGTGGTATGTGCAGGATTTAACCTGATTTCAATGTATAAAAAGCTTCTGTCGTCGTCTGCACTGGTACTTTTAATTGGTCTGGCTGTCAGTGCATTAGGCTTTGTCAAAGAAATGCTGGTGGCCTATCACTTTGGGGTATCCAGTCAAATTGACGTGTTTTATCTGGCCTTAAGCGTTCCGCTGTATCTGGTCAGTTTATACGGCTCATCCATCAATGCCACCATTATGCCTGCCTATTTGCAGGCCAAGGCTGAGCAGGCGCAAGCGCTGTTTTTCTCCGAAATGATGGGGCTGAACCTGCTATTTTTAGTGCTGCTCAGTGGGGTGTGCGTGGCATATAGTGCGCTGTTACAGCCATTTTTTTTGCATGCCACACCCGGAAAAAATCAGCAAATCATCACCATAGGCCTGCTGCTTGCGCCTATGATTGTGGTACAAGGTCTGACCTCTTATTTTGATAGCATTCTAAATGCCGAAAAACGCAGTCTGATCAACAATCTATTTTCGCTATTTATTCCTTTGGGCACCATTGTGCTACTCAGTATTCAGCAGGTTCCTGCGGCACTGTTGCTCACCTGCGGCTGGTATTTGGGCTTTGGGCTACGTTTGACGGGGCAGTATCTGACCTTACGGCGGCAGATCGCGTTTCAGTGGCAGCGCCCGCGTAGCGCACTTTTTTACAAGCATAGGCCGTTGATTCAAGATTTTTTCTGGATCGTGTTTTCATCAGCAATCTTGGGCTTATTACCGGTCATTTCAAATTATCTGGCGGGTTATTTAGGCGATGGGCAGGTGGCGAGTTTGAACTATGCCACCAAACTGGTGTCTACGGGCCTGATGCTGGTGGGGATTATCATTAATTCGGTGTTGTTCCCGCATATTGCGGAGCAGATTGTAAAAGACTCTGCTCACGGAATTCGCGAAGGATTGAAGCTGGCGGCTTTGAGCTTTGTGGTGTTTGCGCTGTTGCTGTTGCCGCTGTATTTTTTTGTAGAGCCTATTGTCGCGCTGGTGTTCGAGCGTGGTCGCTTTAGTGCCGAAAGCACGGTACAGGTGGCCTATATTTTAAAGTATTTGCTGCTGTATATTCCGTTTTATGTGCCGTGTGTGTTGCTGTCGAGGCTTGTGGTATCGTTACGGATTTCGCGTATTTTTGTGCTTGGCAATCTCATTTCACTGGTCTTGTTTTTTTTGTCGGGTGCCTACTGGATTGTGTATTTAGGCAAGGGCATAGAAAGCCTAGGCTGGGCCTTGATGCTGGTGTATCTGGTATCGGCTGTGTATTTACTCACGCACATTGTGCTGTATAGGAAACGTCCGCAATGAAAAAAGTAGCCTTGATCATTCCGACTTTGGGCGGCGGCGGTGCTGAACGTACCGCGGTATTACTGGCCAATGGTTTTGCCAATGCCGGACTGGAAACTTATGTCATTGCGGTCAATCTTGCAGGCGAAAAATCCAAACTCAAAGCCGAGTTGTCTCCTGCTGTGCATTTGGTCGATTTAGCCTGTGGTCAGGTGAAGTACATGACGCGGCCATTGGTGGCATGGCTCAAGCAGGTACAGCCCGATGCGCTGATTAGCACCATGACCCACACCAATATTATGGTGTATTGGGCAAAACATTTATCGGGTATCACAACACGCCTGATTTGCCGCGAAACCAGTACAGCCAGTGTGAATTTAAAACATCGTACTGGTCTAAAAAAGTGGTTGCTACAAAGCGCGATGCGCTGGGTGTATCAGCGCTGTGATGTTTTGGTTCCGGTATCGCAAGGCGTGGCCGACGATATGCAGCAGTATTTGGGTACTGCCTTGCCGAAAACACACGTGATTTACGATCCCGTGATTACGCCGGAGCTATACCAGCTGGCCCAAGCAGCAGTTGAAGAGCCTTGGTTTCTGCCCGAGCGTAGCATACCTGTGATTGTGGCGGCTGGGCGATTAACCGAAGCCAAAAATTATCCGCTGTTGCTGCATGCGTTTGCTCAGCTGATCCAGCGCACGCCGGCACATCTCTTCATTCTGGGCGAAGGTGAGCAGCGCGCTGAGTTAGAGAGCCTGATTCATACTCTAGGGCTTCAACAATATGTGGCACTGCCGGGCTTTCGTGCCAATCCATTTGCATACATGGCCAAGGCCGATGTGTATGTGATGAGCTCGAAATGGGAAGGATTACCCGGTGCGCTGATTCAGGCATTGGCTTTAAAGCTCAATATTGTGTCGACCGATTGTCCGAGTGGGCCACGTGAAATTCTGGAGCAGGGGCGCTATGGTGTTTTGGTGCCCAATCAGGATCAGGCGGCACTGAGCGATGCACTGTTTAAGGTTTTACAGGGCGATATTCAGACAGATCGCGCTCAACATCCAGAACAGGTCTATGGCTTGGATGCCATTACACAGGCCTATCTGGCCCTGATTTAGGAGCGGCAGCGCATGAAGGTGTTGCATGTTATTACAAACTTTTCTGCGCTGGGTGGCGCAGAGAGCATGCTCTCACGTCTGATTCAGGCACAGCCCGAGCACGAACATCATATGATCGCGCTGATGCGGGTCAATAATACTTATCAGGCTGCACTAGATCGTTGTGCATCGGTGAAGGCATTGCACTGGAACGGCATCAATACTTTGTCTTGTCTGCTACAGTTGCGTCGGCAGATCAAAGCGCTTCAGCCGGCGGTGATCCAGTGCTGGATGTACCATGCCAATGTGCTGGTCTCGCTGGCCTGTTTGAGTGGGGCGTCGCATCCACCCATTGTATGGGGAATTCATCATTCCTTGGCTGCGCTCAAAGATGAGTCACGCAGCACCAAACTGGCTTTACTGCTGAGTCGTCGTCTTTCGGCTCGCCCCGAGGCCATTGTATATTGTGCGCATGCCGCGGCTCAGCAGCATCAACAATTTGGGTTTCACTCGGCACGAGGCTGTGTGATTCCCAACGGAATTACACTGCAAGACTTTCATACTCAAGCCGAGCGCCACACGCCGATGGTGATTGGATTTGCCGGACGCTACCATGCTGCCAAAGGTTTCGAGTATTTATTTGCCATGATCGCGAAGCTGCAAGCGCTTCCAGTGGTCTTTCATCTGGCGGGTAAGGGCGTAGAGGCAGAGCAGCCTGAGATTGCCGCGCTGATGCAGCGCTATCAGATTGCGCCGCATAAAGTGATATGCTTCGGGCCAGTCCACGATATGCCACGTTTTTACCAAGGGCTGGATCTGCTGGTGATGACCTCAATTACCGAAGGCCTACCAACGGTACTGATCGAGGCGATGGCTTCGGGTGTGCCTTGTGTGACCACCGATGTGGGCGATGCAGGCTTCATTGTGCAGGAGACTGGCTATGTGGTCCCTGCGCGTGATGTCGATGCATTGGCCGATGCAGTAGCGCATTATTTTAAATTGTCCGATACAGACCAACAAATTTTAAAAACCCAAGCGCGTGCACGTGTTGCTGCACAGTTTAGTCTTGATCATGTTGCGGACCAATACGCAGCACTTTGGGCCTCTTGCCAATGAAATTTTTAATGATTAGCAGTTATTTGCCGTCGGTACTCAACTTTCGAGGCAAACTTTTAGAAGCCATTGCCGCACAAGGGCATGAAGTTGTCGTGATTGCGCCCAATCATGCCGATTTCCCTGAACAAGTGACAGCACTGACACAGTTAGGCTATACGGTGCTCGAAGTTCCCATGCAGCGCACAGGCACCAATCCGCTGGCCGATCTGAACACGCTATTTGCGTTATATCGCGTGATTCGTCGGGTACAGCCAGATATGGTGTTGTCTTATACCATTAAACCTGTGATCTATGGCACATGGGCGGCATGGCTTGCTCGCGTGCCACAGCGCTTTGCTCTGATTACCGGATTGGGCTATGCATTTCAGCGTGGTGAGGGTCAGGCCAAAAGTTTGTTTCAGCGTGCTGTGCACGGCCTGTATAAAAAAGCCCTGACCTATAGCGATAAGGTATTTTTTCAAAATCCAGATGATCTGGCGCTGTTTCGACACATGAATTTGATCGAGCGCAATAAGCCTGCCGTGGTTGTCAATGGCTCAGGGGTCGATCTGGCTAAATTTGATCAGGTTGAATTACCAAGACAGGCAAACGGGCAGCCGAAAGTGGCGTTTCTATTGATCGCACGCTTGCTCGGCGATAAAGGTGTGCGAGAATATGCCGCTGCTGCTGCCAAAATTAAAGCCACGTATCCCGAGATCGAATTTCATCTGGTGGGCTGGTTAGATAAAAAAACTAATGCCATAAATAGAGAAGAGCTAGATCAATGGGTGCAAGAGCAACGCGTCACGTATTGGGGTAAACTCAAAGATGTTCGTCCGGCCATTGCCGCAACATCGGTCTATGTATTGCCCTCATATCGTGAAGGTACGCCACGTACCGTGCTAGAAGCCATGGCGATGGGCCGTGCTGTCATTACCACCGATGCACCGGGCTGCCGTGAAACCGTGATTGAAGATGAAAATGGTTATCTGGTTGCAGTAAAATCGGTAGATGCGTTGGTGAATGCGATGCAGCAGTGTATCGACCAGCCAGCGCGAGTAGAAGATATGGGACAACGTTCTCGAGAAATTGCTTTAACTAAATATGATGTGCATCGGGTGAATGCACACATGCTGACCGAAATGGGTGTGAAGCCGTCATGCTAAAACGAAGCCTTGATATTGTGATTGCATCCACTGCACTGGTGGTTTTATCGCCGCTTTATCTGTATGTGGCGTATAAAGTCCGTAAAAATTTGGGCTCACCTGTACTGTTTCGTCAGACACGTCCAGGTTTGTATGGCAAACCTTTTGATATGATCAAGTTTCGCACCATGACCGATGCACGTGATGCCTCTGGGCAGCTTTTGCCCAATGATCAGCGCCTGACACCCTTTGGTAAGATGCTGCGCTCGACCAGCCTAGATGAAATGCCCGAGCTATGGAATGTGATTAAAGGCGACATGAGTATTGTCGGACCGCGTCCATTGTTAATGGAATACTTGCCGCTGTATAACGAAGAGCAGGCCAAGCGGCACAATGTACGCCCGGGCATGACCGGCCATGCACAGGTCAATGGGCGTAACTCGATTAGCTGGCAGGAAAAATTTAGACTCGATACTTGGTATGTCGAGCATCAGTCGATCTGGCTTGATTTTAAAATCATGCTACAGACCGTCAAAAAGGTGCTGATTAAAGAAGGCATCAATCAGTCTGAGGCCGTGACCATGACGCGATTTACCGGAAATCCAAAAGATGACGAGCGAACCCCTTAAAACGCTTTATGCCATTTATGGCGCCAGTGGTTTTGGGCGCGGTGTCATGCCGCTGGCGCGTGCCCAGTTGCAGGCGGCTGATTTAGAGAGTGCTTACGAACTGGTATTTATCGATGATGCCGAATCGGCTGAATGGGTCAATGGACACCGTGTGCTGTCGTTTGATGCATTTGTGGCACTTGAAGCGACAGCGAAATATGTCTGTATTGCCATCGCCAACAGCCAGATACGTGAACGACTGGTACAAAAGCTCGAACAACACTCGCTTCAGCACTGGAGTGTATGGGCTGCGACCCAGATCCAGATGGATGATGTGCAGATTGGGCAAGGCGCCGTACTGTGCAATCATGTGCATTTCAGCTCGAATATTCGTGTAGGCGATTTCTTTCATGCCAATTATTTTAGTTATGTGGCACACGACTGTGTGATTGGCAATTACGTCACGTTTGCACCGTCGGTCAAGTGCAACGGCAATGTGCATATTGGTGATCACGCCTATATTGGTGCTGGCGCCATGCTGCGGCAGGGAACCTCCACTCGGCCATTAATGATTGGTCGTGGCGCTGTGGTGGGAATGGGGGCCGTCGTCATCGACGACGTTCCTGATGGCGCAACGGTGGTGGGTAATCCAGCCCGTATTATCAAGATATCAAGATCAGGACCTTCAGCATGTTAAATACTGCCTTCGCCCCATGGCCCAGTTTTACCCAAGAAGAAGCGGACGCAGTCTCGAATGTGCTGCTCTCCAATCGGGTCAATTACTGGACGGGTCAACATTGCCGTGATTTTGAAAAAGAGTTTGCCGCATGGGCGGGCGCTGCCTACGCGGTCGCGGTTTCCAATGGCACCACTGCACTGGATTTGGCTTTAAAGGCACTAGATATCGGTGCAGGAGACGATGTGGTGGTCACATCACGTACCTTTTTGGCTTCGGCCAGCTCGATTGTCACTGCGGGTGCCAATCCGGTTTTTGCCGATGTGGAGCTAGATTCTCAGAATATTTCTAGAGCCACCATTGAAGCTGTCATTACGCCCAATACCAAAGCCATTATCTGTGTCCATCTGGCGGGGTGGATGTGTGATATGGACCCGATTATGCAACTGGCGCAAGAGCGTGGTATTTATGTGATTGAAGATTGTGCGCAGGCACATGGTGCATCGTATAAAGGCAAATCTGCGGGTGCAATTGGGCATATTGGTGCATGGTCGTTTTGTCAGGACAAGATTATGACCACCGGGGGTGAAGGCGGTATGGTCACCACACAAGATGAATATCTTTGGAAAAAAATGTGGGCCTATAAAGATCATGGTAAAAACTATGACAGCGTGTATCACACCCCACATCCACCTGGATTTCGCTGGTTACATGATTCCTTTGGAACCAACTGGCGTATGATGGAAATGCAAGCGGTCATTGGGCGCATTCAACTTAAACGAATGACCGAATGGACATTGCTGCGTACCCAAAATGCCATGCAAATTTTTGCTGCCTTTGAAAATTCGCCGTATTTTTTGGTGGCAAAACCTGCCGTCGATACAGTACATGCTTATTACAAATGTTATGTACAGGTGGTGCCAGAACAATTGCCACCGGGTTGGTCACGTGATCGAATCATGCAAGAAATTACCGTACTGGGCGTGCCCTGTTTCAGTGGTTCATGTTCTGAAGTTTATCTCGAACATGCTTTTGACTACACGCCATGGCGTCCTGCACAGCGATTGCCCAATGCACGGGCTTTAGGGGAAACCAGCCTGATGTTTTTGGTGCATCCAACCTTAACCCAAGACAATATGCAGCAGACCTTGAGTGCCATTCAGCAGGTACTTGAGCAATTAGATGCTGCGCGTACGCAGACCCAGTGACCAACGCAATGGCAACTCAAATGAAAACAGGCATGGTCAAGATTTACCTCAATTACTTATCTGGACTCGGTCGTCTGCAGAAAAAAACGCTGTTGCTGCTGATCGATGCTTGTGTATTGCCACTTCTGATGTGGTTTGCGTTTGCCATTCGTTTATTTAATTATAAAACCCCAATCATGGCAGGAATGAGCTGGTGGCCGCTTCTGGTCATTGTGATTGGGTTAGGTTGTTTGTGGCTGACGGGTGTTTATCGCGCCGTGATTCGCAGTTTTAACGAAAACTTTATTTTACGTCTGGCCTTGGCAGTCTTACTGAACATGATCGCGCTTTATGTGGTCGCCAAATTACGATTAGCCTTTGTACCGATGAGTATTCCGATCATTTTTGGGTCGTTATTGTTTGCATGGGTCTGGTGCAGTCGGGCCTGTATCCGTATTGTTATTAACAATACCTTATACAGTCATATTGAAAAAACCCGTGTTGCCATTTATGGTGCGGGCAATGCGGGCCAACAAATGGCGCTGGTGCTAGAGCGCTCTTCAAACCATATTCCGGTACTCTTTTTAGACGACCAACCGGGCTTACAAGGCCAGATGGTTCAAGGGCTGAAAGTGTATGCGCCAGATGAGTTGCTACAACTCAAACAGCGCTTTCATTTGCATGAGATTTTGCTGGCAATTCCTTCGATTGGACGTCAGCAAAAAATGAAAATTATTCAAAAGCTGGAGTCGCTGGCATTACCGGTGCGAGAAATTCCGAGTGTTGAGCAGATTATCGATGGACAACTGCGGATTTCGGATATTCGCGAAGTGGATATCGAGAGTTTGCTGGGGCGAGAGCCTGTTCCTCCCAACGTCGAACTGCTCGATAAAAATATTCGCGCTAAAGTCGTGCTGGTGACAGGAGCAGGAGGCTCAATTGGCTCAGAACTGTGTCGGCAGATTTTACAGCGTCAACCAGCATTATTGATTTTGTTTGAGCAGTCCGAATTTTCACTGTATAGCATTCATCAGGAATTACAGCAGATTGCCAGCAATGTGCTGCCGATTTTGGGCTCGGTATTTAATGAAAAAAAACTGACCCGAATTATGCAGCAGTATCAGGTACAAACGGTCTATCATGCTGCGGCTTATAAGCATGTGCCCTTAGTTGAGGCCAATCCGATAGAAGGTCTACGCAATAATAGTGTCGGGACTGCTAAAAGTTTAAATGCAGCCGTTGCTGCACAGGTAGAAACCTTTGTACTGATCTCGACCGATAAGGCGGTTCGCCCGACCAATGTGATGGGCGCATCCAAGCGTCTTGCTGAGTTGTATTGTCAGGCAGTTGCGGCCACACAGCCAAAAACCCGCATCAGTATTGTGCGTTTTGGTAATGTATTGGGCTCTTCGGGTTCGGTAGTGCCACTTTTTAAAAAGCAAATTGCAGCGGGTGGCCCGATTACCGTGACGCATCCTGAGGTAACCCGTTACTTTATGACCATTCCCGAAGCGGCACTTCTGGTGATTCAGGCGGGTGCCATGGGTGAGGGGGGAGATGTATTTTTGCTTGAAATGGGTGATTCAGTCAAAATCCGAGATTTGGCTGCACAAATGATTGCCTTAAGTGGTCTTAAGCTCAAAGAGCATGCCGATGATGAAGGCGATATCGAAATTCACTATACCGGTTTACGCCCGGGCGAAAAGCTTTATGAAGAGTTGTTGATTGAGCGAAGTAATGTACAGCCCACTGCTCATGAGCGAATTGTAAAGTCATTTGAAAAGCAGTTTGCATTAAATGAAATTAAGGGCCTAATGGAACTGATTCAGCATAGTTATACGCATCGAAATGATTTGGATAGCATTTTGGATCAGCTAGAATGCTATGTAGATGGTTACAAACGCAGCGATAAAGTTGTGGTGAGTTAATTTTAACTTGGGTCATTCATGGCGTGTGTATAATAGCCTCATTCCGAATTTGTAGTGGCGATTATGCGCTTTGTTCTGTTTCTTCTGACCGCCGTTCTGATCAGTCTTGCTTGGCTTTCGCCCGATCATAGCTACCCATGGTTGACTTTTGCCAGTGAAATGCTCAGTTTTGCTGCCTTGCTCACCTTACTCACTGTCTTTTTAAAACAACCGCTCCGCTTGCCACGCATTCAGTTGTTGGGCTTGCCGATTGTGTTTATTCCATTGTTACAATGGGGTTTTGGCTTAGTCATCGATCTAAGTGCTGCACTTCTCTCCACCGCATATTTACTGGGGTTTTGGTACGCAGTGCTGTTAGGGTATAACCTCAGCTTAACCCATACAGATCAGCAGCAGACCTTACGCCAATGTTGTTATGTACTCTATGCCGTTGCATTGACCACCAGTCTGATTGCGTGTGTGCAGTGGCTGAACTTGGAAGCACATGTGCCGGGCGTGATGACGCTTTATAGCCATCGACCTTATGCAAATTTTGCCCAGCCCAATAATATGTCGACTTTTCTGATTATGGGGCTTTTGGCATGTTTGTATTTGGCAGAAACGCAGGCCATGAAACTGCGTTATCTCTGGCCAGTCGCAGCTTTAATCATTTTTGCTATTACCTTAAGCCAGTCACGTACTGCTTGGGTATTCGGACTATTTTTTCTGGTTTACTGGGCGTATAAATCTTGGCGCTATCCAACCCGTATCAACCGTAGCTGGATCATGCTGTGGGGTGTTGGATTTTTTGCTGTGGGGCTGGCGTTCCCGCGATTGACCAGATGGATCCAGAGTTTAAATCAGACCGATGTAGTCAAGACCTCAAGCATCATACAGCGCGCCAGCGCTGGGCATGAACGCATCGGCATCTGGGAACAGATGCTGCACGCCATTCAGCAGCAGCCGTGGACAGGGTATGGATGGAACCAGACCAGCCTGGCTGAACTGTCGAGTATGCCATTCAACACAATTCACGTTTGGTTTAATAGCTCGCACAATGTGGTACTGGATATTCTGGTCTGGAATGGTGTAGTACTCGGTGGTCTCATTTTAGTGTATTTCACACTGTGGATGATTTGGCTGAATTATCATAGCAAGCGTATCGAGTCGATTGTGGCCAGTTTAATGGTGGCAGCCGTGTTGATTCATGCCTTGTTGGAGTATCCACTTCAATACGCCTATTTTTTATTGCCTGTTGGTTTCTTGATGGGATTAATTCAAGCGCAGACACCCGATCAGAAATGGTACGCGTTACCGCGTGGAATCACCCGTGTGGTTTGGCTTGCAGGTTTTATTCTGCTGGCACTGATCTGGCGCGATTACAGCCTATATAAACTCAATAGTGTCAGAATTATCAAAAAGCAGCCGCCCAATGTTGAGATTTGGGGCAGTGCCAAGATCTTGGTTCTCACCGAGTTTGATCAGCGTTTAGACTGGTTAAAATTAAGTCCGGTGGCTCAGTTGAGTTTGCAACAGCTGAATCAAATTGAAAAAATGGTCTACAACAAAGCCACACCTTACAATATGCAAAAGTACGCGCAATTATTGCTGGCAAATGGACAGGTCGATAAGGCCAGAGAGCAGGTCGGCTATTTAAGTCGTTTGCATAAAAAAGACTACACACTCTATGATTTAGAGCAGGCCAATGCATCGGCGCTCAAGCAAGCAAAGTAATGTTTGAGAAATAAAAAAAGGCGATTCTTGGAATCGCCTTTTTTGTGGATATGGCTTAGGCCTGAATCAGTGCAGTAACTTCATCGACATACTGTTGAATCGGTTGAGCTGCCTGATCATGACCACGACTTTCGATATTCAGACGCAATAGCGGCTCAGTATTCGAGGCACGGACATTCAGACGCCATGTTCCGAAGTCTAGGCTCACACCGTCGGTACGGTCAATCTCGGGATTTTGATCATTGTAGTGATCAAATAATTTTTGAATGGTGGCTTGGGTATCGGCCACTTTAAAGTTGATTTCACCACTGCATGGAAACTTGGCAATCATGTTTTC
Source organism: Acinetobacter sp. V89_7 (assembly GCF_029967895.1). Lineage (NCBI taxonomy): Bacteria > Pseudomonadati > Pseudomonadota > Gammaproteobacteria > Moraxellales > Moraxellaceae > Acinetobacter > Acinetobacter sp. V89_7. The sequence continues at coordinate 67,866 of NZ_JASCAJ010000033.1, forward strand.
AACCAATGTCGATAACGATTGCTGTGTTTCAGACAATAAGGTTAATACCAATAACCAAGGAATCATGCCGCTGTCGCAGTAAGCAAAATCACGGAAGTAATGATGCGCGCTCATCTCACCGCCATAAACAGCATTGTGTTCACGCATCACTTGTTTAATAAATGCATGCCCCGATTTAGATTGAACCGTGACGCCGTCATGAGCATCGACAATATCAAGGGTGTTCCAGACTAAACGTGGATCGTGGACAATTTTTTCCCCTGATTGTTTCAACAAGAAGGCTTGTGCAAGCAAGCCAACAATATAGTAGCCTTCGATAAACTGGCCTTTTTCATCGAATAAGAAACAGCGGTCAAAATCGCCATCCCAAGCAATCCCCATGTCTGCCTGATGTTCAATCACTGCATTGCGCGTGCTGTCACGGTTTTCAACCAGTAAAGGGTTCGGAATACCATTTGGAAAGCTGCCATCAGCTTCATGATGAATCTTGATAAATTCAACTGGCACGTTCAGGCTTTTAAATTCATGCTCAAGTGCATCGATCACGTGGCCTGCCGCACCGTTACCAGCATTGACTACCAATTTAAGTGGGCGGATTTTGCTGGTATCAATATAAGTCAGTAAGTGCTGAATAAATTCTGGCAAGATGTTGTACGCTTGTGTGGTGCCTTTGACCGCAACATCATGAAATTCATTGCTTTCTGCAAGTGCCTGAACTTCTTTTAAACCAGTATCTGCACTGATAGGGCGCGCATTTTCACGCACCAACTTCATACCGTTGTAGTCCATCGGATTGTGACTTGCAGTCACTTCAATACCACCCTGAACATCTAGATGAAAAGCGCCAAAGTAGACCTCTTCAGTACCGGTCATCCCCAAATCAAGTACATTGACACCGGCATCGTTTAAACCGCGAATAGTGGATTGTTTAAGGTCTTCACTGCTTAAACGGACATCGCATCCGACCACGACAGTTTTAGGTTGATAAATCTGACCATAGGCACGGCCAATTTTGTAAGCAATTTCTTCGTTTAGTTCTGTACCAAGTTTGCCTCGAATATCGTAGGCTTTAAAGCAGGTAAGTGTTGTCATCTTAAATTAGATATTAAAAAAATTATGTGCGCCCATTATACCCAAGCCACATGAAAAGAATATGATCGTTTAAACCAGATCGTTAAAAGCCTGACGCGGTAAATTACATCAAAATATAACGGCTTGAATTCACAATTTGATGTTTAAGCAATGGTTTTGAAAATTTCATAGCACGATTGACGAAACCATTGATGGCTGGTCTTGTGATGACAACACATATGCCAGTGCTGCTTGATGCTATAGGTGGGAAACTCAAGCGGTGCATCGTAAATTTGCAGGTTACCGCGTGCCAGTAAGACCTGACTCAAATAATACGGTACGGTGGCAATCGCATCGGTTTCCTGGACCACCAGCCCTACACCCAGATAGCTGGGCAGTCGAATGAGTACGTTGCGTCTTAAGCCTTTGTTTTGCAGCTCATTTTCGATGTGATAATGCCCAGCACCAGCATCAATATCGATGTGCATTTCACGAATATAATCATCAATACTGATGCGGTCACTTTGCAGGCGTGGATGATTTTTACGGGAAATCACCACATAACGCTGTGAAAACAATTTCTGTTGATAAAAACCATCTTCGAGCTGAGGCAGAAAGCCAATGGCCAGATCGATTTCACCATTTGCCATTTGATAGCTGGTTTCTGAGCTAATCGGACGGACATTGAGCCGAATAAACGGCGCATTTTTATTTAAAAACTGAGTAATTTGTGGCAACAACACCAGATGCGACACATCGGTCATGGCCAAGGTATACAGCAAATCCGACTTGGAAGGATCGAAATTCACACTGAAATTATTAATACTTTCAACTTTGTTGATCACTTCACTAATCAGCGGAAAAATTTGCTTGGACAATTCGGTGGGAATCATTTCATTGCCCACACGTAAAAACAACGGGTCGCCGAAATGCTGGCGAATTTTGATCAAGCCATTGCTGATGGTCGGTTGACTCACACCAATCGCATCGGCTGCCGTCGAAACACTCTTGGATTTATAAACATGATAAAAAATATTGAGTAATCGGCTATCAAGATCAAACATGTTGTGTTGTCCTTAACCATTCAAAATAAAAGAAGGGAAAACCGACGGCTCTTTGCAAAGTATTCATGTGTTCATCATAACATTGAACCCAATCAATCGATTAGGATTTTCAACCAATCTGCGTCTGGAGTTGTCGTGTAGATGGATGCTTGGCCTCATGCCTACATCAGTGTTTCGCGATGACCAAGAAGACAAGCGATGTCCTTTACTTCATATTGGTATGACCAATTTAAATTTAAAATAAGCATTGAGATTCTATTTTAGCTGGTTTAGTATGCAAAAAATAGAAATCCCCTAGCATATTTTTGCTTAAAGCTAAATTGGTATGACCAATTTAAATGTATTGACTGGTTTGCAGGAGCATTTTTCCTGAAAACAAAATGATTCTCGGCATTTCAAGGAGATGAAAATGCTGCATGTTTGGCAACAAGCCTATGACCCTCTAAATAATATCTGGCTATCCAGCTTGGTCGCGCTGATTCCGATTATTTTCTTTTTTATCGCACTTGCCGTATTACGTTTAAAAGGCAGTGTTGCGGGGACCATTACGGTGGTGCTGGCGCTTTTAATTGCATTGTTTTTTTACCAAATGCCAGCAGCAATGGCTTTTGGTGCAGTGATTTATGGCTTTTTTTACGGATTATGGCCGATCTCGTGGATTATTCTGGGAGCGGTATTTTTATATAAAGTTTCGGTCAAAACCGGACAGTTCGACATCATTCGTTCCAGTATTTTATCAATTACCGCAGATCAGCGCCTTCAGATGCTGTTGGTCGGATTTGCCTTTGGTACCTTTTTAGAAGGTGCAGCAGGCTTTGGTGCCCCTGTTGCCATTACCGCGGCATTACTGATGGGTTTAGGGTTTAAACCGCTCTATGCCGCAGGCCTGTGTTTGATTGTGAATACCGCACCGGTGGCTTTTGGCGCGATGGGAATTCCAATTATTGTGGCAGGGCAGGTTTCTGGGGTCGATACCATGGAAATCAGCCAGATGGTGGGGCGTCAGCTGCCTTTTCTGGTGATCATTGTACTGTTTTGGATTATGGCCATTATGGATGGCTGGCGTGGCGTGAAAGAAACATGGCCTGCGGTTTTGGTGGGCGGTGGAGCATTTGCGATTGCGCAGTATCTGACCTCAAACTTTTTGGGGCCTGAACTACCGGACATTACGGCTGCGATTGCATCCTTAGTCAGTTTGACGGTGTTATTTAAATTCTGGCAACCCAAGCATACTTTTAGATTCGAACAGACCGAAGATACTCAGACTGCCCCCCAATCTGTACAACATTACCGCGTAGGTCAGATTGCCAAGGCGTGGTCACCATTTATGATCCTGACGCTCATGGTCACCCTCTGGAGCATCAAGCCATTTAAAGCATTGTTTGCCAAAGGCGGTGCATTGGAACACTGGATTTTTAAGATTGAAGTACCTGGCTTACATCGATGGGTCGAAAAAGTTCCACCGATTGTGCCAGAGCATACTCCCTACGATGCAATTTATAAGTTCGACTGGTTTTCTGCCACCGGAACGGCCATTTTTATTGCCGCAGTGATCACCATCATTTTCTTAAAAATGAATGCAAAGCAGGCTGTGGTGACTTTTGGCGAAACTTTAAATGAGCTAAAAGTACCGATCTATTCAATCGGGATGGTCTTGGCTTTTGCATTTATTGCCAACTATTCTGGACTGTCTGCCACCTTGGCGCTTGCTTTATCGCATACGGGCCATGCGTTTACCTTTTTCTCGCCATTTTTAGGTTGGTTAGGGGTGTTTTTAACGGGTTCGGATACCTCATCGAATGCCTTGTTTTCGGCATTACAAGCCACCACCGCCCAGCAGATCGGTATTCCTGAGGTATTGCTGGTAGCAGCCAACACCAGTGGCGGCGTGACAGGTAAAATGATTTCACCTCAGTCAATTGCGATTGCCTGTGCTGCGGTGGGTTTAGTGGGTAAAGAATCGGATTTGTTCCGTTTTACGGTAAAACATAGCATCATATTTACCATCTTTGTGGGCATCATTGTGACGGTACAGGCGTATATTGTGCCGTGGATGATTCCCTAAACTCACGATATAAGGAAAAAGTATGCGAGTCTCTGACCAGGTGGTACAAAAGTTACAGGCGCTCATTGAGCAACGTAACCTGAAACAAGGCGACCGCTTGCCTGCCGAGCGTGTACTGGCCACCAGTCTGGGAATTTCGCGACCCTCACTACGCGAAGCCATCCAGCAGCTCAATAGTTTGGGGGTGCTGGCCAGCCGTCGAGGAGATGGTACCTATATCGTGCATTTGCCCGAAACATGGCCACAACAACACATCGTCGAGCCAATTAGTCTACTGCTTGAAGAAGATCCGCAGTATCGATTTGATGTGCAGGAGTCACGGCTCATTTTGGAAGGCGGTACGGCATGGTACGCCGCACAGCGAGCCACCGAACAAGATCGTGCCAAAATTCACCAGTATTTTGATGAAATTGCACAGCATCAGGCGCGTGGCGATTCTGCGGCGGCAGCGGTGGCCGATGCCAATTTTCATCTGGCGATTGCAGAAGCCTCGCACAATGCAGTGCTGATTCAAATGATGCGCAGCCTGTTTGACCTGCTGCAATACAACGTCTTTTTGGGCCGAAAAAAAGTTTATAACCATCCTGTAAGCGCCGATTTACTCAGTGATCAGCACTTTCAGGTTATGGATGCCATCGACCGCCAAGATGCGCAAGCTGCGCGTGATGCGGTATGTGGTCATATCGAATTTGTCATCCATCAGGTACGTGCACTGGACGAAGACGACGCTCGCCAGAAACGTGCTACTCGTTTAAACAGGATTGATTCAGCATGATTATTTCATCTTCAAACGATTATCGCGAAGCGGCGCAGCGCCGTTTGCCGCCGTTTTTATTTCATTACATCGATGGCGGCGCATATAGTGAATCGACGCTGAAACGAAATGTTGAAGATTTAGCTCACGTGGCACTGCGTCAGCGTGTATTAAAAGATATGTCGGCATTGAGCCTCGAAACCCAATTATTTAACGAAACGCTTTCGATGCCGTTGGCATTGTCTCCAGTCGGGCTAACAGGCATGTATGCCCGTCGTGGCGAGGTACAAGCAGCCGTAGCGGCAGATAAAAAGGGCATTCCTTTTACCCTTTCGACGGTTTCGGTGTGTCCGATTGAAGAAGTGACGCCAGCCATTCAGCGTCCGATGTGGTTTCAGCTTTATGTGCTTCGTGATCGTGGCTTTATGAAAAATGCCTTGGAGCGTGCCAAAGCGGCAGGCTGCTCGACCTTGGTCTTTACCGTCGATATGCCAGTGCCGGGTGCACGTTATCGAGATGCCCATTCAGGTATGAGTGGCCCGAATGCAGCCATACGCCGTTATTTACAGTCGGTCATGCATCCACATTGGGCGTGGGATGTGGGATTGCTGGGTCGTCCGCATGATTTAGGCAATATTTCAAAATATTTAGGAAAACCGACCGGGCTTGAAGATTATATTGGCTGGTTGGGCAATAATTTTGATCCGTCTATTTCATGGAAAGATTTGGAATGGATTCGTGATTTTTGGGATGGCCCGATGGTTATTAAGGGCATTTTAGACCCGGAAGATGCCAAAGATGCGGTTCGATTTGGTGCCGATGGGATCGTGGTATCTAATCATGGTGGACGCCAGCTTGATGGCGTACTGTCTTCGGCACACGCCCTACCTGCGATTGCCGATGCAGTCAAAGGCGATTTAACCATTTTGGCCGATTCAGGTATTCGCAATGGTTTGGATATTGTGCGCATGCTGGCCCTTGGCGCAGATAGCGTCATGATCGGACGTGCATTTGTTTATGCACTGGCGGCGCAAGGGGGGCAGGGCGTGTCTAATTTACTCGATTTACTTGAAAAAGAAATGCGAGTGGCCATGACCCTGACCGGTGTTAAGCGCATTGCCGACATTGATTCATCTTGCTTGGTCGAAATGAACAAAGCATTGAGCTTCTAAAAGGATATTCCACATGCCACACAGCACAACATCACTGATTCAGCACTTACAACAGATTGTGGGCAAGTCTTATGTTTTGACTGGTGATCAGCAGACCCGTCAGTATCGACAGGGACGACGATTTGGTGAAGGCAAAGTGTTGGGCGTGGTGTGTCCGGGAAGTTTACTCGAACAATGGCGTGTTTTGCAGGCGGTGCTCGATGCAGATTGTATTGTGATCATGCAGGCCGCCAATACTGGCCTGACGGGAGGCTCTACACCATATGGTGAAGATTACGACCGGCCGGTGGTGCTTTTAAGTACCCGACGTTTGCAAGGGATTCAGGTCATACGTGATGGTGAGCAGGTGGTCTGTCTGCCGGGTGCGACACTAGATCGACTCGAACAGACCCTTAAACCTTTTCAGCGTGAGCCGCACTCGGTTATTGGTTCATCGTGTATTGGAGCCTCGGTGCTGGGCGGTGTATGTAACAATTCGGGAGGCGCTTTGGTTCGTCGCGGACCGGCCTATACCGAGCTGGCGTTATATGCACAAGTCGATGCTCATGGCGAGCTTCACCTAGTGAATCATCTTGGGATTGCACTTGGCGATACACCTGAAGAGATTCTGACACGGCTTGAAACGCAGCAATATCGCGGTTCAGATATTCAAGACGATGTGGGGCATGCCTCCGATCCGCATTATAGCCACGATGTAACGCAAGTCGATGCTGATAGTCCGGCGCGATTTAATGCCGATCCATCGCGATTGTTTGAAGCGTCCGGTTCTGCCGGAAAAATCTGCGTCTTTGCGGTACGGCTAGATACCTTCGCCAAAGTCGAGAGTCAGGTATTTTATATCGGAACCAACGATGCCGATGATCTGACCGCGCTCAGACGTGCCTTGCTGACCACACTACCGAGTCTTCCGATTGCAGGTGAATATATTCATCGTGATGCCTATGATATTGGTGCAAAATACGGCAAGGATACTTTCTTATTTATTGAAAAATTCGGAACGGCCAATGTACCCAAGGCCTTTGCTTTAAAAGATAAAATAGACGGGGTTCTGGAGCGTTTTAAGCTAAAAGGTTGGACTGATCAGTTGTTGCAGGCGGTGACCTATTGTTTGCCCAATCATTTACCTGAACGCATGAATCAGTTTCGAGATCGTTATGAACATCACCTCATTTTAAGAATCGAGCAGCAATCGATCTCTGCTGTGCAGACATTTTTACACGATTATTTTGCTGTACATCCGTCTGGTGCTTTTTTCTTGTGTGATGAAGATGAAGGCCGTAAAGCATTTTTGCACCGTTTTGCGATTGCCGGCGCCGCGATTCGCTACCGCGATACACATTTAAATGAAGTCGAGGATATTGTTGCCTTAGATATTGCCTTAAGACGCAATGATCGGGATTGGGTGGAGCAGTTGCCGGCCCATCTTGAATCCAAAATCTTACATAAACTTTATTACGGTCATTTTTTCTGTCATGTTTTTCATCAGGACTATATTGTCAAAAAAGGCGTAGATCCCTTAGCGATGGAGCACGAAATGTGGACCTTACTCGATGCGCGCCGGGCAGAGTATCCTGCCGAGCACAACGTGGGTCATTTATATATCGCCAAGCCAGCGCTGGCACAGTTTTATCAGCATCTGGATCCGACCAACAGTTTTAATGTCGGTATTGGTCATACCTCCAAGCTAAAGTATTGGGGGAAATCAAAAAAAATCTAAACGGGTCTGTCTTATGCAGCTATCACACACTGTGCCCTTACATTTCCATTTTTTTTAAGGTTGCAAAAGCAAAAGAAAAAAATTAAGGTGAACGAGATATAATAAACTAGAGAAAGACCAGGTCATGTTGTTTAGAAAAACTATTTTATTTTCTGCGTTAATGGGATGGGGAGCGCTTAGCTTTGCCCAAGGCATTGTGCTGAACAATGAAGATTTGCGTACGGATTTAAACTGGTTGAATCAGCAAGGTGTGATTCAAATCAGCACATCGACATGGCCTTTAAGTGGTGATGAAATCCAGCGTGCCCTTGCAAATGCCAAGGTACAAAACAAGAATCAACAGCGCGTACTCAATTCTGTCGTCAATGCGCTAAAAGCCGATCAGACACCGGTTAAACTCGGATTATTTGCCGAAACCGATCAGAAAAATTTACCTCAAGCCTTTGGTGATCAGCAAAAAGCACAATATGTTGCATCGTTGGAAGTAAATGCCGGTGGTGAAAACTGGGATGGTAAATTACGTGTAAATGGCGAAAAAGATCAGCAAATCGATAACGGCCGTAAGGTCAATGTCGAAGGCTCGTATTTGGCCGGTAAACTCTGGAACCAGTGGGTGATTGCAGGCCAGATTCCAACATGGTGGGGACCAGGACATGACGGCAGCTTGATTCGAGGCGATGCCAGCCGCCCGGTTTATGGCGTGACAGTGCAACGTGCCGAACAAAAAGCATTTGAAACCAAATGGCTGTCATGGATTGGGCCGTGGCAGTACCAAGTGTTTGGTGGTCAGCTCGACAAATACACCGCTGTACCTGATGCCAAGCTTTTAGGCCTTAGACTGACAGCGCAGCCACTCCCTTATTTAGAATTAGGTGCAACCCGAACATTACAATGGGGCGGTAAAGGGCGCTCAGAGAGTTGGGACTCCCTATGGAATGCGATTAAAGGTAACGATAACGTCTATGATGCCAGTGAAGATCGTTCGAATCAAATTGCTGGTTTCGATGCTCGTATGAACTTTAATTCTATTCTTAACGTTCCTTTTGGAATTTACGGTCAATTAGTTGGAGAAGATGAAGCAGGTAAGTTACCTTCAAAACATCTTTATGTAGCAGGTTTTGACTACTCCTCTAGCGTACGCAATATGCCTTACCAGTTGTATGCTGAATGGGCAGATACCCGTACTAATTTTGATGTCAAGGGTGTATCTTACAGTCACTACATTTATACAGACGGCTATTACCAGCATGGTTATCCGCTAGGTCATGCCATCGGTGGTGATGGTCAGATGTACTCGGTGGGCGGCGATATTCGTGTAGATGTCATGAACCGAATTAGCGGGCGCGTCTTACTGGCAAAAGTCAATCAATCTAATCTCGCAATTAACCGTGCTTTCCCTGAAAAAGACGAAGTCAAAGCACTCGACTTAACGTGGACGCATTACATTAAGCCAGATCTGCCATTGAAGATTAATGGCTGGGTAAGTGATTCAGATATACACGGCAACGATGCGGGTGCATCGATTGGGGTCGAAATTCCGCTCGATCTAAAACAGTTCCGTTTCTAAAATTAAAACGTATTGAGCACCTCTCCAAATGGAGGGGTGTTTTTTACTCAAACATTTATACAAAATAATAGTGAAATTAAAGTGCAGTGAAACATGCTGCGGCACCAAACAAAATACCGGGTGCATTGGCCGCCGCAAGCGGATAGTCTTTGCGTTTGAGTCCATAAATGACCCACAATAAACAGTTGATTGCTGCAACAAAAGGTTGAATCGGATTTCCTTTGTGTCCAGCCAGATTATTCATGATTTGTGGAATATACGAAACGTACATACAAATGGCCGTAAAGGTTGCCACCCAACCTAAAATCTGGATAAATTTTTGTTGATCTTGAAGCATTATTGTCCATAAAGTAATGAGTTATGAATTTACTATATAAGTATTTTTATATGAAAAACAATTCAATGCTGTAACAACGACGGTATAAATAGACGTCCGCTGTGCTGCATACGCAACACAGCGGCGATTCAGATTAAGCTTGTGCAGTTTCTTTGGCCAGAACTTCTGCCATTGCTTTGGCCACGATGTATACGTTGCTCATGTTGAGGCCTGCAACACAGATACGACCACTACGCACGAGGTAAATCGCATAGTCTTCACGTAATTGATCGACCTGCTCACCCGTTAAACCGGTGTAGCTAAACATGCCTTTTTGCTCAAGCAGGTAGTTAAAGTCACGCTCAGGAAGTGCTTTTGTAAGCTCATCACGCAAGATTTGACGCATTTTAAGAATACGCTCGCGCATATCTTTTACTTCGTTTTGCCATTGTTGGTTCAACGCTGCATCATTTAGCACCTGATCGACCAACCATGCACCCGTCGTTGGTGGGTTTGAGTAGATACGGCGTACAGTGGCTTTTAACTGACCAAACGTACATTGCGCACTTTCTGCATCGTCACATACAAATGTCAAACCACCAACACGCTCGCCATACAACGAGAAGATTTTAGAGAATGAATTGCTGACAATAAAGTTCATTCCCGATTGATCAAGCGCACGAATGGCATACGCATCTTGCTCCATACCTTCGCCAAAACCTTGGTAGGCAATGTCTAGGAAAGGAATCAGATTGCCTGATTTTAATACCTCAATCACTTGGTCCCACTGTGCTGGCGTCAGATCTGCACCGGTTGGGTTATGGCAGCATGGGTGTAAAAGCACAATACTTTGCGCCGGAAGCTGTTTGAAGGTAGAGAGCATACCATCGAAGTCAACACCACGTGTTTCAGCATCAAAATATGGATAGTAATGCGTTTTAAGGCCGGCACCATTAAAGATTGCCACGTGGTTGTCCCAAGTTGGCTGGCTGACCCATACTTCAGAATTCGGGAAATAGTTTTTAAGAAAATCTGCACCCACTTTCAATGCGCCTGAACCACCGAGCGTTTGAATGGTCACGGCACGTCCACTTTGTACCGCCGGGCTGTTATTTCCAAAAAGTAGGGCTTGAATTGCATCACGGTAAGGCTTGAACCCTTCCATAGGCAAATACAGTTTGGTTTTATTTTGCTTTGGTTCGATACGCTTTTGTGCTTCCATGATGGTATCAAGTTGCGGCACAATGCTATCTTCGTTGTAATAAAGCCCGATACTTAAATTTACTTTACCTTCACGCGTGTCGGCATTGAATTGTTCCATAAGCGATAAAATTGGATCGCCTGCATACGGTGGGATATGTTGAAACATTAAAAAGTCCTTTCATTCCACAGTTAAGCTCAAACTGTGTGTTATTGGAGTGTGACAGTCTTAAGCGGGATCTCCGCTTAAACTGAACTAATGTATCAGTAAGCGCCAAGTAGCACCATGCTGAAATACGACCGCCTTGAAAATTATTTTTACAAAACCTTTCGACTTTTTCTAAATACACTATTGAGTTTATTTAAATGAATTTTCAGACTCAAATGTCAATGCGGCACTGCGCATGGCATCGTTTCGTTGCTGAATCCAATACGCCAGACTTAAGCAAATGAGCCATGCTGGAATCAGCCAGACGGCAAGACGCATGTCGGGCGTGAGGCTCATGATCACCAAAATGCCAAGCATAAAAGCCATACATAAATAATTGGTCACAGGGTAGAACAAACTTGGAAAATGCGATGTCACATGGATACGTTTAAGCTGCTGACGAAATTTTAAATGGGTAAAGGAAATCACCACCCAGTTAATCACAATAGCCGCCACGACCAGCATCATCAAAAATGCAAAGGCTTTTTCTGGGAACAGATAATTGAGCAATACACAGAGTGCAGTGACAAAGGCAGAGAGTAGGACTGCATAAACTGGAATGCCGCGAGAATTGATTTTTTTCAAAAATTGAGGGGCATTGCCTTGTTCGGCCAAACCCAGCAACATGCGGCTACTACAGTAGCTAGTACCGTTATAAACCGATACGGCCGCAGTCAAGATAATAAAGTTGAGGGCTGTCGCGACACCTTGACTATTGAGTGAGGCAAATACCATTACAAATGGACTGCCACCTTGTGCCATTTGATTCCATGGAAACAGTGCCAGTAACACGCACAACGTAGCAATATAAAAAATGAGAATCCGGTAAATAATCTGATTGACGGCTTTAGGGAGTGTTTTTTTCGGGTCACGTGCCTCGGCTGCGGTAATACCAAACAGTTCGATTCCACCGAAGGCAAATACAATCGCGGCCATGGCCATCAGTAGGCCGGTTACGCCATGTGGAAAGAAGCCACCCAGTGCCCAGAGATTGCTGATTTGTGCCAGAGGTCCTGCGCTTCCAGTGGCCAGCAAGTAAGAACCAAAGGCAATCATGGCCAAAATGGCGGCAATTTTGATGATTGAAAACCAAAATTCCATTTCACCAAAAAGTTTCACGTGGAGCAGGTTAATCACGTTAATCAGGATGAAAAAGCCCAGTGCTGAAACCCATGTTGGGATGTCGGGCCACCAGTACTGTACATACAGGCCAACCGCGCTCAGCTCGGCCATACAGACCAGCACGTTCAACACCCAATAATTCCAACCCGAAATAAACCCGGCAAAGCGTCCCCAGTATTTATTGGCAAAATAACTAAACGAGCCACTGACCGGCTCATGCACCACCATTTCACCAAGCTGACGCATCATAAAAAAGGCAATCAGACCCGCGATGGCATAACCCAAAATAACCGAAGGCCCTGCCAGTTTGATCGATTGTGAAATACCGAGGAATAGTCCCGTACCAATCGCACCGCCCAGCGCAATTAATTGAATATGGCGATTGGATAAACCGGGTTTGAGGCGACCTTGCTCTTGCTGTGACATATGCTTATTCTCATCCATGTCGTGTAATTTTTTTAAAACAAATTACGTATATCATAAATTTAAACCAAAAAAAATCAAAATCTGTCGATAATCAACCGATTTTCAAAGGTGCTATAGCGGCATACTGTGCCGTGAAATCTGCTGGAATCGGGGCAAAGTCGTGGCATAAATGAAAAAAGAGCATTTCAGTTTTGACCAATGTCAGGCATGATGTCAGCACGTTTATGCAGTCTTGTAAAAATATCGGAACACTGCATATGCTTGAGAATTTCATCTTAAAAGAGTGCATCAATGGTTGAAGAAAGATTATCGGGTGGGGTTCAATCGCTTGAAGTGGGTTTGAGTGTGTTGAATGCATTGGTCGACCATCAGCATCCCATTATTTTAAAAGACTTATCGCACAAATTAGACATGCATCCTGCAAAAGTGCACCGTTATCTGGTGAGCCTGATTCGTATGGATTATGCCAAGCAGCTTGATGATGGCCAGTATGCACTGGGCGATCAGGCTTGGCGATTGGGGCTGAATTGTATTCAACATACCGACGCGCTGCAACTTGTTCAGTCGATGATTTATGATGTGCAGGCCAAAATTGGCTGTAGCATTCAAATTAGTAAATGGTCACCGCGTGGACCGCTCGTAGTACAAGCCATGGAGTCGAATCACCCCATTGCCATTGTGACCAAAGTTGGCTCGATTATGCCATTGGTTAATTCGGCATCGGGCCGAGTCTTTGCCTCATTTATGCCCGAACATGTGGTGCGTCCACTTATGGAACTGGAATGGCAAGCCGCGGCACAGTCGAGCTATCCGCTTAAACCACAAAATTGGGATGAATTTCTAACCCTCAAAACTTCGATTCTTGAGCAACACATGGCACTGGCACAAGGCGATTTGCTGGTGGGGATTAATGCTGTGGGGCTGCCTGTCTTTAATGCACAGGGTGTATTGGAGTTTTGTATTGTGGCCATCGACACTGAAATGTTCTTGCCGCTAGATGCACAAAGCGAAAAGTTGGCTGAGCTGAAAAGCGCAGTGGCGGCGATCAATCGTTTTTTGCAAAACCGCTAAACACAAAAAATAAATCCACTGCGCTTCATTCAAAGTGCAGTGGAGTATCAGGCGATTTCGGGTGTTAAATGCTTATACTTGAAGTACACCACGACGAATCTGATCACGCTCAATCGATTCAAACAACGCCTTAAAATTACCCTCGCCAAAACCGTCATCTGCTTTACGCTGAATAAATTCAAAGAAAACCGGCCCAATCATATTTTCAGAAAAAATCTGAAGCAGTAGTTTTTTCTCGCCATTTTGCGTGCTGCCATCGAGTAGAATACCGCGTTTTTGTAGCTCTTCAGTCGGTTCGCCATGGGCGGGCAAGCGCTCTGGCAGCATTTCGTAGTAGGTGGCAGGCGGTGGAGTCATAAAGTTCAGCCCGAGCGCCTTGAGTTTATCCCATGTGGCCAGTAAATCATCTGTAATAAAGGCAATATGCTGAATCCCTTCGCCGTTAAAATCGGCTAAGAATTCTGCAATTTGACCGTTACCTTTGTCTGAATCTTCATTGAGTGGAATGCGGATTTTACCGTCTGGCGCGGTCAGGGCTTTAGAGGTCAGGCCCGTATACTCGCCTTTGATATCGAAATAACGGATTTCTTGAAAGTTGAAAATCTTTTCATAAAAAGAAGCCCAGTAGTCCATGCGGCCTTTATAGACATTATGCGTCAGATGATCGATTTCTTTTAAACCTGTGCCGACAGGATTTGCCTCGATACCATCGATAAATTCAAAATCATTTTCATAAATGTCACGATCGACCAAAAAGATTGGCATACCACCAATGCCTTTAATGGCTGGAATATTTAATTCCATCGGGCCGATTTTGCTGTACATGGGCTCGGCACCCAGTTCGAGTGCTTTATTAAATGCTTTGGCAGCATCACGGGTGCGAAAGCCCATTGCGCAGGCCGATGGACCATGTTCATTAAAGAAATAAGATGCGTAAGATTCAGGTTGATAATTCAAAATAATATTGATATTGCCCTGACGCCAAAGGAATGCTTGCTTTGATTTATGACGTGCAACTTGGGTAAACCCCATGGTTTTAAAAATCAGATCAAGTTCGTTTTCTTTGGAAACAAACTCTATAAATGCAAACCCGCATAGCTCCAAAGGGTTATCTAAAATATCCATCTTATTCCGTCCTCATTATCGATTTTTACCGAATCCACTCATTGGATCGCTTTAGATTTTTAAACATAGAATGCTACAGAGCCTATAAAGGGCTAAGGAATAGGCATCACCAATACAACCAACCAATTTAAAATTGTATCGGGGTAGCACCCTAGGTTTAAAAGACGATTGCGCTCAAAGGAAATTATTGAAACTCAAAATCGCCGTCCTGCTTCATTTTTTTAACAACGTATCGTCCAACTGATACTGCGTTATATGAATGAGCATACTAAACTCAATTTAATTATGCAATACATAATTAAATTATGAATTTTGTAATAATGATGGCTATATTTATAATTTTGCACCAAAAAGACGCATATTAACTGGAGTTAATTAAAAAAACCACACGACTGGGTGTGGTTTGCAAAGTGATGCTTGATTTTTTAAGAATTCATTAAGTCGTGTGATTACAGACGTGAAACGTCCAAAAATAAGGTTTCCTTAATTTCCTCCATCACAATATAGCTGTGTGAAGACGCCGAGGAGGGCAGTTTTTTAAGCAGATCGCCGAGCAAGCGGCGATAGGCACTCATTTCCTTCAGGCGTGCTTTGACCAGATAATCAAATTCCCCCGAAATCAGATGACACTCCAACACTTCAGGAATCGCCACTAAGTCACGTGCGACCTGATCAAATACATCCCCCGATTTTGCCGATAACTTGATTTCCAGAAAGACCAATAGATTCCGATCGACATACGCCGGATTCAGCCGTGCATGATAACCTGTGATCACGCCATCGCGCTCTAGTCGCTTGACCCGCTCGGAGCAAGGTGTGGTCGATAAATTGACCCGTGAAGCCAGTTCGCTGATGGCAATGCGCCCTTCCTTTTGCAGAATATCTAAAATCTGCCGATCAATCCGGTCTAGTGCACGCATAAGAAATTTCCTTTTTTTCGTTTTTTTGCACGACGAATTCTTAAAATTACCTAAATTATAGCGTTTAAATCAGTGAAATTAACTATCTAACCAGAAATATACTAGTGAAATAACCTAATACGGATTGAAGGAACGGACATGCGTGTAATTGTTTTGGGCAGTGGTGTTATTGGTGTGGCTAGCGCTTATTACCTTGCGCAACAAGGCGCGCAGGTTACGGTATTAGACCGTCAGGCGGGGCCAGCAGAAGAAACCAGTTTTGGCAATGCTGGTCAGATTTCACCGGGTTACTCTACCCCGTGGGCAGCGCCGGGCATTCCGTTTAAAGCGGTAAAATGGATGTTTCAACATCATGCACCCTTGGCAATCAATATCGATGGCAGCATGTGGCAGTTACAGTGGATGGCGCAAATGCTTAAAAACTGTAATCCAGCCAGCTATACCACCAACAAAGAACGCATGATGCGTGTGGCTGAATACAGCCGTGACTGCCTCAAAGCATTGCGTGAAACCACAGGTATCGAATATGAGAACCGTGCTAAGGGAACCTTGCAGGTTTTTCGTAGCGAAGCACAATTAGAAGCAGTGCAGCGTGACATTCAGGTGCTAGAAGAATGTGGCGTTGGTTATGCACTACTTGATCGCGAGGGGCTTGCCCAAGTCGAGCCGGCACTTGCACATGCTCAGGATAAACTGGTCGGTGGTTTGCACTTGCCAAATGATGAAACTGGCGACTGTTATTTGTTTACCAATGCGCTGGCCAACAAAGCCAAAGCACTAGGCGTCGATTTTCGGTTTAATCAGCAGGTCGAAGGCTTGGTGGTCGAAGGCGATAGCATCAAAGGCGTGCGCGTTAATGGTCAAACTCTAACAGCAGATCGTTATGTATTGGCATTTGGTAGTTATTCGCGTGACTTTTTAAAACCGCTTGAACTTAATCTGCCGGTGTATCCAGTCAAAGGGTATTCACTCACAATCCCGATTGTGCAGCCTGAGTTCGCGCCGCAGTCAACCGTGCTCGATGAAACTTACAAGATCGCCATTACCCGTTTCGACCAGCGTATTCGTGTGGGAGGGATGGCCGAGCTGAGTGGCTTTAATCTTGGCTTAAATCAAGATCGACGCGCCACGCTTGAGATGGTGACACAAGATTTATTCCCGGGCGGCAATATGGCAGAAGCGTCTTTCTGGACAGGTTTACGCCCAATGACACCAGACAGCACGCCAATTATTGGTGCGACCCGCTTTAAAAATTTATTTCTCAATACCGGACATGGCACTTTGGGTTGGACCATGGCCTGTGGCTCTGGCAAGTTGATCAGTGACATTGTGCTGAACCATCAAACCGATATCAGTACCGAAGGGCTCTCGCTGCAACGTTATTCTAGCGCAGCCTAAGTCTATGTCTTAAACCTCAGGGAAGATTCACCATGCCACGTCCCATTCATGCCGTTGTGCATCAGGATGCCTTAACACACAATCTTCAGGTTGCCCGAAACGCCACGCCAGACAGTCAGGTCTTTGCCGTGGTTAAGGCCAATGCTTATGGTCATGGTATCGAACGCGTATATCCGGCCTTAAGCGCCGCCGATGGTTTTGCACTACTTGATCTTGCCGAAGCCAAACGCATTCGAGCGTTGGGCTGGACCGGGCCAATATTGTTACTGGAAGGTGTGTTTTCACCGCAAGATTTATACGATTGCACGCAAGATCAGCTCAGCTTTACCGTACATCACCTGAGCCAGATTGAATGGATCGAGCGTCATCCTGCGCCAGCGCAGTTTCATGTTTATTTAAAAATGAACAGCGGCATGAACCGTTTGGGCTTTCAGCCTGCGGCGTATCGCGAAGCGTGGCAGCGCCTGCATGCATTACCGCAGGTGGCCAGTATCACGCACATGACGCACTTTTCCGATGCAGATGGCAGTCGTTTTGGCGAATCTGGGATTAACTATCAGCAACGTATTTTTGAACAAACGGTTGAGGGGCTTGCGGGCCCACGATCGATCAGTAACAGTGCCGCGATTCTACGCCATCCATTGCACTCCGATGTTGTCCGTAGCGGCATCATGCTCTATGGCAGCGCACCAGATTATCCGGCACATTCAATCGACCACTGGACACTCAAGCCCACGATGAGCCTACGTAGTGAGTTGCTGGCCATTCAAGATTTACAGCCCAATGACACTGTGGGATACGGCTCAAGCTTTATGGCAGACCGCCCACTCAAGATCGGTATTGTGGCTTGTGGTTATGCCGATGGTTATCAACGTATATCGCCGACAGGTACGCCTATTCTGGTAGATGGCGTGCGTACCCGTACCGTTGGTCGCGTCAGTATGGACATGCTGGCAGTCGATTTGACGCCTGTACCACAGGCTGCTGTGGGAAGTGAGGTGGTGCTGTGGGGCAGGTCTAAAACTGGTGCAACTTTATCCATCGATGAGGTGGCAGTGGCTTCGGGCACCGTAGGTTATGAACTCATGTGTGCTGTGACGGCACGCGTTCCATTTATTATACAAACATAAGGATATAGGCATGTCGAACAGCGATATTCAGCGCATCAATACCACCGCGGTAATGAGTGCTGTCACCATTTTTAATGGCGTAGTGTATCTCTCTGGTCAGGTTCCGAAGCAGACCGAGCAAGGGATTGAAGGGCAAACCCGAGAAATTCTGGCAACCATCGATGCTTTGTTGGCCGCAGCCCATACCGACAAATCCCGTCTGCTTTCTGCGCAACTGTTTTTAAAGCATCTTGATGATTTTCAACAGGTGAATACAATCTGGACCGAATGGCTCGATGGACTGGCCACCCCCGCACGGGCCACCATTCAGGCCGATCTGGTCAATCCAGACTGGCTCATCGAAATTGCCGTGATTGCGGCACAAGCTTAATTTTATATCCGCCAGCGCATTCGTGTGCTGGCGTTGACAATTTAAGACCCGTATTTCCCTTTATGTTGAAGTGAATGACGGGCACAAGGAGCGTTAGATCCCGCCGTTTTCAGTATTTTTGTGAGGCGATCCCAAACAAAAGGAAAAATGGCTGGGTTTAAAAGAGGAAATTCAAAAAGGATGTGACCTTATGACTACAGGACGTCATAGCGACGCTGAGCATGTACCCCATGAGCTTCAGCGCAAACTGTCGAATCGTCATTTACAATTGATTGCGATTGGCGGTGCCATTGGAACAGGCCTCTTTATGGGATCAGGGAAAACGATCTCGCTGGCAGGACCTTCTATTTTATATATTTACATGATCATTGGCGTCATGTTCTTTTTTTTAATGCGTGCCATGGGCGAATTGTTACTGGCGAATCTGCATTATAAGTCTTTTGTCGATATGGCGCATGATCTGCTCGGTCCGGGCGCTGGCTATTATCTGGGCTGGACCTACTGGTTAGGCTGGGTACTGGTCGGAATCGCCGATCTGGCTGCCATTATCAACTATTTAAGTTTCTGGTTACCCGATGGGACCACCTTTACGCCAATGGGGCAGGCACTCATTAGCGCAGCATGTGTGTTTTTGGTGCTCGGGCTGAATCTGTTAACCGTGCGCCTGTTTGGTGAAATCGAATTCTGGTTTGCCTTGATTAAGATTCTGGCGATTGTCGGATTGATCGGCGTCGGTGGCTACATGGTGTTTAGCCATTTTCATTCTCCTGCCGGCGCTGTGGCATCGATCAGTAATGTCTGGTCTGCAGGGGGAATGTTTCCTAAAGGCGTTGAAGGTTTCTTGGCTGGCTTTCAAATTGCAGTTTTTGCTTTTGTTGGGGTGGAGCTGGTCGGTACGACTGCCGCAGAAACCAAAGATCCTGAAAAAAATCTTCCCAAAGCCATCAATGCCATCCCAATCCGCATTATTTTATTTTACGTATTGGCACTGTTTGTGGTGATGTCGGTGACGCCTTGGAATCAGATCAGTGCCAATAAAAGCCCATTTGTAGAACTGTTTTTGTACGCAGGTATTCCGACTTCTGCCATCATCATGAATCTGGTCGTGTTGTCTTCGGTGATGTCCTCGATGAACAGCGGTGTGTTTTCGACCAGCCGTATGTTGTTTGGTTTATCACGTGATGGTCAAGCCCCTAAGGCATTTGCACAGTTATCGCGCCGTGCAGTACCGGCCAATGGCTTACTGTTTTCCTGCCTCTTTATTATGGCAGGTGCCGCGTTGCAATATTTTGTGCCCAATACCATGGAGGCCTTTACGCTGGCCAGTTCACTTTGCGTGATCTTGTTTATTAGCGTATGGAGCATGATCATGGTGTGCTACTTGCGTTATCGTAAGCTGCGCCCTGAGTTGCATGCCCAATCGACATTTAAAATGCCAGGCGGTATTTTGATGTCGTATGTGGTTTTGGGCTTTTTGATGTTTACGTTGGTGATTCTGGCATTAGAGCCCGATACCCTTAAAGCACTTTACGTGAGTCCGCTCTGGTTGATTATTTTGGGCTTTACTTATCAGTTTATGTATAAGCCTCGCGTGAAACGTTTGATGCAAAATTAAAAGAAATGATCTATTGAAGAGCATCGTCTGGCGTATGCTCTTCAATGTTTTACTAAAAAAATAAAGATAAGCGACAATAAAGACAACATTTAAAATCGATAAAAATCCATAGAAATTTTGCGTTACATGTGAACTGATTAACTTTTTTGATTCAGATTGAGAGCTTATCGTTTTCCCTGCGGATATCAACCGAAAGCTTCAAACATCCAAATCAACTGAGCCAAAAATTGTAGCGCTAGATGTCTCAAATAGCACATATCGAAAGCGAACATTACAAGCCTTATAAATTTATGATCTGATTTTTTAAAAGCATCTAAACAAATAAATTATTGATCAAGCGGTAAAATTTACTACTGAACTCATTGTAAAAGATCAGTATTAATGAAAAATAATAGATGTGATTATTTTTTTAATCCTTTTATCTTGGTGAAGTTGCACAAGAAAATATTGATAACTCAATGTGGTTATTTAAAGAGTTAAATCAGATTTATCAGTTAAAAAATTGGAGTATGAATAAATAGAAATTTTAATTATGTTATATTATAACATAATAATATGATGAAATTTAAAATGAAAATAAAAGTGGAAATATAAAATTAAGAATAAAGATATTTATCATTCAAAAATAATTAATTTTGTCAAATAATATAAACGCTATAAATAATAAACTTCAATTGTAAATGATTTCCATTTAAATTATTTTTTGTTCGTTAGGCTGATATTTTTTATACTAAGAAAAAATTTAAAATCTTAAGTAAAAACTAAGAAATAATAAAATTTACATAAATTAATCATGGAGTGAGAATTATTTTAATATTATTATCTTTATAATTAATGTTAATTTTCAAGTAATATTTGATTTTAAATATCATGATTTGTTTTATTTTTACCTTTAAAATTCAATAAAAAACAACTATTTAAATTAATTTAAATTAATAAATAAATTTCATTTTTTTATAGGCTTTATAATAAATATTAATTAAATAAATAATCTTAATTTAATTAATATTTATAATTGGTAAACAGTTTTATGGTTTGTAAAAATAATTTGTTACACTGTTTTTAAAATATATTAATATTATTTAAAACAATAATATATGCTTTAAATAGATTGAGGGTAAATTGTGTTTTTAGGTTGCTTTATTTTATTTGTTTTGTATTTGCAAAAATTATTTTCTAGAATTATTAACTGTGGAAGGAAGCTAATTAGAAAAAGATCTAGATAAAAAAGGACGGTAAAGATTATGAAACTATCAGCAATCAATGTCGCTTTAATATGTTTGTGTTTTCTAGGAAATACACATGCTACCGATGACTGGAGCTACCGCTGGAAAGCATCAAGCACACGATCTAGTGAAAACCTTTATCAAGCCAATTTAATTGAGCTTATGGATTCTGATTATTATTCTGGCTTGGGAAAAACAACGTTAAATACCACCAACAATGTAAATACCACCAATAATATTGAAACGCAAAACAATACCAGTTCAACGTCGATTGGAGCACTCGATACCTCGACGAACTCACTCACAATTAATGGTTCAAATAACAGTGGTATAAAACTTTCAACCTCTGCCTTTAATGAAGGGTCAATCAATTCGAGTACACAACAACAAAATCAGAATTGCCCTAATTTAAGCACTCACTCGGACGTACCACTATGCTGAATCTTACTTCCAATAAAATCAAAATATCTTCGGTGGGTACCACGATATTTTTCAGCGCTTTCCTGAGCGGTTGTACTGGCTTAGCGGTTTCAAATAAAGAACCTGTAAGCCTCGTTCAAGGGCCAGCAATTACAGACATTTTTACTCCTTTTGACATGGCATTGTCGTGCTTAAAAGGTCAAATACGTAATGACGTCAACTTTTCTGTAGGTGCCATTCTAGATCAGACAGGTAAGGACGTTGTGACTGACGGTGGCACAGGTAAATTGGTCACTCAAGGTGCAGGAGATATGGTGCAGTCGGCCTTGTTCCGCGCGGGTGTGAGTTTACTCAACCGACGTGACCCACGCATTATTGAAAGTGAAGCCAAATGGGGGATTCGTGATCCGCGTATGATTCAAGCTTCTAATTACTATGTGACAGGCAGTATTAATAGTTTGGATTTTATCCCAGGTGGTGGTTTTGATATGCAAATTGGTGGAGTAGGGCCAAATTACAGTCAGACCCGGATTATCGTTGGTCTTGATTTGTCCTTAACCGATGCACGCACCAGTAAAGTGGTGGGGAATGTATCTTTGCAAAAACAAATCGTCGCGCAAGATTACGGGATTAGCGCGGGTCGTTTTGCAGGACGAACACTTTTAAACATTCAAATTGGTAAAGGTGAACGTGAAGCAACCAATTTTGCACTGCGTCAAATGCTCAATCTAGCCACGTTTGAGCTGCTTAGTCAGGTCGTGCCGCCATCCACATTTGAAGGCTGTCGTAACACCATTCCACCCGAATTTGGGCGTTTAAGTCTCACCCAGAGTTCGGTGGCACTCTACAAATATAAAGAGACACAGCAGCAAAAAACACCAGTGACCAGTGGCGTGACAGAATCCTCACTGACCAAAACAAATCCGTCGACTGAAAAAAATAAACCGGCCAATGTACCCAATAAAGATATACAGCCCATGAAGGAAAAAGAATCGAACTTGATTAGTAATCCAGATGGCGATTCTGAACTGAATAAGAAAGATCTGATCAAGTACATCAGCATGAAACCAGCGGTTACGCCACCAGCGAAAGTGGTTCCAGAAAACAGTGATGCTGAACAAGAAAAACTCCTGACCGATGCGGTACCTGGGTTTGAAGACAACTACTGGTCGAGCATTCAGCGCGACTAAAGAATTTGCAGTAAATGGGCTCGCTACCATTATAAAAAAGAAGTACTCAGCGAGGAGTACTTCAAAACAAAAAAGGAATACAACTATGAAAACGACTATCACAAAAATTGCCTTAGCCGCAGCCTTCCTTTCAACCGCAGCTATGGCGAATGCATCCCCTATGCAGATCAGCGTTAATTCAGGTGCAACAAGTATTATTAACGCATTAGCACGATATGCAGATCGTACGACCAGTACCGCATTTAATGTTGCTGTGAATACAGGTGATGTAGATGCATCTGTCAATACTTTGGGAGCATTCAACTCACTCAGAAATGTTGGAAGTACCATTGCGGTTGAAACATCTGCTTTAGGTGCAGCCAATACTGGCGATATTTATTTGGAACAAGGCAGTTTGAATGCTACTAGTTCTGGTGCAGTAGCAGGGTCTATGGCTGCAGCTAGTGCTGCTTCAGGAACTTCGGGCTGGGGTTGGCATTCAAACAGCAGTTCTTACGGTAGCGCATTTAACTCTGCTTATGGCTCTAACTTTGAAAACTCACTCGATGAAACACTCAGCAATTACAGTGCGGCAAACATTGCCTACAACTCAGGTTCAATTGATGCATCGGTCAATACCGTGGGCTTAGTGAACCGGATCAATGGTATTAGTACTTCCGCAGTGGGTGCAGTGAACACAGGTGGTATTTCTGTTGTTGTGAAGTAATACCCTCACATTTGATTCTTCAGGGTCCTAACTTTAGTCATATTGTTAGGCCCTTCTTTATTTAAAACAGCCATCGAGTAATTAATTTTAAACGTTTTCTAGATTTGAGTCTGCTTTATAGTTACATGAGGCTTTATTGCATAAACCTAGCGATAATATCTTATTCCACAATATAATTCGCAAATGAATGAGCCTCTCTAAAATCTATCGTGCAATTAATTGGTCTATATAAACGAGCCTTAATTAATCGAGTTAATAACTCCATCTGGTTTGATCCATCGACTCATTGATATGCTCAACCATAAGGAAAACATCAACGAAGTTAAACTTACTTGAATATAGCTATTCAAAGCTGCTTGATGATCAAATCTATATTCTGTCATTCTTTACATATAGTCACTGGCTTTGTACAAAGCCTGATTAAACTTTGTAGATTAGATTGGATAGCGCTAGATTATTCAATACTGTGCAGAAAACAAATGCATACCAATATTGCGTTAGGCTATAAAAAAAGTCGTAATGTCTTCCATCTACTCGTGAACTCTACAGGTTTGAAATTTTCAAATGAAGATGAATGGAAATGTAAGAAACATGGATATGAATATAATTACCAATAACGTAAACTTCGTCTTGCTATAAATGATAAAAACTTTGAAATAGTTATTGTACAACTCACGACCAATAATGTTAGAGCTTCATGAGCACTACAAGATTTACTTGCTCAAATTCCTTTAGATAAACCAATCAATTCTATCTATAAAGATGGTGCTTATGACACAAAACGATGCCTTCAGGTAACTGCAGATCGGCAAGTATATAAGTAATTTTATCCAGAAAAATGTAAAACTTTAGAAAGATTTGAAAGTTCACTCACGAGAAAAAATTAACATATTCAAACAATTAAACGTTATGACAAGATACTATGGAAAAAATGGTTGGGCTATCTGTGTCGCAGTTTGGTGGAAACTAAGATGCATTGCATTAAGTTATTGGAAGATAAGTTGATGGTAAAATATTTTTTAAGTCAGATGGATGAGATTAGTGCGCGTGTGGCAGTTATGAATAGATTTATAGAGTTAGGTGGATTTGATGCCCAAGTTATCAAATTAATTTGAATAGATTGAGAAAAATTTAGATTTTTTATAAATATATCTAATATTAGTTAAAAAAATTAGAATATATACAATAATGAATTAAAGCTTGATCATTATCAAACCCGAGTTTTCTCATTGCTGAAATTTTTTGATGACTAATAGTTTTGATACTACGATTAGTTCTGGAAGCTATTTCACTAAGACTTAATCCAGTTATAAATAATCTCAAAACTTCGTACTCTTTAATTGTTAAATTCAAAGTGGAATTTTCATTTTTTTCATTTTTTTCATTTTTTTCATTTTTTTCATTTAAAATATCATTAAGAATTCTTGTAATATTCTCCTGAAAATTACTTTTTAAAATTATTTTTGTAACACCTAAATTAGTCAATTTTTTTAAAATCAAATGATTGCTGAGCATAGTCAAAACAATTACTTTTGTAAAAGGAAAATTTCTAATAATATAATCAAGCATTTTAAAGCCATCACCATAGATATTATCATTTGGCATATAGAAATCTGTAATCAAAATATCGGGTTTTTGCTCTTTTAAAAGTTCAACAGTTTCAGTTGAGCAAGTTGCTTCACCTACGACTGAAATGTTTTTATTTTTACAGATAATTTCTTTTAGACCGAGAAGAATGATAGGATGATCATCTGCTATAACAACTTTTACTACTTTTGACATAATCGTCTCCTAATGAAATATTGAAATTAATATCTTAAGCTGTTAACTTTCTAAATTTTGATATAAAAAATTTAAAAAAGATTTTAAATTTTGAATATCAGTGCTATCAAAAAATCTATTTTTTATAATATTTTCGTATTTGAAACAAGTTTTAGCTATTTGAATTTCTTCAATGGCAGCATAAGAACCGGAGATTTTATGCAAAAGTTGTATCAAAATTATATAATTTTTTGAATTAATAGCATCTAGCGCAATATTTAAATCTTCTTTAGTACTTTTTGTAAATAATTGCTTCATCTCTATTGATAAACCGTTAAAGGAGGTAGTTGTAACTGGAATTAGAATATTTCCTATAGCATTCTTTAAGTCTTCAATAGATAGAGGTTTTACTATAAAACTATTCATACCGGCTTTAATACATCTCTCTTTTTCTTCAATTGTAGCATTTGCAGTTACACCAATTATAGGGGTAACTGAATCTAAGGTTCTAATTTTTTTGGTTAATTCATATCCATTTAGTTTTGGCATATTAATATCGATGATAATTAAATCAAATTTTTCTTCATTCCATGCTTTTAAAGCATTCATGCCATTACTTTCAGATACTACATTTAAACCTAAATTTTCTAATTGTTTTTCTAAAATTGATCTATTTATATAGTTATCTTCTGCAATTAAAACTTTATATTTTTTCTCATTAGAAAAAAATAATGGAAATTGATTAGCCTCTTCAAGGCTTTGAATTTCTGAATTTATTGTTTTTACTGGTAATTCTAAAAAGAAACTACTTCCAGTACCTAAATCACTTAAAACTTTTAATTTACCTCCTAGTAGATGGCTTAGTTTTGAGCATATTGCTAAACCTAAACCAGCTCCATCTTTAATATAGGAGTCATTTACCTGATAAAATATGTTGAAAAGCAATTCTTGCTGTTCTTTTGATATTCCAATACCAGTATCAGATATTTGCCATAATATTGTTGATATATCTTCATTTTGATCCAATAAACTTATATGTAAGTTAACATAGCCCACTTCAGTAAATTTAATTGCATTATTTAGTAAATTTAGTAATATTTGTTTTATCCGCATGTGATCACTTTGAATATATTGAGGAATTCTAGGATCGAAAGTTAAAGTTATTTTAATTTTTTTCATCTCAGCTGTGGCTTGTAAAGAGTTAATTATATCTTTTGCCATTAATGAGGGGGAAAAAATACTATATTGAATATCAAATTGATTTAATTCAATTTTTGATATATCTAATATGTCACTAATAATTTTTGAAAGATAATATGATGAGTTTTTTATAGAGTCTAAATATAGTTTTTGATCAGAAGATAAATCTGTTAAATTGAGTAATTCTAGATTACCTAAAACACCATAAAGAGGTGTTCTAACTTCATGACTCATTGTTGCTAAAAATAAAGTTTTAGCATCGCTAGCTTGATCAGCCAAAATTTTAGCTTTAGCAAGTTCAACATTATCGTTTCTATGCTGAGTAATATCATTAAACGCACATAATATAATTTGTTCGCCATAATATCTTGTTAAGATGAAAAAAACTTGAAGATAGATACCATTGAATTTCAAACAAAATTCAGTCGAATCTGGTTGTTTTTTGATTAAATCAAGAATTTCATTCGTACAATTCCAAGTTCGTGAATTTTTATTCTCTAATAGAATTTTCTGATCACTACATCTAACTATTGAGATTCCATTTGGAGCATTATCTATAACATCTGCTATAAATTTTTTTGCTTCTAATAAATCAAAATATGACTTTTCAGCAGGTTGAACAATAGTTTTTGTATACCAATTATTAATGAGTAACATTAAAAAAATACTAATAGAAAAAATAAACAAAATAGAAAAAAGAGGAATTTGAAGTAGTTTTATAAAATTTATATAACTTATCGAATATATACCAGTCCAATTGTTGTGACTGTTTTTTTTTAGTACAAGATACAATCCATTTTTTTTTATATTTAATCCATCAGAAAAATTATTTAAATTAATTTTTGGTCCAATTACTGTATTTCCCTCAGGAGAAATCAAAGTAAATGTATCATAAAATAATTTTTCTTGATTCGAAATTGCCTTACTATAATCTTTAATTTTAAAGCTTGTAGATAATATCAAAAATTGTTTCATGGGATTTTTTAAATTAATGCTTTTCATATTAATTAAAATAAATCCGTATAATGTATCTTTGCTACCTAATGTTGACCACCAAACACGAGAGTCATTAATTGAAATATGTTCTTTTAAAATATTATTACGTAGATCCTCGATTGAATCAATATAGTTATCCTGTCGTAACGGTGTTTTTATTTTTATATAATCTGTTGCAGGAATAGAAATAGAAAACTTAGGATCATGTGAAATTAGTATTAGTTGCGGTCCCTCAAATTCTGAAGAAGACCAAAAATTTGCATAGTAAGCAGCCATTCGTACTGTCATCTTTATACTATTATCAAATTTATATTTTAGAGAATTTTCATCAGAAGAAATTGTAAAGGGTATAGAAACATTTAGACCTCTACCTCTATATAACTTTTTTCCATATATGTGTTGTAATTCATTCATCATTACAAATTGTGTACCACCAGGTAAATCAAAATTACTTGGATATAATCTATATTGATTATTAATATCTAATAGAAATCTTTCATTCAAGTTAATTAAGTTAATAGTTTTAGTAAAATTATTATTAATTTTAATTTTTTCTTCATCTATTAAAATTTCGCTTAATTTAAAAAGTATAATAAGACATAAAACGATAAAGATAGTTAGAATCAATAATATTCTATTTTGACGAACAGAGCTATTTGCTAACTCTTCTACAGGCTGTGAATCATTATGCATAATAAAAATCTAAAATTAATTTATAGGATTTGATAAACTATTAGAATTTAAAATTTTATCAAATTCAATATATGTCATCGCTGGATAGTAATAAAAACCTTGTACTTGATCACATCCTAATATTTTAAGAAATAAAACTTCTTCTTTATTTTCCACACCTTCAGCAACAACAGTTAAATTTAGTGATTTACCTAATTTAACAATACTTGTTAATATCTCTTTCTTTTTTTCATTGACAAGACAATTGCTTACAAATGATTTATCAATTTTGATTTCTGTAAATGGTGTTGCAGAAAGATTGGCATAGGAACTATAACCCGTTCCGAAATCATCTTGAGCTAGGCCAAAACCTTTCATTCTTAAATTCCAAGCTGAAGCATAATACTTACCTAATGAAAATGGTGTATTTGATTCTAATATTTCAAAAGTTATCATTTTTGGATCAATATTTGCACTTTTGACTACTAATTCCACTTGATTAATAAAATCTTCATCTTCTAGAAGGAAAGTAGGTAAGTTAATTGAAGTTTTAATAAAGTGACCTGAAGCTAACCATCTAATTTGTGCTTTAAAAGTAAATTTAAGTGCTACTAGTAATAATTCTTTATTAAGGGAAAAATAATTAATAAAAGGCATAATTTGACCTGCTAATAGCAAACCATACTTAGGATGTATCCATCTAACAAGTGCTTCTGCTCCATCAATTTTAGAGTGTTTAATATTAATCTTGGGTTGAAACCATATTTGTATATTTTCATTTTTCAAAGCTTCTTTTATTTCACATAATGTAAAATCCAATTTATAATTTCTCTTACTTTTTTTTTCAATAATTTTTTTTAATTTTTCACTATTTAATTTCACACTTAGTGAGGGTCTTTCAATTTTATCTAAAACATTAAGATTGTAATTTTTTGCTATTAAAGTAATATTTTCTATTATTGTATTTTGATAAGACGTAATGAATATAACATTTGAAGATTTATGATTTTTTTCAATCAATTGAATATTTTTAATATTAAAAAGAAGATTGTTTGACAATTCAATGAATATAAAATCATAATTTTTTTTTGATAAGGATAAGAAATTTTCAAAATGAGAATCTACAGTATCTATATTAAATATTTCATAACTTAATAAAAAATTTTGAATCATCTTATTTGATATATAATTACTCTCTAAAATTAAAACATTCAATTTAAATCTCCAGGTAAATATATGAAATTTTGAGTATTTTAATAAAAAAATTTAAATTTGTCTTAGCTTTACTTGATAAATAAGAATATTCTTAATTTTTTTTTTAATTTTTTCATTATAATTACAATTCATAGATCATCAAAGTGCTAGGCTTTATTTTGAAAATGAACTTGGTTATATTTTACTCATTTACACAAAGATTACGTGTTTTTATTTATTGTTTTTCTATATTTTTTATGTTACCAAATAGTTCTTACGCAGATTTGGCTTTTGATAATAAAACTAGATTTATTATGAAAAAAAAACGTATGCCTATTATAATTCAAAATTTAACTGAAAATGAAACTCTTGTACTAGCAACATTAGATCAGCCAAATAATATATCCGATAATATTCCAGTGACATTAAATACACCTATGATCAAACTGGAACCTAACTCTAAAAAATCTATAGATATACTTTATAAAGGCTTTGGTCTTCCATTAGATAGAGAAAGTTTTTTTATATTAAGTATTCAAGAAATACCAAAAAAAATAGAAAATAAAAATTCAATAAAGTTCGCTTTAAATCATAAATTTAAAGTCTTTTACAGGCCAAATTTCATAGCAAAATATAATCAAAGTAATGCTCTTCAATGGATTAAAGAGAATAAAAATTCAAAAATAAAAATTAAGAATTTATCTCCATATTATATTACTTTAAGTAGGATTAAAGATGGAAATAATAAATGTAATTTTATGATTGAGCATATGATGATATCTCCATTTTTTGATAGTGAATTAAACTTAACATGCGAAACTAATTATATAAATTATAGTTTAGTAACCGATGAAGGTAATTATTTACCTTATCATGTGAATATAAAATCTAATATTAATGTTCCATTTAAAAGTGAGTATTAAAATGAAATATTACTTTATCATCGTTTTTCTTTTATTTTTTTTCGATACTACTCCTACTTATGCAGCAAAGTGTATAAGTGTATATGGTTCTTCAGCAACAAATATCAAAATAAATGATAAAATTGGGATCGTATCCTCCTTGCCTAAAGGAACAAAATTATGGGTTGGTAATTCCGTTACAACAACTCTTCGTTGTTGGCAAGAATCAAGTTCAATGTCCGAATTAATATATCTTTATTTAAATCCAGAAAATATCAGTTCGAGTGCTTTGGGGGATCAAATTGAAATCGGTGTAACAATAGGTGGTGAAGATTTTATTTGTGATTCTGGCACATCAGGATGTAAAAAAAGTATTGATTTGTACTTGGGTTCATGTGCTAATGGGAGTAATTGTGTATTAAATGCCAAAAATACGACAATAACATTTAGACCATTTATCATTAAAAAAAGTGAATCTTCGCAAAATAATTCTGATACAGTTACAACTTTATCTAACTATCATCTTTTAGCATTTGGTGATAGAAGAGGTGCAAATTTGGATACCTCAGCATATCAGTTTTATATTGAAAATTTAAATAATTTTAAAAATATTCCATGTGCTGCAAATATATCAATATCGCCACAGAAAATTGACTTTGGCCATGTAAGTGTAGATCTATATAAAGATCAATTGATCAAAGAAGTGCCTTTTAGAATTACTTTAAATAAAACATGTGAAAGTGTTTTTGCAATTTCAGCTTTAATGAATCCAATAAATAGTACTATTCAAAATAATATAATTATACCAAATGATAATAATACTATTGGTATAAAAATTTACGATTCTTCAAACAAAAATCAATTATTAATCAATAATGAATTTTTATTATTTGATTATAGTAGTCAAAAAACTCAATATAAAAATTTTTATGCTCAACTTAATTGGTTAAAGAAACCTTATCAGGTTGGTAGCTTCAATGTAGGCGTAAATATAGATATTTATTATAAATAAGAGAAATTAAATTTAATTTTGAATTTTTAAAAAATTAATATGAGGATTAAATTGTGTTATTAGTAGTTAAACTTATGAGTCAGAGAATATTTCTTTTAACTATCATTTTTTTATTTTACTCATACAGCCATGCAACTATGTGCCAAAGTATTAGTGGCCCAACAAGTGTATCAATTAATACATCAGTAGCGGTTTTGTCTTCACTTCCAAAGGGAACTAAATTATGGATTGGAGACGAATTTGCACTACATATGGCATGCTGGCAAAATGGAACAGCTAAACCTGAAAATGTTCATTTGTATCTCAATCCAACTGATACTGGAAATAATATATTAGGAAATGATATTGAGGTAGGGGTTACATTGAATGGTGTGGATTTTGTTTGTAGCTCTTCTGGGACAGGTTGTAAAAATGATCTGGGAATTTTATTAGGTGAGTGTAAAAGCTTTAGAGGATGCGAATCTACTACACGCAAGGAATTCTATATCAATCTTAGGCCTTTTGTATCTAAAAAAAGTGAACCTTCACCAAATAAAGAGGGTACACTCTCAACTGTTTCTAGTTATCAGCTTTTAGCTTTTGATGGTGTGGGAGGAGTAAATACTCGACCACCCTATTACCAATTTTTTATAAATAATTTAAATAATTTTAGATATCTTTCTTGTGGTTCTACAATATCAATTTCACCTGAAACTATTAATTTTGGGAATGTAAGTGGTAATCCAAAAATTTCAAATATTATAAAGGAAATACCTTTTCGAATAAATGCAAGTAAGACATGTCATAGTGTTTTTGCTATCTCAGCAATTTTATCCCCATTAAATGGTTTTTTAGATAATGGTGTATTAAGACCTAATGATAATAATGGTGTAGGTATTAAGATTTTAAGAAACACTGACCGATACCAGATACCTTATAACTCTGAATTTACTTTAGTTGAATCTACTGATCAATTGGTTTCTTCTGTAGACTATATTGCTCAATTGGTTTGGCAAAGATATGATTATAATGTTGGATCATTTAATGTTGGATTAAGTGTAAGTATTTTTTATAAATAAATTTAAATTAAACTTAGTAATTGTTCGTTGGTTATGGTAATTAGATATTTATTATAATTCGAACTTTTACTAAGATGTATTAATTTTTAATTGTATCTTTTTTAAATATTAAAATGAAGTTTTTAAAATACTTGTATTCGCTTTATATTTTTTGAAAATTAAATTATTAAAATATTTTAATAAATTTATAACAGTAGATTCCATCAATAGAATTGAAGTTTAAACCTAATCTTATTTATTGGTTAAAATATATCTCGCCAAAGTTTTTTGAAGTATTTAATCCTAAAACTAATTTTTTTCATTTTTAGAATGTATTTTTTAACCATATGTCTATTTTTAAAAAATTAAGTAACCCGAATCGCAGATAAGAAATTGACTTGAAAAATAAGACGACTAGAGCCATCAGTTAAGTTACCACACCAAACTCACAACTCTAGTCCTGATGTTCAATAGTACCGAATTATTCTGCGTAATTGATGATTTTTCTCTTAAATTTGAATCAACTTATTGGGAGTTTCTCAAACAAAACCGTGGTTCCTTAAGAATCAGAACTGCTCAACTTAAAATTTCAGAAATCTGCTTTATTGCCATTTGATACATATGCTCTCATTTCAATAATTTCAAAGCCTTTTTCACTTGGTTAAAAGAAGATAAAAGCCATTTATTTAAGTACTTGCCTTGCTATCAAAGGATGATTTATCTGATCAAAAGGCATGAATTAGCACTGCATGCCCTACATGTGGCGCTGATGAAAGGCCAAGGTACACAATATTTATGGATTGATTCAACAACTCTGCCGGTTTGTAAAAATCAACGTATTCAGCGTCATAAATCATTAGTCCAAATTGCATCACGTGGTAGAAGCTCAATGGGCTGGTTTTATGGCTGTAAATTACATATTGCGATGAATCAATTTGGTGAAATTGCCCGTTCTGCTTTATCGAATGGACATGTTGCTGATATAAAAATGGTTGAGCAATTGGTTGATGGCCTAAACGGAAAACTTTACGGAGATCGAGGTTACATCAGCCAAGAATTAAAAAATTAGATTGAAAGATCAAGGTATTGATTTAATTACATATCATCGGAGGAATATAAAGGCTATTCAACTCTGTGTATCAGATGAATATCACCTAAGGCAACGCAATAAGATAGAAACATTATTCAGTTTATTGAAGGGGAAATACAATTTAGTGACGAGTAAAGCACGTAGTCTCCATGGATTTCTGAGTGGAATTTACGCCTCACTATGTACATATCAAATAAGCCATGGAAATAAGCCAACAATTCAAATTAAGTAATCATCGGCTTAAGCAGGATTCGGGTTAAGTAGACTATTCATGTGGAATATATAGAGGCAACTCAATAACTTTAATATTATTTTGAGAGTTTAAAATATATAATAAAATTTATTTATAAAAACCAGTATTTTAAAATCTAATATTTTATATTATATTAGATAAAAAAGTAAATTTTTATCATAAGATTTTTTATATTAAGATGTATTTATTTTAAAAATAATAATTCATTTTTTGCTTATGAAGTATAATTATTAAATTTAAAATTTATTTTAATCTATTAATAATTAATTCTTTCAGTTTAATTCATTATCAAATAAATAATATAAGAATTTTCTTATATTTTTTTCTTCTTACTTTCCCTAAAATTTATTTGTCCCAAACAAGCAGAGTAATTCTTATGTCTTTCAATACAGCTAAATTAGTTTTTTTTACATTAACTACAACTTTTTGTACTTTTGCATCAGCAGCAGATGGTGTAATAAATTTCACTGGTAATATCACAGCAGCATCATGTGCCGTAACTCCAGGCGCTGGTACACAAGTTCAAGGAAATCAAGGTAGCCAAACTATTAGTGTTGGGCTGGGCTCTGTGAGTATGGATTCTCTTGGAGATTCTTCTGCTACCAATATTGTAGGTGCAAAAACTATAAATTTGAATCTTAATTGTGGTGGAACAGCATCAGGTTTAAATACTGTAAAGGTACAATTTGACCCAGTCAGTGGATCTGGACTAGATACAAATAATAATTCTCTTTTGAAAACAACGGGTACAGCAACTGGTGTTGGTATCGGTATATTTAATAATAATGGGAACCTTATTAATTTATCAGGGAACGAAAATATTACAGGTAGTTTGACTTCAACTGGTAGCGGTGAAAACATTACTTATTCAGCACAGTTAAACCTACGTGCAGGTTACGTGGCGAATGGTGCAGATAAAGCAGCTGGTACTGCTAATGGTACATTACCTTTTACTTTAATTTATGAATAATTGAATAATTGAATAAAGGGAGGAAATTCCTCCCTTTTTGAGGAATTCTAAAATGTCTATATTATGTCGATTATTATTTCTATTTATTTCTATTCTTCCATTAGAATATGTATATGCTGGAATTGTCTTAGATAGAACACGTCTGATTTATAATGCTAAAGATGCTGAATCTTCATTCATAGTCACAAATAAAGATATTAACGAAGTAATGATTCAGTCTTGGATAGAGTCTGATTCAATATCTTCTGATAATATTCCATTTATTGTTACACCATCATTAGTTAGAATAGATGGTGAAAAACAACAAAAACTTAGACTATTTTATAAAGGAGATGGTTTGCCTGACGATCGTGAATCAGTACTATGGATGATAATACAAGAAATTCCTCAAAAATCAAAATTAGAAAATTCTATATTATTGGCTGTACGACAGAGAATTAAAATGTTCTATAGACCTAATAAACTAAATGGGTCTCAGTCAATTGCAGCTAAGAGATTAGAATTTAAATTAGAAAACAATAAAGGTAATATTTATTTAATTATTAATAATAAGTCAGAATATCATATAACAATCGCTCAATCAAAAATTTACCTTTCAAAAGGTAATGATAATAATGTTGTCACGGTTGAAAATGGAATGATAAATCCATTTGAAGTTAGGCGTATAAAATTAGAAAAAACTTTTAATGAAACTAAAGAAAATATTGATATTGAATTTGATAGTATTAATGATTTTGGTGGTCTTGATAGAGTTAAATCAAGTTTAGTTGTATAAGTTACTACTTGATTTATTTGGGGTTTTATGTTTAATCCAGATTTTTTAATTGAAAGATTAATAGTTTGCACTAACTCTACTTGCTTTATTGATAAACTTTCAAGAATATTAATGTCTTCTTTGTTTATTTATTCAGGTTGGTACAAGATTTTAAACTATTCTTCTACTGTAGAATATATGGAGGCTATGGGCGTGTCTAGCGTTTTTTTACCACTCACCTTTTCAGTCGAATTTATTAGTGGTTTGGCATTGTTTCTTGGTTTCCAAACACGCATATTTACTCTAATTCTTTTATTTTTTTGTTTAGTCACAGCTTATATTTTTCATTGTGACAAAAATCCAATTGATATAAATGAATTTATGAAAAATTTAGCTATAGCAGGTGGTTTAATGCATTTTTTAATATGCGGGCCAAGTAAATTAATTTTTAATAAAGTAATTAGAAAATAGAAATTTGACTTTATAGCTACTTTGTTTTTAGTGTTTTTATTGTTTTACCAGATCAGCTAATTATAGCTGGGGATTTTTTTATGTGTCTTATCTTTAATAAAGTATCTAATTTATTTAAATTAACTATACTTTTTATTTTATCTGGTTTTTTTTATTTTGCTCAAGCATCAGATGTGGAATTTGATGAAACATTTCTTAATTCAGTAGCAGAAAAGGTAGACATAAATAGCTTTAAACGTAATGATTACTTTAAGTCAGGCTTTTACGATTCTGATATATATTTAAATGATATTTTAATAAAGAGAGATAAAATTTTTCTTGAAGTTAATTCAAATAAAAAGATTATATCAGTCATTGATTTAAACACTTTACAAAGTTTTGGTTTAGATTTAAAAAAAGTACCAAATAATACGGAACTTAGTAATTTAATAAAAATTGATTCTCAGAGTATTGTTTCTTTAATACCAGGATCGTCTATGAATTTTGAAATGAATAATTTGGAATTAAAAATTTCAATTCCTCAAGCTTATCTTGCACATGCTACTGATCGTGTTGATAATTCTCTGTGGGACAGTGGTATGTCAGCTTTTTTCAGTGATTATCAAAGTAATTTCTATAAATCAAAAAATTATAATATCGAAAATGAATTTTTTAATATCAATTTTAGAAATGGTTTTAATTTAGCTGGCTGGCGTTTTAGAAATGAGTCTACGTTAAATGGTGGTTCAAATACTAAATATGAATTTCGAAGCAATCGTTTGTATGCTGAAAGAGATATCAATTTCTTAAAGAGTAAAATTTCTATAGGAGAGTTATATACTTCGGGTGAAATATTCGAATCTTCACGTTTTAAAGGTTTCCAAATTAGCTCTGAGCTTGGGATGCTAAGTAACAGTGAACTTAGCTATGCACCAGTTGTTAGAGGAATAGCTGAAACAAACGCTATGGTCGAAATAAGACAAAATGGCTATGTTATCTATTCCAATTCTGTGCCTCCTGGACCATTTGAATTTAGAGATCTAAACACAAGTGGATCAAATGGTGATCTTTTAGTGCGAATTATTGAGTCTGACGGTCGAGTTAAAGAATATAGACAATCTTATTCATATCAGCCTGTGATGATTAGGCAAGGAAATCTTAGATACAATTTTACAATTGGAAAATATAATTTAGATGATCTTCCTTCACCATTATTTATTAATGGAACTGGTGTATATGGTCTTTTTAATAATTTGACAGGTTTTGGTGGTTTAATACTTTCTTCTAATTACTTTGGCTTAAATACAGGAATCGGAATAAATTCAGCTATAGGTGGAATTTCTTTTGATGTGACAACAAGTAGTTCAAAGAATTATGAAGGAAAAAATGATAAAGGATTTAGCTCGAGGATATTGTATTCAAAAACTCTTAACTCAACTAATACAACATTTACAGTTGCTGGTTATCGCTATTCAACTGAAGGTTTTCGAACTTTTAATCAACATGTTGTTGATAATAACAAAAATCTTCAGTTTGTTCAGACGATTAGTAATCAAAACTCACAAAAAAGTAGATTTAACTTAAGAGTAAATCAGACATTGTTCAATAATAAATCTATCTATATATCTATGGATGAAACTACATATTGGCGTTATATCAAACCTACAACAAATTGGCAAATCGGTTTTAATGGTAGTAATCAAAAATTCAGTTATGGAGCTGCAATATCTCATATAAAAAGTCATAGCTACTACGATAATGATGATACACAAATTACTTTAACTATGAATATCCCATTAGGTAAAACACGATCTGTTCATAACCTATCAAACTCTATTGTTAGCTCAAAATCTGGGGGAGAGACCTATCAATCAACTTTATCTGGTTTTATAAATTCAGATTCTAAGTTTGGATATATGGCTAATTTAAGTCAAAATAAATTAAGTGGAACTACTACAGGATTTTCTCTCAATACAGATATGTCAACTTTAAAACTACAGGGTGGTTTTAATAAAGGAAAAAATACTGAACAAATTAATTTTAGTGCTTCTGGCTCTATAATGGCTCATGCTGGTGGTGTTACTTTCGGACAACCTGTTGGAGATACATTTAGTCTTATTGAAATTCCAAATGTTAAGAATGCAACTATATCAGGTTGGCCTGGTGTTAAAACAAATAAAAAAGGCTTTGCTATATTACCCTATATTCAACCTTATAGATATAATTGGATTAATCTAAATACTGAATCACTTGGTACCGATACTGAAATTGATGAAAACTCTAAAGTTGTAGTTCCTACTCGTGGTTCGATTACTAAAGTTAAATACGCTTCTACATCAGGTAGAAGAATTCAATTTAAAGTATATGACGAAATGGGAGAGACTATTCCATTAGGAGCCCAAGTATTTGATCAAAATTCAAAACTTTTAGGTTTAATTGATAATCATTCAAAAGTTTTAACATTTGGTATTAATGATAAAGGCTATTTAAAAGTAATTTGGGGAGATAAAACTTGTTTTATAAATTACTCTTTACCAGATAATGATAGCAATTTGGTTTATCAAGATGTTATTGGTGAGTGTAAGATAGATTGATTATTTTTGGCTGTTTAATCTTTTAAACAGTCAATTATTTAATGGTTTAAAAGTTATGACAAAATATAGTAAATACTTCAAATTAAAAGTTGTTTATACATATTTGAATTCTCCAAATGATGGATATAAAAAAACTGGTAAAAAGTTTAATATTGATAGCAGTGTTGTTAGGCAATGGGTTTATTTGTATAATTTTTCCACCAATAAGAATTTTAATTCTAAATATGATAGAAAAAAATATACTGATGAGTTTAAATATAAAGTGGTTACTAATATATTGGATAGAAAAATCACCTATATTCAGGCTGTTGAAGAGTTTAATATTGGAAGTATCGGTACTATTTCAAGGTGGGTTAATGAATTTAATAGATAATGTAGAAATATATCTTTCAAATTTATTTAATTTTACTTAAAATTTAATTTAACATTTTTTGCAGTACAGAGTTATATTTAATTTGAAGTTGTTAAATTAATCTTTAATTTTTTCTTTTCTTTAAAAAATAAAAAGATAACTTTAATCAAAAAGTCGCTTGCTGCTGCTTTGTAATAGAGTAAGATAATTTTACCTGTAGTAGAGCAAAAAAGATGGGCTATTGAATACATTTAAGTTTAATTGTGACTATCTTCACGGTGGTCGTTACGCCATGTTTACATCTTGCTCACAAAATATATATTTCACTAAGAATATTTATTATTGAATCGAATCGCCAAGAAATTCGGGTTTTAAAAATATAACAAAAGCAACAATAGAAAGCCCCCATCTTTCGATGAGGGCTTTTTAGAATCTGGAGCGGGAAACGAGACTCGAACTCGCGACCCCAACCTTGGCAAGGTTGTGCTCTACCAACTGAGCTATTCCCGCAAAATGAGCAGTTTTAATCAAAAACTTTCACAAAAAATATCTGGAGCGGGAAACGAGACTCGAACTCGCGACCCCAACCTTGGCAAGGTTGTGCTCTACCAACTGAGCTATTCCCGCGTGCCGCCTATAATACATTAAGAAAAACAAGGGTCAACACCTTTATGCAAATAAATCGACTGATTGAATAAAATAAAGGCAGTATAAGCTTAAAACGTCCCGTATTGGCTAAGAGGTGATCGAAAATGAATGTGATTTCTTGGGCGGGTATTCAATAAATGATCAATGAAAACAGAGAGAACACGATATACTGCCTAGAAGTTGAATCTATAAAAGGAAAACGCATGAGCCTTGAACAGCAATTAACAGAGCGATTGATGTCACTGAATCCTATTCATCTTGAGGTCATCAATGAGTCGGCCGGTCATGGAGGATATTTTCCGGGAAAAGAAAGCCATTTTAAAGTTGTGGTGGTCAGCCCGATATTTGAAGGATTACGTTTGGTACAGCGTCACCAGAAAGTTTATGCGCTAGCTGCCGATTTAATGAGCCCGGCACGTATTCACGCTTTGGCCATTCATGCTTATGTTCCTCAAGAGTGGCAAGGGCAGGCACCTGATAGCCCAGATTGTGCACATGCACCGAAACGTTGAGGTGATAAAATATGGATGCGCATCTCATCACTAAAATAATTCATATGACTGCGGTGACCGTCGCACTGGTCGTCTTTGTCGCTCGTGCTTTCACCTTATTTATCGGTACGCAAAATCAGCAGCCCAATCCAATTGCCCGTGTGCCGCTCACAGCCTTGCAACATTTAAGTTATAGCATTGTGCTGATAACGGGTGTTGTATTGCTGTTTATGAAGCATTTTCAGGTTCAGCCTTGGTTTTATGCCAAGATGGTTCTGTTTTTGGTACTGTTGTCATCGCTCATGAAAGCCTTTAAAAAGGATAATCAAATTTTACTGGTCCAACGTCGTGCCGGACTATTCTTGGGGGCGATTGCATTTGTGGCAATCATGAGTCTGGTGATCATCAAACCAGTTTTTAACTAATTGTTTGACATACTTTTCCTTTTATTTCGTATGCTGGGTTAAACTGTGTACGAAAGAAAAATAAACACGAAGCGGGGGAAGTATGCTGACAAGAGTGGTGTTCAATCAAAAAGGTGGGGTTGGAAAATCCAGTATTACGGTAAATCTGGCCGCAATCAGTGCCAAGCATTTTAAAACCTTAGTAATCGATCTTGACCCACAGGCCAACTCCACCCAGTATTTGCTGGGTGAAGCGGCCACCTATGCGGCAGACAAACCCGTACTTGAGCCCAATATTGAAAATTTCTACGACGATGTACTCGGTGGAAATCAGCCCAAGGGCTTGATTGGCAATGCCATCGGCTCACTTTTGAAATCACGTGCCAAAGGGCTCGACAGTTTTATTCATCCAACCGCGTTTCCTCAATTAGATGTACTTCCTGCTAGCCCAAAACTGGGTAGTCTTGAACATGCGCTTGAGTCCAAGCATAAAATTTATAAATTGCGTGACGCGATTATCTCACTTGCTGGTCAATATGACCGGATTTATATTGATACGCCGCCTGCATTCAATTTCTTTACTTTATCGGCATTAATCGCGGCCGATCGTGTCCTGATCCCTTTTGATTGTGATGTATTTTCCAAACGTGCGTTACAAACATTGATTGAAAATGTGATCGAAACCCAAGATGATCATAATGATCGTCTCGAAATTGAAGGAATTGTGGTCAATCAGTTTCAGGCACAAGCCAAACTTCCACGCGAAGTGGTGCAACAATTGAAAGATGAAGGCTTACCTGTACTCAATCATATGTTGCCGCCTTCAGTATTGATGAAGGAATCACATCTAAAGAATTTGCCGTTGGTTCATTTGGCACCTGAACATAAACTGACCTTGGCCTATCAAGCGTTGTTCAGGGAAATCGAATCGCTTTAAAGGGAATCATATATGAAAGGTTTAAATGTTGTGCCTTTAGTGGCCGCTAGTTTACTGCTCGGTGCATGTGCAACCACTGTAAAACCCACCTACGTTTCACCTACGCAGTATCAATCACTCAATTGCTCGCAATTGCAAAGTGAATACAATCGGATTCAGACGTATATTAACAGCGGCGTACAAACACACAAACGTACAGGTGTCGGTGTTGGCTTAGGACTCGGTGGTGGTTGGGGACGTGGCGGTTGGGGCTTTGGACCGTCGGTTTCGGTTAATCTTGGTCAGTCATCTGAAACCAAAAACACGGAATTATCTCGTGTTTTGGGCCAGCAGCAGGCGATTGCTCAAGCTGCACAGTTTAAAAATTGCCCGATTATGACCGGCAAACGATAAGGATTTTATCGTAAGCCTTCGGTTTTACGCACAAGTTTGGTGTAAAACCGAAAATTAAGTTTTTCAAAATATTATTAAAATTGTTTATAAAAATTAAAATCTTATAAAATAGTACTGCTGTTTTTGTGTCGATTTTCCTGTGCGGTCAGTGTATAAAACTTGTCAGATGAAATGACTTTCCTATAAGGTGTGCTGCTTCTTCATCATTATGGATACTGCATGATTGAGAGTTGGTTTTTTGTCATCGCGATGATCGCGGTACTGCTGATTCCAGGGCCAACCAACGCCCTGCTGGCCAGTGCTGCCCACCAGCAAGGTATTGTAAAAACAGCTTATGCGGTGCCAGCAGAGTGGCTGGGATACATTTATGGCATTAGCCTCTGGGCCATTTTTATTCACTTGGGTGAACCCATCTGGCCTGCTTTGATTCCGATTTTGCATACCATTAGTGCCATGTATGTCATTTGGCTGGCATTTAATTTATGGAAAAGTTCACATCTTGAGCGTCATAGTCAACAACACATCTCGATTAAACCACGTCAGATCTTTTTTGCCAGTTTAAAAAATCCGAAAGCCTTGCTGTTTGCTGCGGGTATTTTCCCGCCCGAAACTTGGGAGTCGCTCTACAATACCGTGCATGTCTTTATATTGTTTAGCCTGATTTTGTTGCCTGTTGCGTTCTTTTGGATGTGTTTTGGGCGTGCTTTGCTGGCAGGAAATGTTCGTGGTGTGCGGGCAGAACATTTGTATAAAGGTTCTGCCTTACTGTTGGTGGTCTGTATGCTTCCGGTGATTTTTAGATTCTTTTAAGCGTTTATTTTTGCAAGGTTTGGCGTCTATTTAGATATTTTTGGCGTACAAACCCGATCACGCCAGGCAAAATACTTAAAATAATAATGCCAAAAATCAAATGCGTGAAATTGTCTTTGACCACAGGCATATTGCCAAACAAATACCCAAGCGTAATAAACGAGCCAATCCATAAAAAGGCACCCACGACGTTATAACTTAGGAAAAATTTGTAATTCATACTGCCTGCGCCCGCCACAAACGGCGCAAAGGTACGGGCAAACGGAATAAAGCGTGCAAAAATAATGGTTTTACCGCCATGACGCTCAAAAAAAGCATGGGTTTTGACCAAATGTGACTTATTGATAAAACGAGAGTTCATTTCAAACACACGCGGTCCGATAAAGCGTCCGATGTGATAATTCAACGTATCACCCAGCACCGCTGCAATAAATAACAGCAAACCCAGTAGCCAAGGATCCATGGCACCGGTTGAGGCAGCCAGCGCACCGGCTGCAAATAATAAACTGTCACCTGGTAAAAAAGGCATGACCACCAAACCAGTTTCTACAAAAATAATCAGAAACAAGATGGCATAGATCCAGACTCCATAATTTCGAATGAATTCAAGGAGGTGGTCATCAACATGTAAAATAAAATCGAAGAGTTCCATGGGGCATCAAAGTGCAAAATTGTATCCAAATCCTAACAGTGCTGTACCGGAAAGTCAGTACGATAAAGTAACAATCTGAAAGAGATTTATTGTTCTCAAAATGGAACAATTTGTATTTTTAATAATGTTTATTGCAAAAATAATTCTACATAGAATCTCAGTATTCCAAAACATGTTCAAATAATGAGGTATATCTGATGTTTAATCCAAATGTTATCGTTAAAAATGCAGTTGCTCATCACGGTGTAAATGGTGTGGTCAGCTTGGTGGCCCGCGTATTGATGGCTTATATTTTTATCGTAGCGGGTTGGGGCAAACTGACTGCTTATACTGCAACAGTAGGTTATATGGAGTCTATGGGAGTGCCGGGAGCATTATTACCTCTGACGATTCTGGTAGAGCTTGGTGGTGG
The DNA here is from genome assembly GCF_029967895.1 of Acinetobacter sp. V89_7. Classification (NCBI taxonomy): domain Bacteria; kingdom Pseudomonadati; phylum Pseudomonadota; class Gammaproteobacteria; order Moraxellales; family Moraxellaceae; genus Acinetobacter; species Acinetobacter sp. V89_7. The sequence goes on from NZ_JASCAJ010000033.1 coordinate 111,703, forward strand.
TCTGGCGTTGCTGTTTGGATTTCAGGCCCGCTTTGCGGCGTTTGGTCTAGGAATTTTTAGCATCATCACGGCATTTATTTTTCATGAAGGCGCCGAGAGTGCACAAGCCATTAACTTTATGAAAAACTTTGCGATGGCAGGTGGGTTATTTTTCTTGATGCTACATGGCACAGGCAAGTTTAGTATCGATACCGCAATTGAAAAGTAACATTGATCAAGCGACTTGATTTGCCTCTTACAAATCTCTACCCGACAATCTCGTGAAATTCTGTTTAGATCACAACGAGTTGAATAATAAAAGGAGATGATCTGTGAAAAAAACAACGACGTTATTGTCGCTTATGGTCGGTTTAGCGGCCTCATCGATGGCCTTTGCGGGTAAGGATGATCATGTGATTATTCAAGAAGCGGCTAAAAATAAAGTGAATGTGCAACAAATCGCTCAGCTTAAAGACGAAACAGGCATTACTCTGATTGGACAGATTATCCAGCACCTCAAAGGCGATCATTATCAGTTTCAAGATGCGACCGGTCGCATTGGTGTGGAGATTGACGATGATCTATGGCGACAGGCCAATTTGAAGGTCGGTGATCATGTTCGTGTGGTGGGTGAAGTCGATACACATCGCTATAAACCGACCGATATTGAGGTGATTCAAATCGAGCGTTATACGCACGCACATTAAGTAAGTAAATCCTTGTATTTCATCGACTCTTTTAGCGAGTTTGATTGTTGAAGGAAAGAGCGTGCGCGGTACAGTGAAAAATGTTAGAATACTGCGCTTCTCTCGTTGCCTTGCATAGTTGTGTAATCATGACAACCAATACTCACATTACTGATGATCGTATCTTAATTTTGGATTTCGGTTCTCAATACAGCCAGCTGATTGCGCGTCGTGTACGTGAAGCCGGCGTATATTCTGAAATGTATGCTTTTGATATGTCTGAAGAAGACATTCGTGCATTTAATCCGAACGGCATTATCTTGTCGGGTGGACCTGAAAGTGTACATGTGGAAGGTAGTCCACGTGCGCCTCAAGTTGTTTTTGAGCTTGGTGTACCGGTATTGGGGATTTGTTATGGTTTCCAAACCATGTCAGAGCAACTGGGCGGCCAAGTAGTACCGGGTACTGTGCATGAATTTGGTTATGCCGAAGTGGATATCCAGCACCGTGACCCACTGATCGGTAATTTACAAGATCGTGAGAACCAGCTGCATGTCTGGATGAGCCATGGCGACAAAGTCGGTCGTTTACCAGAAGGTTTCGTGACTACTGCAAGTACACCAAGCTGTCCGTTTGCGGCTGCGTCTGATGAAACGCGCCGTTTTTATGGCGTGCAGTTCCATCCGGAAGTGACACATACCGCTAAAGGTGCAGAATTATTGTCTAACTTTGTTCACAAAATTTGTGGATGTGGCGGCCTCTGGACACCGGAACACATTATCGATTTGCGTGTAGAGCAACTGCGTCAGCAAATTGGCGATGAAAAAGTATTGCTCGGTTTATCTGGTGGTGTCGATTCATCTGTGGTGGCAGCATTGCTGCACAAGGCAATTGGTGATCAACTGACCTGCGTATTTGTCGACAACGGTTTACTTCGTTTAAACGAAGGCGATCAAGTTATGCAAATGTTTGCAGACAACATGGGCATCCGTGTGATCCGTGCCGATGCTGAAGAGCGTTTCTTGACTGCGTTGGCTGGTGAAGTTGATCCAGAGAAAAAACGTAAAATTATTGGCCGCGAGTTTATTGAAGTGTTTGCAGAAGAAGCACGTAAACTTGACGGTGTAAAATTCTTGGCGCAAGGCACAATTTATCCTGATGTGATTGAATCTGCCGCCAGCAAACAAGGTAAAGCGCATGTGATTAAATCGCACCATAATGTGGGCGGTTTACCAGAAGACTTGGCGTTTGATTTGGTTGAGCCATTACGCGACTTGTTTAAAGATGAAGTGCGTAAACTGGGCACCACATTGGGCTTGCCACATAGCATGATTTATCGTCATCCATTCCCAGGTCCTGGTTTGGGTGTGCGTATTTTGGGTGAAGTGAAAAAAGAATATGCCGATATTCTTCGCCTTGCCGATGACATCTTTATGCAGGAATTACGTGCCAGCGGTTGGTACGATAAAACAGCACAAGCATTTGCTGTGTTCCAACCTGTAAAATCTGTGGGCGTGGTCGGAGACGGTCGTCGTTATGCATGGGTGATTGCGTTACGTGCTGTAGAAACAGTCGATTTCATGACCGCGCGTTTTGCACACCTGCCATACGAATTGGTCGATAAGATCTCAACGCGTATCATGAATGAAATTAAAGACGTTTCACGTGTTGTCTACGACGTGTCGTCTAAACCCCCTGCAACCATTGAATGGGAGTAAATTTGGGCTTTCAAAATGCATCGCATTTTGCCAAATTTACGACAAGAGCTTGCTCGTGGTAGTGAAGTTGAAATCCCTTAAAGTTTAAAAAAAAGAGCGCCAATTGGCGCTCTTTTTTCTTTTAAGTCGGTGGTAATTTTAAGACGACGCTGTCGCTTTCCAGTAGGGCCAGTTCGAAGAGGGATGAAATAAATAATTATGGCTGAGCAATGAATCATGCGTGTGTGGATTGCGCTCATGTAAGCCCATTAGCTCCATCATCATTTGATCCACATCGGCAGTATTGATGGGTGAGTTTAAATTGACGCCCGTGTCTTTTATTCCATTGTGCCAAACAACTAAAGGCACTTGATAGCCTGCTTGCGTATTTGGACTATGGCCAGCAAAATCGATCTCATGACCCACTTCGTTGCCATGATCGGACACAAAAATAAATGAGCGCCGCTGTGCGTGATCATTTTTTTGTAAGATCTGGAAGAAACGACCAATCAACCAGTCCTGATATAAAATACTATTGTCGTAATAATTGCGCTGCTGTTGAACCAGCATTCCAATATCATTTTGTTCTAGCTGTGATTCCACAGCGTCGGTATTTTCTGATGAAAAGCGATCAAACTGTTGCGGATAGCGGAGCTGATAATTTGGATGTGCACCGAGCATATGCACAATAATCAGTTTTTTGGGTTCTGGACGCGTTAAGATTTCTTGGTACACTGGCAAAAGCTTTTCATCAAAAGAATGACTGCTACGTCCTGAGCGATGATTGGTATAAATTTGCTCATCAACAAAAGAACCAAAAAGCGAGGAAATATAGCTGTCATTTTGATTACTGATCCAGTACACCTTAAAGCCTGCAGTCTTGGCATAAGCCAGCACACTTTCGGTGGCATACTGGCTTTGCTCGACGTGACGAGCCTCGGTCAGTTTCATTTTCAGTGCGCCAATAGTGGATGCCGCTGGTGAAAAGGCCTGACAGAAAATTTTAAAAGAGCTGCTATATTTTTCTAGCTCTGGCGTGGTATTACGCGGATAACCACACACACCAAAATTTTTGCTGGTGACACTATCGGTGATCAATAGGGTATGCGTTTGCGACTGAGGCTGCTGGTTATCGAGCACCAACTTATGTTTGGCAGTTTCCAGCCATACATCGTGTATCTGCTGATGAGTCTCGATCTGCTGCTTAAAATTTTGAATTTTAGAATAATAGTCTGTCCAATAGAGCATCGGATGCTGGGCACGCGATGGCTCGATCAGATAACTAGCTAGCGCCAATACACCTAAAAATGAACACAAATAACGATTGAGTCGAACCTGAAACACATGCGCTGATAAGTTGCGGAAAGTAGGTTTAAAACAGATCCAGAAATAACCGATAAAACCGATACTAAATGCCAAACTCGCCAAGAGTAGCGTTTGAGCATGCAATTGAAGAAATTCAAGCGCTTCTTGCGCTGTGGTGTTGGCAATCGCTTGCACAATAAAATAAGCATCGGTATCACTTTGATACACAAACCAGCTCAATGAGCGCAAACTGGCATCGCCGAGAAAAACCAGCCACCAACAAATAACTGCCACTTTCCAGCCCAACCGAGCGCGTGATATCGCACGATAAATCAGCCATGCTCCTGGAAGTGAGAGTAAGCCGAGGCGAATACCATCGGAAGGATTTCCAGCAATGGATAAAATGCCTGCTGTAAGCAGCGCAGGAAGAAGCACCCAAAGTAAAACCAACACATTTCGACGAGTCATAAGGCTTGACGCTTCAATAAAAAAGTACAGAGTGGATCAATTAGAAAATCTAATTAAAAATTTTGGCTCTTCAATTTAATTGAAAAATAGCAAAGAATGAATTTATTTTTATGCGCTTTATGTCGAGATAGAAGAAGAAACTGATAGAAAAATGAGAGGCGAGAGTACGTCAAGAGATGAGCTAAAAATGGCTTGAAAGAATCGATATTTGTGATTCAAGCCAAGCCCTCAAATAGTTACTTAACCACCAAAGACCCGATGGACCAGACAGGCTATGCTCAAAGATACTTCTCATTTTTCAGCACCGATGAAAAGAAAAAATATGATTAAAGATCATAAAGGATAAAAAACCATGACCACCAACCATGACACGGACATCTCTGATTCACAACAATGCGAATCATCCGCCCCTCAATCAATTCAGGAATTTCCTATTCGTCGTGCAGAAATCGGTCAAGGCACGGTCATTAAACGAGCCTTACCCAGCCGTCACAAACGTATGATAGGTGCGTGGTGCTTTTTAGATCATGCAGGGCCGGTACATTTTCCGCAAGGCGATGGCTTGGATGTGGGGCCACACCCGCATATTGGCCTGCAAACCTTTACCTGGATGATCGAAGGCACCATTATGCATACCGATAGTCTGGGAACGAAACAGTTAATCCGTCCGTATCAGGTTAATTTAATGACAGCCGGGCACGGTATTTCGCATACCGAGGTAGCACCAGAGCATGAGACAAAAATGCATGCGGCTCAGCTATGGATTGCCTTGCCAGATGAAAAACGCAATATGGCGCCACAATTTGATCATTATCCGAATCTGCCGCACACAGAACAAGATCAGATCAAGTTTACGGTACTGGTGGGCGAGTTTCTGGGGCAACAGTCACCTGTGGCTGTGCATACGCCTCTGGTTGGCGTCGACATGACTGCACAGGCAGACACCAAAACACGTATTTCACTGAATCCAACATTCGAATATGGTTTTTTGGCATTGGATGGTCATGCATGGATCAATGGCCACGAACTCACTCAAGACAATCTGCTGGTCCTCGAATCTGGTGCTAGTGAAATTGAGATTGAATTGCCACAAGGTCATCAGGTGTTACTGATCGGGGGAGAGCCATTTAAAACACCGATTTTATTGTGGTGGAATCTGGTTGGACGTACCACCGAGGAATTACGTGAAGCCCGTGACCAATGGATCAATCACGACTCACGTTTTGGTGAAATTGCAGATTATGATGGTCCGCGATTAGAAGCGCCTGCCTTTCCAGATCAGATGAGAGCATCCAAATAAGTTGTATTGCCCGAAGTGCAGTTAATAGATTAGTGATTAAAACCTTGCAGCGCAGTGTTGAGATGAGAATCATCATTCAATCATGATGTTTCAATGAAATGACTTTACAGTTAAGTCCATGCCATTGTCATGGGCTTAATGCTATAACTGAAAGTACAGATCAGACACATCAGGACTAAAAGAAAATCTCATGCTGACGATTCACCATCTAGAAAAATCACGCTCATTTCGTATTGTATGGGCACTTGAAGAGCTCCAGCAGCAATATCAGATCAAGCTTTATAAACGACTGCCAAGCCTTGCAGCACCACCTGAGCTCAAACGCGTACATCCGCTCGGCAAAGCGCCTATTTTAGAAGATGCCGGACGTACCATTGCAGAATCGGCTGTGATTCTGGAGTACTTGCAAACCAAATTTGATACGGCACAACGTTTTAAACCACAACAAGATGACGATGCATTTCAATATCTCTACTGGATGCACTATGCCGAAGGTTCACTGATGCCGTTGCTGGTGTTTCAACTGGTGATGAATAATGTGGGTAAAAATGTTCCATTTTTTATTCGACCGGTCGCTAACAAAATTACCGATGGCGTTAAAGCCGGATTTATTGGCCCACGGTTAAAAGATCATATTGCCTTTATCGAGCAGTATTTGTCTGAACACGATTACTTTGCTGGGGAATTTAGCTTTGCCGATATTCAAATGAGCTTTCCGCTGAATGCGTTGCTAACCCGAACAACTGGGCAGTTTCCAAATATTCGGGCATTTTTAAAGCGAATTGAAATGCGCCCGGCTTATCAGCGTGCCAAAGAGAAAGGGGATTATTAATCGGGGATGGCTCGCCCAAGCCGTAATTCGGAAGGGCGATAGCCATAGTACTGCTTGAAACGAGTACTAAAGTGGCTGGCAGAACTAAAACCACATTGCAGGGCAATGTTGGTAAGCGGTTGGGTTGAGTGAAGCGCCAAGTCATGCGCGCGTTGCAAGCGTTGTTGTAATACATATTGATGCGGTGAAACGCCTGTCGACTGCTTAAACATGTGGGCAAAGTGATATTCGCTCAGTTCGGTCTGTGCTGCCATGTCTGCTAAGGTCATGGCTTCTGCGAGGTGCTCGTCTATCCATGCTTTTAGCCGATGAAGCATAAACGGCGCCAGCCCGCCGCTCACTCGTGGTAATTGCCATTCTACGTTGCTATAACGCTGTAACAGAGAGATTAGCAGCAAGCTGGCGCTATGGCTAAGCTGTAAATGGTTGCTACGATCTTGCCAATCACAATTGAGCAAAAAATGCCGATATACGCTACTGATTTGGACATCCTCGACAAAACTTTGTTCTGCCAATTCGATGTGCGCGGGTTCTTTGTCCCAAATTTGTGCTGCGACATGCTTTAAATGCTGATCGGTATAGTACAGATGCACAAAACGCAGATGATCACGAATGTCCCACGTCGAGGCTTGTCCCTCAGGCATTAAACAAAAGCGATCTGGCCCACCACCATTACGCCATCCCTGTGGGGTCTTTTTATAACTTTCATAGCCGCCCTTGATATATAAACTCAAGGTATGGTGATCACTGCATACACTTACCCGATCGTGCTGGTTTTGCCAAGCAGCCAACTGCATGCCCGAGCCCAGTTGCAGGCTATCGAGTAACTTGGTTTTATGCTGTTGCAACTGCGACAGGGTTTGATAGTTCATGCCAAATGCGGTAGCGAATTAAAAATAATAATGCGATGATTTTATCCTTTTTTTCATCATTTGATAAAAGTTGTCTCGTAAAAAAACGCAAGATTAGGCAAGTGGCCGCAAATATGCGAAAGCGTTCAAAATGAGCACTGCGGATACTGTTGAGCACACTGGATAAAAAGAGATTGTAATGAACGCGGTGTTATATGCCTTGGTGGTGCTGATTTTTGGAACGACATGGATCGCAATTACCTTGCAAAGTGCTGAAATCGCGCCGGTTGTTGCGGTATTTTGGCGGTTTTTTATTGCGGGTACACTCTTGATGGTGGCGCTCCTGATTTCAAGACGATTAACTCGCCTGAAACTCAATGATCACCTATTTTGCTTGTTACAAGGCTTATGTATTTTTAGTTTAAATTTTATCTGCTTTTACATCGCCGTGCGTTACATCAGCAGCGGTCTGGAGTCTGTTATTTTTTCTATGGCGGTTCTTTTTAACACGCTCAATAGCTATTTCTTTTTCCGTCAGCCAATTTCAGCCTATTTCCTGCCTGCGTTTATCTGTGGTTTGTTGGGCATGATCGCTTTATTTTGGCACGACCTAGCAACGACGCAAAACGACTGGCAAACCGTGAGCGCAATTTTATTGTGTGTATTGGGGACTTATGGTTTTTCTTTGGGGAATATGATTAGTTTGCGTCATCAGAAACAAGGCTGTGACGTCCTGACCACCAATACCTATGCCATGCTCTACGGTGCCATCGTGATGGCTGTCATCATTGCGCTCACCGGCCAATCATATTTACCTGAGAGTTCAGTGGTCGGTTGGTCTGCTTTGATGTATCTTGCGCTGATTGGATCTGTACTGGGGTTTTCAATTTATTTTATGCTGATCCGGCGGATCGGGGCAGGGCCTGCCGCATACAGCACCTTGCTGTTTCCCTTGGTGGCACTGACTATTTCAACTTTTTTTGAAGGTTATCAGTGGACGTGGAGTGCAGTATTCGGGGTGATGCTGATTTTACTTGGTAATTTAATTCTGTTTATCCAGCCCAAAGGATTGCCATTTATCCGATCCAATCAACGGGCCTAAGCTTTGAAAGTGAAATTGCGATAAAAAAAGAACGCGTAAAGCGTTCTTTGGATGTAAAGCATGTTCAGTCTTAGCGTTTCACGACAATCGAGTCGATGCCGCTGTGTTGCAAGGTTTGTTGAGCACCTAAAGCTGCTTCTTGTGTTTCATATGGCCCTGAAATCACACGGTACCATGTTTTTCCGTTTTCGACTGTTTTGACCACATCCGCAGACAGTCCATTTAAAATAATTTCAGCACGACGAGCATCAGCACTGTCAGGATCTGCATAGCTACGCACCTGCAAAATAAAGCTGGCAGGCTGTGGCGCAGGCGCCGCAGTCACATTTGCCGTACTACCCGATGCAGTTGGCGCACTGGCTGCACTTTCTCGCGGTGCTTCTACAATCACCGCAGCATTTTGATCTTTGGTCTCTGGAACAGCCTGATCCGGAATCGGCGTCATTTGCTGTTGAGGCAACAGATCATAGAAGCGATAATCGTGATTGGTGTCTTCTTCTTGATAATGGGTCGAAGTGACTTCATTTTTGGTCGAAACAGGTTTCCACGGCTTCCACAGCATCAGCATGACAGCAATGCACATCAGCACCAAGATCGCCACCACCATGCCTAACCAGCGAGGCACTAACGGTTTCTTGGGCTTGTTCGGTCGTTCAGATACACCGCGTTGCGTTTTTCCAAACACGTGGACATCCTCTTTATAATTTCTACCACATAACCAATAACATAGAAGCCGAAACAACCAAAACACTATTGTTTGGCTTCTTTGTAATACAGCGTCTCAGATCGCGTTCAATCAGCGAACTTACATGCTCTCTGGTGCAGATACACCCAGTAATTCTAAGCCGTTGCGTAAAACTTGCTGTACGTTTACTGAAAGCAATAAACGTGCTTGTGTAAGCGCTTGATCGTCGTCATTCAAGACTTTGTGCTCGTTGTACCAGCCATGGAACAGCGCTGCCAATTCTTTTAAATAGTTGCCAATCTGATGCGGTTCGTAGGCATTTGCAGCACGTACCAAAATGTCTGGGTAAGCAGCCAGTTTGGCCAGAATTTCCGTTTCGGCATCGAGGTTTAAACGCTCTGCCAATGAGCGAGCCTGTGTGCGGTCAAACGCGATCTGGTTGCTGTGTGCTTTTTCCAACATACGGCAAATACGGGCGTGCGCATACTGGATGTAATACACGGCATTGTCTTTGCTTTGCGATACGGCCAAATCCAAATCGAAGTCGATGTGTTGTTCCGATTTGCGCATTACATAGTAAAAGCGTGCGGCGTCGTTACCGACTTCTTCACGCAGTTCACGCAAGGTCACAAATTGTCCAGAACGCGATGACATCTGTACCATTTCACCGCCACGCCATAAGCTCACAAACTGCACCAGCAATACGGTCAGTTTAGATGAATCAAAGCCCATGGCATCAATTGCAGCTTTCACACGTGCGATATAGCCGTGGTGATCTGAACCCCAGATATCGACAATATCGGTATAGCCACGTTGTAATTTATCGAGGTGATAAGCAATGTCTGAAGCAAAGTAGGTGGTTTGACCGTTACGACGTTTGACCACACGATCTTTCTCGTCGCCAAATTCAGTCGATTTAAACCAGATGTTGCCGTCTTTTTCGTATAAAAAGCCGCGCTGATCCAGTGTTTGTAACGCTTCATCAATTTTTTGATTCAGTGATGCTTCACTAAACCATTGATTAAAAGTCACACCGAACTCTTCAAGGTCATCTTTAATGTCATCTAAAATGGCTTTGAGTGCCGCTTGATGAAACACGCGATAGCCTTCACCTGTCAGGCGCTGTGCATTGGCAATTAAGCCATCAATATGTTTTTCTTTGTCGCCAGAAACAACGACTTTATTGCCCTCTGCATCGAGTTCTGCTGCGAACTGAACATCTTCAGGCACATCATGGTACACCGCTGCAACAGGGTGCACGTAAGCATCGCCGTCTTGATCGATAATGCTTTGCGCGATTTCTTTAACGTAGTCGCCTTGATAGGCGTTTTTAGGGAAAACCAGAGATTGACCAAGTAATTCTAAATAACGTAAGTAGGTCGATGTCGCCAAAATGTCCATCTGACGGCCCGCATCGTTGACGTAATATTCACGATCAACTTGGGCACCTGTTGCTTCAAGCAAATTGGCAACAGTCATGCCGTAGGCTGCACCACGGCCGTGGCCCACATGCAGGCTTGAGGTTGGGTTTGCCGATACAAACTCGACTTGTACTTTTTTTGCGGCATTGACTTGAGTCTGACCAAACTTCGACCCTTGCGCTTGAATTTGATCCAGCACAGCAAAGCGTTGATCGGCATTTAAAAAGAAATTGATAAATCCTGGGCCTGCGATTTCGGCTTTACTGATGTCCGCCACTTCTGGCAATGCTGCCATGATCTTTTCTGCAAGATCACGAGGTTTCATTCCTGCCGCCTTTGCGCCGACCATTGCAATATTGGATGCAAAGTCACCGTGACTTCGGTCTTTGGTACGCGTCAAAATACTGTTGTTGATCCAATCTGATGGAAGAATCCCTTCGTGTTGAAGAGACTGCACTGCATGATCCAAAGCGGCTTGTATGGCGGTATTCATATCGATCTAAAAGGAATGTGTCGCAGAAAAACGCCCAATATAGCAAATTTTGACTGATTTAGGTGAGGGTCTTGTTCGGATTCTTGTATTTCCCGACAATCAAAGTGGGCGCTTTGCCATAGACCGATCAATTTGGATTTTTCAGGCAATAAAAACAATAAAATTGGATTATGAAGTAAATCTTATTTGAGCGCTGAATGTAAACGATATCGTTATAAATTTTCGAAATACCTGTTTTGCCTAAAAAACGCTTAAGCTATAGCAGTAGATAAATAGACGAGTAACCTTTAGGGCAATAGTCCCTAAACACGAGATAGGCAATGACAGCTGAAACCAATACGAATAAACACCCCCTCTATATTCCTTATGCAGGATATACCCTCCTCGAACTCCCACTTCTCAATAAGGGATCGGCTTTTACTCAGGAAGAGCGTAGCCATTTTAATTTGCACGGTTTAGTTCCTCATGTGATCGAAACTATCGAAGAACAAAGCCAGCGCTCGTACCAACAATATGAAACATTTAACGACGCGATCAACAAGCATATTTATTTACGAAATATTCAAGACACCAACGAGACACTTTTTTACCGTTTGATCAACGATCATCTGGAAGAAATGATGCCAATTATCTATACGCCAACTGTGGGCGAGGCGTGTCAGGAGTTTTCGGATATTTACCGTCGTCATCGTGGTGTCTTCATTTCTTATCCAGACCGTGAGCATATCGACGATATTTTGCAAAACGTCAATAAACGCAATGTGAAAGTGATTGTGATCACTGACGGCGAACGAATTTTGGGTCTAGGTGACCAAGGTATTGGCGGTATGGGGATTCCGATTGGAAAACTGTCGCTGTATACGGCATGTGGTGGTATCAGTCCTGCTTATACGTTGCCGATTACCATTGATGTGGGAACCAACAATCAACAATTGCTAAACGACCCAATTTATATGGGCTGGCGTCAACCACGTATCAGTGGCGATGAATACTATGAGTTTGTGGATCAGATTCTGACTGCTATTCGCCGTCGTTGGCCAGATGCTTTAATTCAGTTTGAAGATTTTGCACAAAAAAATGCAATGCCATTGTTGACCAAGTACCGAGATAAATTCTGCTGCTTCAACGACGATATTCAAGGCACTGCTGCGGTTTCAGTCGGCAGCCTGATTGCAGCAAGTCGTGCGGCAGGTAAAGAGCTGAAAGATCAGAAAATTGCCTTTTTGGGCGCTGGGTCTGCAGGCTGTGGTATTGCCGAGCAGATTGTGGCACAAATGGTGGCTGAAGGTCTAAGCGATGATGAGGCTCGTGCACGTATCTTTATGGTGGATCGTTTTGGTTTAATCACAGAAAACCAACCCAACTTACTCGACTTCCAGCGCAAGCTGGCACAAAAAGCAGACACTGTCTCGGCTTGGGGTAATGTGGAAGAGGTGATATCACTCCTCGATGTGGTTCAAAATGCTAAACCGACGGTGTTAATTGGTGTTTCGGGGCAGCCGGGACTTTTCACTGAAGAAGTGATCCGTGCACTAAATGAAAATTCAGAGCGCCCAATCGTGATGCCTTTGTCGAATCCGACGTCACGTGTTGAAGCCGTGCCAGCAGATATTATTCAGTGGACAGATGGCAAAGCCCTCATTGCAACCGGCAGTCCGTTTGCACCTGTAAATTATCAAGGCAAGCTCTACAATATTTCACAGTGTAATAACTCGTATATCTTCCCAGGGATTGGTCTGGGGGTGATTGCTTCTGGCGCCAAACGGGTGACTGACAATATGTTGATGGCATCCAGCAATGCCTTGGCCGATTGTTCGCCGTTGTTAAATGATCCAAACGCCGATCTTTTGCCTGCGATTTCAGAGATTCAGGCGGTATCGAAGCGTATTGCATTTAAGGTTGCTCAAGCGGCAATTGAAGACGGTGTTGCACTGAATATCCCTGATGAGGTCTTGCTTGCCAATATAGAAAAAGAATTTTGGAAGCCTGAATACCGTACTTATAAACGCGTACCGTTCTAATCGAATATAGATCAAGCCTGAACCCCACATTTGCCAAGTCGAATGTGGGGTTTTTTATCGGGCCGTATAGAATAACTGTAGACGAAACGGTCTGTATTTTTTAGAATGGCTTGCAATTGATATCAATAAAACTAAAAAACGAATTTAGATCATGTTAAGCAATATGAATAGGGTGTTAGAACAGCTTGGGCTGGGGGCATTAAAACGTGCTGTGCATGTACAATTTAGTCATGCTGCCTTAAATGCGCAGGTTTTTTTACAGCGGATTGAGGGAAAACATGCCCTAAATGATGGCTTAAGTGTTGAGCTGACTTGTCTTTCCACCAATGCGCACATCGCATTAAAACAATTTATTGGATGTCGGGTGGCGGTCGATCAAGTGACCGATAGCGGTGCGCTCGCCAGAACATCTGGCATTATTACCCGTGCAACACAAGGGCAAAGTGATGGTGCACTAACTATTTACACGCTGACTTTACAAGATCCGACTGCATTTTGGCATAAGCGGCGGAATAGCCGTGTATTTATCAATAAAAGTGTACCCGAAATCAGCGAAATTCTGTTTAAAGAATGGCAAAGTAAAAGTCGCTTGTTTGCAGAAAGTTTAACGCTTGATTTGAGCGGTCTGAGCCAAGACTACGATATTCGCCCGCTCAGTATACAAATGAATGAAACTGACTATGAATTTCTCACGCGTTTATGGCGAAGTGAAGGGATAAACTGGTTGGTGGATGAAAAACATGTTGTGGTTGCACATGCTTTGCAAGAAATGGCGCCTCAAAAACTACGATTAATTGATCACAATCAGCCATTTTTAGCCCTTGAGCGTGGAGTGATTCGTTTTCATCGCAGCCATGCCACCGAATATTTTGACAGCATGACACAGCTTGTTGCGCATCGCCAATTACAATCTACCGCGACATATCTACAACGCTGGCAAGCCGATGCTTTGATTCAAGATGAAGGAAACGGATCGATTCAAAGTGCGCATCTGCACAGTGAACAGCACAGTAACGAAAGTTTAAGTCTAGAACAGGCTTGGTCGATCGAACCTGCATGGACAACCGATTTAACAGGTGCCGATCAAGCAACCATTTCTAGTGCGCAGCAAATCGAAAAACTGAATCAGAATATGACCGCCTATCAAGAGTTTCAGGCCAAATATTTTACTGCACATAGCAGCGTACGTGACGCGCAGGTCGGATACTGGTTTGAGCTGACGGGACATCCCGAAATAGATACGCATGAGCGCGCAGACCGACAATTTTTGATTTATGAAAAGCAATTTTACAATCAGAATAATTTGCCCAAAGCACTGCAACAGCAGGTTGAACGGCTTCAACCAGCTTCAACATTAAATTTTTTACAAAATCAGGAGCGTCAAGGTAATCAGTTGTCCTTGATTCGTCGTCAAATCAAGTTAGTGCCCGATTATCAGCCTTTGGTGCATCGTCCCGCTGTATATCCACAGCGAGCAAGGGTGGTCGGATCGGAAAATGAAGAAATTCACGTGGATGAATGGGGGCGCATTAAGGTTCGGTTTTTATTTACCCGAGCAGAAGATCATGCGCATGATACCGGTGCGGGCTCGAACGAAAATGATACAGATTCGGCTTGGGTCGATGTGCTCACACCATGGGCTGGTGAGCAATATGGCGCCAGATTTTTACCGCGTGTAGGCGAATTGGTGGTCATCGATTTCTTTGATGGTCACGTCGATCGGCCATTTGTGATTGGGCGTATCCATGAAGGACAACGCTCGCCTACAAAATTTGATGTAAAAGGCCAGTTGCCTGCCACGCGAAACCTGAGTGGAATTCGCTCCAAAGAAGTCGCAGGAAGCGGATTTAATCAGCTACGTTTTGATGACACAACGGGTCAGATTAGTGCACAACTACAAAGCAGTCATGGTACCAGCCAATTGAATTTGGGAAATCTGAGCCACCCAAAGAACGAAGAAACCAGTCAGGGACGAGGGGAAGGTTTTGAACTGAGAACTGATCATTATGGGGCGGTTCGTGCTGGTCAGGGTATGCTCATTAGTACTTATGCGCAGCAACAAGCCATTGCTGATCATTTAGAAGCTGCTCAGGCACAATCGTTACTGGTTCAGGGTCATGAAAGTATGAAAATGCTGAGTGATATTGCCCTCAAACAGCAAACTGACGCACTAAATGTCATTGATCGCTTACCTAAGTTTATTCAATCGCTCGAGTTAAAAACTACAGGTCAGGCTTTAGAGCGTACCTTAAATTTGTTTAAAGATGATTTGAATAAAGATCCCATTCAAGCATTAAAGGGGTGTGGTGGTTTTATTGAAGATATTGGGCGTTTGGGAAGCGACTCAAAAGGCGTTATAGAAGAGCTTGATACATTCTTGGCGAATAATGAGGATGCATTAGAAAATCTAAAAGCCTTTATTGAAAATGTGGAAGAGCATGGAACTGATCTGATCAAAGGCCAATTGGTAGGGATTAAAGATAAAATCCAGAAAAATCCATTTGAAAGTATCCAAGATGTTGGAAAAGTGCTTGCTCATGCTGATATCAGGGATTTTGATTTGATGAGCGAGTGTGGAACTTTTACTAAAGGCACAAAATTAGAAGTCACGCCATCTAAAGCTTTGAGTACTTTGCAAGGTTTTATGGAAGGATATACACAAGGCTTAGAAAGTAGCGCCGATACCAAACAAAAAGAGCAGGGCAAAATTTTTAGACAAGCACTTATGTTACTGGCATCACCAAACGGTATTGCATTAACCACCCCTGAAAATATTATTTTACAAGCCTCTCAGGATATTGCTGAGAGTGCCAGTGGCTCAATTAATTTGAGCGCACAGAAAAATATTATTGGTCATGCTCAAGATAAAGTAAGTTTGTTTGCTGCACAAAAGGGACTGAGTGCTTATGCAGCAAAAGGCGCAGTTAAAATACAAGCGCAAGATGATTTAGTCGATATTATTGCCAAAAAAGTGATTAAGCTGATTTCTACCGAAGATAAGATCGAACTAACCAGTACTAAAGAAATTGATATTAAAGCTGGCGGTTCTCAGTTGATCGTCAATGGAAATGGAGTTTTTATCAAGACAGGTGGTAAGTTTGAGGTTAAATCAGGACAGCATGTGTTTACCAGTGGTGAAAAAGTTTCATATGAAGTACCCGAGTTGCCAAAAATAGGGCCATATGCTGTTGATTTCTTATTCTTAAGTTTAGCAGGTACAGAGATAGAAAATGCAAAAATACAGATGTATGAGCCAGATAAAAAAGAAACTATTTGGGAAGGTGTAACGAGTTCAGCAGGCAAAAGCAGCTTATCAGTGCAAGAAGAATCGAAACGATATGAAGCATTGATTGGTTTTGATGAATGGTCAAGTATTTTTGATGATGAGGATAAGTACGAAGAAGAAAATGAAGATGAATTTGAAATTGGTGAGCATGGTTTACAAGCTGAAAAAAAAGATTTAGAACAATAGGTAAGTCTATATGTCAAATGTTTATATAGTCAAATCTGGTGATACTCTTTGGGGAATCTCAAAAAAATATCGTATTACAGTAAAAGAGCTTGCGAGAATTAACTCATTATCAGGCAGAATGATTCATAGATTGAAAATAGGGCAGAAGATTCATTTAAAAGAAGAGTCTACTGGTAATAATAAATATGAAACTCAATTAAAAATAGTTTTAATGGATCTTTCTTTTAAACCAATCTTAAAAGCTACAATTCAATTGGATTTTGATGATAAGAAAATAATAAAGAGTACAACTAATGGTATATTTGATGATATAGGAATAGAAGACCATTCTAAGGGATTAAAAGTATTCTTCAAAAATATAAATGGTAGCTTTGATTTAATTGCTGACCATAAAATTCTACCATTGGGTCGAAAAGTCTTAAAATTAACTTCAAGAAAAATTAAAGTCGAAGGATCGTATTACGTAAAAGAAGGATTAATTAATGAGACTGTATCTGAAATTAAAAATAATTTAAAAAGAGTTGGTAAACCAATAGTCGATGGTGTTTCTTCAGTGGTTGAAAGTTTATCAAGTAAAAAAAATCCTAATCAGCCTCATATAGTATCATCTAAAGAAAAAAAACAATTACCTGAAGAAAGACACGAACAAAAACGAACTGATGCTGGTAATAGCACACATATAATTGCTGCACAGTTTACAGAAGATAATTTTTTATTAAAGCCAGTCAATAATAAATATAGAGCCTATATTATAAGTGCTGCTAAGCGACATGGTTTTACCCCACACTCATTAGCAGCTGTTATCGATGCTGAAGCTGCAAAAATAAAAAAAACAGGAGAATGGAATGTTAATAGTAAAGCGAATTCTAGTTCTGCTGCTGGTTTGACTCAATTCCTAGATGGTACATGGCTCACTATGTGCAATGACAGGAGTTCTTTAGTTGGGCAATATGTGAAAAATAATCCCAAAATAACTAAAGAGCAAAAATTAAATTTGAGATTCAATGCAGAAATGGCAATTGATGCTGCCGCTGCTTATGCTGTTAGTAATTTTAAAACTTCTGGTCTTCCTTATCAGAATTTAACTGAGCCGAGTTCAATGGCAAAATTTGCTTATTTACTACATCATGAAGGAGCTACAGGCGGGAGACATTTTGTCTTAAATACGTTAACTCCAGAAAGAGCAAAGAAATTACTGTTTACTCAGTTCGGTAAAAATGGCGCTAAACAAGCCGAACAGTTCCTAAAAAGATATCAAGACGATGCGAGAGCGGCTTATGGAGCGTGGCTAAGAAATTATATTGATGGGCACATCAACATTTATCAGTATGTCGTCGATAAGAGTAAAACTTCAGGCATAAATCTAAGTATGGAAGAAACTATTAAGTTATTAAAAGGCCAGTCAATACCAGCACCTATTCCTAAAGAGCAAAAAGTAAATTCACAAGCTACTAATACTCAACAACTAGTAACAAAGAGTGAGAGTAGTAACAAACCTCAAGTTTTGAGTCATGAGAAAACTGTTGGAGGAGGTGAAGGATGGCATGATCCTTTACTTCAATGTAAATTAAGAACAGCAGGATTAGCAAATGCGAAAGGAGCTACATTTGGTAAAGTGAGAAATAATGGAACCAAGAATCATCAGGGCGTTGACTTACAGGCAAATCCTGGTACAAAAATATATGCTGTATGTGGAGGGGTGATTGTTTTTGCTAAGGACTCTGGTGGTGCGTATGGTAAAGTTATTGTTTTAAGAGTTGATATAAATGATTTAGCTGAAAAACAAAAAAAATATGCTCATAGCAAACTTACAAAAAATCAATATGTCTACTTTTTTTACGCTCATTTGTCAGATATTAATGTCGCTAAAGAAGATTCAGTGGATACTGGAGAGGAAATTGGAAAGACAGGTTCAACTGGTAATGCGAATAAGATGACGACAATTCCCAATGGTGCTCATCTTCATTTTGAAGCTAGGAGCGCTCCTTTATTAGGCGTTGGACTGGATGGAAGGATTGACCCTATACCATTTATAAATGCGAATTTACCGTATTGATTTTGAGGTTTTTATGAAATTTATCAACACTTTTGTAATGATAATCGCTTGTGGAGTTTCTTTTAACGTTTGTTATGCAAAAGAAAATCCTTCATGGAGTGATTATTTACAAGATGCTACTCAAATTAATTCACCTGTCGAATATATAGATACGTATAATAAATATTCTGTTATTAGCCCCAATTTTAAAATAAAATTAACTGATTTTGGGAATATTGAAAAAACAAAGAAAAATATTACCTACACATTAAAGAAATATGGGGTGCAAGTTTTAAATGGAAAATATGTATATAATTTATTTGAAACAACAACTCCTTTGAAGTCTAATGTTGATTTTAGTTTGCTATATTATGATAAAAGTATCGTTGCTTTTAGAGTAAAAGAAATCGGTACTATCGATTATGTTAGAGTTCCTTTTAAAAAATTTCAGGTCACAACTTATCTATATAATATAAAAGATAATAATTTCACTGAAATACCAGTAATACTCTCTAATAGTGATGAAGGTAATGAGAAAACAGATCTACTCATGGGTGATCAGGTAACATATGATGCTAAGAAAGGACTGTATACGTATCTTGCAAATGTTAAAACTTATAAAGATGGAAAAACTTCACCATTCAAGGTTACTTTGAATGCTAATCTTAAATGTATTTCATCTACATTAGGTTGTGAGACTATAGGTGTTTTAAAGGCTAAGAAAGAAAATTAATGTGATTAAGGAGAAATTGAAACCATCAACTTCTCCTTAATTTTTCTAACCCTCCAAAATATCCTCCAAAACCTCTTCACTTGGTGCAAAATAATACGCACCATTCAGTGGTGTCACAAAATGCAGCAGTCGGTCATGAATACCATCGCCACTGGTTCCAAACATACGCTCTGGCAGTGGTTAGGTGTTTCTTCATCTAAAATGCAACCAATTTTAGATGAATTGAATAAAGATTTATTTGGCTATAAATTGAATACTCGTTTAAGGCAGGCTCATTTTATGGCGCAAGTTAGACAAGAGGTAGGAGCATCTTTCTCATTGAGAGAACAAGTTGAATATATGGGTGCTACGGCATTGAAGAGCAATTTGGATATTATAAAACGCATCCGAAACAAGCTGAAATTGATGGGTATAAAAAGGGAAAAGGACCCGCAAATGGCGAAGTAATTGCAAATCGTATGTATGATGATAACTATCGAGATGCACAATATAAGTTAGGTAATACATCGCCTGGTGATGGTTGGAAATATCTGGGCAGGGGGTTGAAACAGTTAACAGGGAAAAATAATTATCAAGATTTAACTAATATGTATTCGACAATATGGTCGGATGAAAAAGTAGATTTTGTAAAGAACCCAAAATTAATTGAACAGCCAAAATATGCAGTTAGATCAGCTATTAGATTTTGGTTAAAATATAAGTTATATGAGATAGCTGATAAAGGAACTACTGGAGCACAAGTGGATGCTATTACAAAAGTAATTAATAAAGCTACAGACTCATACTCTCAACGTCGTACACATTTTGCTCTGGCAATCAAGATTTTTATTTAACTAGGAGTTTTTACAAGATGAAAAAAAAACTAATAAGTGTTTTTTTGATTGTATTTTCAATAATATATTCTTCTAATTTAATTGCGGGTGATAAGTGTGATAAGAAAGAAACAATAAATTTGAGTGTTTTTAAGAAAAATGACTATAAATTTTATAATTATACGTGTAAATCTGATAAAGGTATATATTTAAAAAGTTATATTGGGAATTCAAAAAAGACAAAATTTTTGAATGAATATTATGATTTTGCTGCTAAGGAAGATCCTCAGCTTTTAGCTGTTAGTATATATAAGTCGAAAAAAAATAAACAGCCATTATTAATAACTCTTAATTCTGCATATTATTGCTGTAGTCCACAAATGGAAGGTTTTGTTTATAAGGTTAATTTTTATAAAATTGATTCAAATAATCAGGTTTTATTGGAAAATATAACTCATATATTTGATGAAAAATCAGAAGGATTTGAAGGTATGGCTGAGGGGAAAGTTTATTACAATTATAAAAATATTGCTTCAATAAAAAAATGGTTGGATAAAAACTATTGAAAATCATAATTTTAATATTTGGTAAATGAAAATATTTAAAAATTTTCTTTGGATTAACTCAGAAAGAGAAAAATTAGATATAGAAATAGATGGGTATGGTGCAGATAGAGCAAAAGGATTTGCAAAGCCAAGGATTGAAAATTTATGAAATTTAAGTATTTATTTTTACTTGCTTTTTTTCTTAGTTTTAATGCTAACTCGAAAGACAGCTATTTTTGTTTGTCAAATTGAAAAAATTCAATTTTATTAGTTTCTAAAAATTATCCAAATATTAGTGAAGTTAAATACTATCCTTATTTGAAATCTATAAAAATTTCGGAAATTATAAAGAAAGAATATGGCGATGATACTGGAGAAAAGCCAGAGGTTTATTATACTATGAATGAATTGATTAATGGAAAAAATACTGGTAAGTATGTATTTATGCCCCAAGGTTATGTTTTGTATAGCGTTGATTACTTAAACTTTAAGAGCAAAAAGATTACTGAATTTTCTAGAATTTATAATTATGAAATAAATTTAAAAAATATAAATTTTCTGTAATTATATTTGCTTAAATATATATGAGATTTTGAAAAAATAAATATTTTTTCTTAATTATTTTTGAATCTTATTTATGTCGATTGTAATTATTTATTAAGTAATTTTCTTGAATTGGATGGTTCTAAGTTTTTTAATATTATCAAAATTATAAGATTAAGAATATGCTAAATTTGAGTAAGAAAGTAAAAATTTTAATTTTATCAGTTTTGATGTCTTCGTGTGTTCATGCAGATCAAGATATTGTGACATGTAAACCTAATAGTGTGGTTTTTAATGATATATTAAATTGTTTTCTTATTGAGTTTAAAAAAGTCGATAAAGATTTAAATTTTATTTATCAGAAAAAATGGAAAAATTATCTGAAAAAGATAGAATCAAGTTGAAAATATCTCAAAGAAATTGGATTAAGAAGAAAGAAAATTTATGTGTTGCAAATGAAGAAGAGTACGGGCGAGAAAGTCATTTCGAGGCATTAGCATGCCAAACAAAAATGACAAAAGAGCGAATTTTATTCTTAAAGAATTATTAAGTAATAGATATGATTTGTTATATTTAAATATAGAATTAATTAACTTGTTAAAATTAAGAAAAACCTTAATTAAAACAAACGAGGTTTTTCTTAATTGTTTCAAGACTATAATTCAGACTGGATGAAAGATAACTATTTATCCTCCAAAACACCCTCCAACACCTCTTCACTCGGTGCAAAATAATACGCACCATCCAGTGGTGTCACAAAATGCAGCAGTCGGTCATGAATACCATCGCCACTGGTTCCAAACATGCGCTCTAGCATTTGATCAATTCTGCTCAGATCTTTGGTATAGGCAATAAAAAATAAACCTTGATCGCCTTTTCCATCGCCATAAGGCAGGCTATGGCGCAGAATTTCTAATTCTTCACCTTCCTCATCTTCTACCACTGTTCGTGCAACATGGGCATTATCTGGTTTTACATCGTCATCAAGTTCAATAGATTCCAGTTTGGTGCGTCCCATCACCTGTTCTTGCGCATCAACTTTGAGTTTTTTCCACTTTTCAAGGTCATGCGCATAACGCTGTGCGAAAACAAAACTTCCATCTGCAAAAACTGCATGTTCATCACCCAGTAATGCTGTTTCTGCACGATTGTCTGGAAACTGTGGATTTTCAGTGCCATCTATAAAGCCCGTGATATCGCGACCATCGAAGTATCTAAAGCATACACGTTCATCCAAAACTTCTACTTGATCCTGTATGCCCTCAAAAAAAGCCTGACTTAAAGCAAAACAAATATCTGCACGAGTACTGGCAATATGAATGAGGACATCGGCGGGCACTGCGGGCATATGAAAAGTACCGTGAATCGGTTCAAGTGTCTTAAACCCTTCAGGAGTCTGTGTATAAAGCTGTTTCCACAAAGCTGCACCAAATGCTACGCCTGTTTTGATCTGCGCATTGGGATGTTGTGTGATCAATCGATCGCGGGTTGTCAATAAAGCCTGTAATTGTTTCTTTAAGCCTTTTACCGACAAGTTGCCCAAGTTTAAAATAATAAAACGCGCATGATCTGAGGGTAGGGGAAGAATGACAGATTGTGCAGTCACCAGTGACTCCTAAAGCATTATTTAAATTCAATATTTCTCTATTGTGCCGTATCTTTGCTGCATATTAAATATGCGGTAGCGATATTTTTATCGATGATTAGAATCGGATTCATACAACAGGTATAATCCCATTTTTGCTTTATGTTCAGGTTATGTCATTTCAAGTTTGGATAGGTTATATGCTGGCGTGTTGGGTGATTAGTCTATCTCCCGGCGCAGGTGCGATCGCCTCAATGTCGAGTGGTTTGAATTACGGCTTTCGTCGTGGCTATTGGAACGCACTTGGCCTACAGTTAGCACTTTTGGTGCAAATTGGAATCGTTGCAGCCGGTGTGGGCGTACTGTTTACCACAACACCGTGGGCTTTTTTACTGGTGAAATGGTTTGGAATCGGTTATTTGCTCTATTTGGCCTATTTGCAATGGACGGCGCCTGTTCAATCGATTCAGATTCATTCCGAGCAACTTGAAATTTCTCGTCAGCGTCTGATTCTCAAGGGTTTTGTTGTCAATATCAGTAATCCAAAAGCGATCGTGTTCTTACTCGCGGTATTGCCACAATTTATTGATCTAGCGCGCCCGCAAGCACCACAGTACGGCATTATGGCCCTAACCATGGTGCTGATCGATTTGATTGTAATGGCGGGATACACCGGATTGGCTGCCAAGGTGCTGCGCTTATTGCGCTCACCGCGACAGCAAAAATATCTGAATCGCAGCTTTGCGGTGATGTTTAGTGGCGCAGCGCTCTTGCTGAGCATGGTCAATCAAACGCACTAAACCCTGATACTTATAAATATTTGGGTTGTTGACGGCGCGCCTTAATTTTTTGAACCAGAAAAATTGCGATAAATAACATCGACATGCAAATTACAATACTTAAGCCTGTGGCAATGTTTAAGCCCGCGCTGGACCAGAGTCCAATACTCACACCCAGTTGAGCAAACACAAATGCCCAGATCACCATTTGTTTAGGGGAGTGCGCCACCAGACGTGCCGTCAAGGCTGGAATAACCAGTAAAGCGCCCATCAGCAGAGAACCTACAGCACGTAGCGCAAGCACTGTAAATAAGGCCAACAGCAACATGAAAATCAAGCGTTGCCATTTGGCATTTACACCTTCACTAATGGCGATATCTGGATCAATCGCGATCTGAATTTGCGCTTGCCAGTATCGATACAAAATGCACAGTGCAAAACCAATCACGATTACAAAGATTGGTAACTCATCCCAGCTAATGGTGAGCAGGTCGCCAAATAAGTAGCTGAGCAATTCAGGTCGTAAGCTAGGTAAATACTGAATAAACAATAATCCTGAGCAGAGTAGCGTCGCTGAACACAATGCCAGTAAAGCATCGTTGGGTAAGCGTGGATCATGTAAGACCCATAAAATACCCACCAGCAACAAAGCCAGCAGGGTGACGCCAAACCATAACGGTAAACTCAGAGCACCTGCCACCGCAACACCGAGTAACGTGCCGTGGGCCATGGTGTCTGCAAAAAAGGACATTCTGCGCCACAGCATCAGACAGCCCAGGGGTGCAGTCAGGAATACCAGTAAAGTGCCCATCGTCCATGCGGGGAGGAGGAGTTGTAGCCACTCGGTCATGGATTAAGCTTCCGGTTCGGGATGAATATGAGGGTGATCAAGATGTGCACAAGGCTCCACATGGTCGCCATGGGCACAATGATCGTGATGATGTTGATAGGGCACGCGCTGACCGCCAAAAATTGCCAAGTATTCAGGATGTTGCTGAACACTTTCAGGCAAGCCGCTACAACAAATATGTTTGTTGAGGCAGATCACGCGCTGTGTACCTTGCATGACCCACTGTAAGTCATGCGACACCATCAAAATAGCGCAGCCATAGCGCTCGGGAAGACTACGTACGTAATCATAAAGCTCTGCCTCTGACTGAATATCGAGGCCTTGCATTGGTTCATCCAGAACTAAAATATCCGGTTGACGCAATAACGCACGTGCTAACAGCACACGTTGTCGTTCACCGCCAGACAATTGCTGTACTTTGGCTAAAAGCAATTTGGCAATGCCCGTATCTTGGACAATTTCATCCCGCAACGACTTACTGCACTTTTCTAGGTCGAGCAGATCTTTTACCCGCAGTGGTAAACTGTGTGAAGGATTGAATTTTTGTGGCACATAGGCCATCTTGAGTTTTTTGGCGGTGCGAATTTTGCCTTGCGTGGGCTTGGTAATGCCCAGTAATACTTTAATTAAAGTCGACTTTCCTGCACCGTTGGGACCAATCAAGGTCACAATTTCATTTTGATGCAAGGCAAAGTCAATATTTTTAAGGATATCTCTGTCATCGCGATGAACAAAAATTCCATCTAAGCGAATAAGCTCAGAGGTTAACGCGGCTGGGTGCACTGCTGACATTTTCCAGAAATTTCAATAATCGTATGCTGCGCACTGAACTGATCAGAGGCGGCCAGCTGATTGAGTTGGCTGGTAAGGCCTTGAGAAGATGCTTCTTTTACCACATGACATTCGGTACAAATCAGGAATGCAGCCTGATGCCCTTCACGTGGATGACAACAAGGAATATAGGCATTGATTGACGTCAAACGATGGATTAGACCTTTTTCAAGTAAAAAATCCAACGTTCGGTAAACTGTCGGCGGGGCAGCAGGGCGGTCAGAGTCGCTTTTAATTTTCGCAAGCAAGTCGTAGGCACCCATCGGACCCGATGCATTTAAGATCAGTTCCAGAACTTCTTTACGTAATGGTGTTAAGCGTGCTCCCGCTGCGGCACATAAGCTTTCTGCTTCAGCCAGACGCGCAGCTACATTGTGATGGTCATGGACACCATGTAATGCATTGTGATGTTCGTGGGAACAGGAGCTCATAAGACAACCTCGTAGTTTTATCAAATATTAACATGAACTCATAGATGTTACGATTAGGCTTAGGAATTTTTGCAATTTTGTTATAATATAACACAGTTCCAGATCTAGGTTTTAATTTGCTCATGTTGCGTTTTGTGCTGATTTGTTGTTTGACTCTTTTAAATGCTGCCAGTTGGGCACAAGGTCCCTTGGTTGTATCTACTCATCCTTTATATTTGATTGCCCAAAAAATTACGGCAGGCGTGGAAGAACCGCAACTATTATTAAGCAATCAATCCGGGCATGACGTTCAGTTGACGCCTGCACACCGCAAAGCCATACAAGATGCGTCTTTGGTGATCTGGTTGGGCAAGGCGCATGAAGCACCTTTGGCTAAATTGCTCGACAATAACGCAAAAGCAGTCTCCATTATTAACTCCCAAATTGGCACATCACTCCCGCAACGAACCACGCGTGGGGTACCCATTGCCAATACCATCGATACGCACGTATGGCTCGATCCTAATAATGCGGTACGTATTGGCTTCTTTATTGCGGCATTACGCTCGCAGCAAATGCCAGAAAACAAAACCAAATACTGGAATAACGCACGCTTATTTGCCCGAGACATGTTACAGGCTGCACAAAAGTACAACAGTACTGCCGCACCAAAACCTTACTGGTCGTATCACGATGCCTACCAATATCTAGAGCGCTCACTGAATCTTAAATTTGCCGGTGCACTGACGGATGATCCACATGTAGCACCAACGGTAGGTCAAATCAAATACTTAAATGACAACCGTCCAAGTGAGAGAATGTGCCTCATGGCCGAAGCACATGCCAGCAAAAACCAATATCAAAAACTTAGCCCAATTGTCTTTGAGTCGGTAGACGAAAGTCTGACAGGCGAAAATGACTTTGTCGTCGCTTGGCAGAAACTGGCCAGTCAAACCGTGAAATGTGTGCAAACAGCAAGCAAATAAGCACATTATTGTGAAGCGCTTCCCACTCTTGAAGCGCGAAGCAATCTTAGAAAAAAACATGACTTAGGTCGGGAAATGATTGCATGTTTAGGGGGTGGGCTCTATAATGCCTGCGATTAAAAACGATCAACTGCGAAACTTGTCAAGCATTCATGCTGTGAGTGGATAAACAATGAGCCGACCTAGTCGCTTGATTGACCGACGATTAGCGAAAGCAATGGTCTTCTTACAAGCATTAATGATCCCTGTTTCTAGCTTGATTGCATGGGGAGTGAAAGACTCAACTGCTGCACTAAGTGCTGCTTTGGGGGCTTTTGTATGCTGGATTGCACACGTATATTTTTGTTGGCAGTCATTCCGTGCAGCTGGAGCTAGAGCATCTAGACAGGTTCTCTCCAATATGTATCGAGGCATATTGGGAAAATTTGCAATCGTGATCGTTGGATTTATTTTAATTTTAAGCAACGTCAAACCGTTATCACCGGTGGCATTGTTTTGTGGTTTTATTCTCGTTCAAGCCATGTCGTGGGTCGCTCCGTTTTGGGTGTCACGTCTACAAAAACGAGTTTAGGCACATCAAAAGTTGAAAAATTTTTTGAGTGTGACGAGATATCAAGCAGCTTGCGAGATTCGTCTACTCTTTTTAGTAATTGACATTGACCAGGTGTGATTTATGGCTGCTGAAGAACATGCCCTTACTTCGACAGAGTATATCAAGCATCACTTGACCAATTTGACCTATGGCAAAATGCCGGACGGAACTTGGAAATTGGCTGAGAATGCAAAAGAAGCTCAAGAAATGGGGTTTTCTGCTATTCACTTGGACTCGATGGGTTGGTCAATCGGCCTTGGTATCATTTTCTGTTTGGTTTTCTGGTGTGCTGCAAAAGCTGCAAAAGCGGATGTGCCATCAAAATTCCAATCTGCAATCGAAATGATTATCGAGTTTGTTGATTCCAGCGTTCGCGATACCTTCCATGGTAAATCACGTCTGATTGCGCCTCTTGCTTTGACCATTTTTGTGTGGATTTTCCTCATGAACTTGATGGACCTTATCCCTGTGGATTGGGTGCCGATGTTGGCTCAAATTATTGGTGCACACGTGTTTGGCATGGACCCTCACCATGTTTATTTCAAAATCGTACCATCTACTGACCCGAACATTACCCTAGGTATGTCGCTGTCTGTATTTGTGCTGATTTTGTTTTACAGCATTCGTGAGAAAGGCATTGGCGGATTTGTTGGTGAATTGGCACTTAACCCATTTAACCCAAGTAACCCAGTTGCAAAAGCGTTGTTGATTCCAGTGAACTTAATTCTGGAATTGGTAACTTTCCTTGCACGACCAATTTCATTGGCTCTACGACTTTTCGGTAACATGTATGCGGGTGAGTTGATTTTCATCTTGATCGCACTTTTACCGTTTTGGATTCAATGGGCATTGTCCGTGCCTTGGGCAATCTTCCACATTCTCGTCATCACGTTGCAGGCATTCATTTTCATGATGCTGACCATCGTATACTTGAGCATGGCAAGCGAAAAGCATTAATGGTTTATCCCTAGTTATCATAGGGATAGCTAGGTACAATTTTTAGTTTAATTTGGTAATAACCTAACCTCTGAGGAATTTTTCATGGAACTCACTTTAGGTCTAGTTGCAATTGCATCTGCTATCTTGATCGCTTTCGGTGCTTTAGGTACTGCGATTGGTTTTGGTCTTTTAGGTGGTCGCTTTTTAGAAGCTGTTGCTCGTCAACCAGAACTTGCTCCACAACTTCAAACTCGTATGTTCTTAATCGCAGGTCTTCTTGATGCTGTGCCTATGATCGGTGTTGGTATTGGCTTGTTCTTCATCTTCGCTAATCCGTTTGTAGGTTAATCATCTTAATTCCGAAATCCACCATTTTGAGGAATTGCTATGAATATTAACCTCACATTGATTGGTCAAGCGATTGCATTTGCGATTTTCGTCGCATTCTGCATGAAATTCGTTTGGCCACCACTAATCAATGCGATTAGTGAGCGTCAGCGCAAAATCGCTGATGGCTTAAATGCTGCTGAAAAAGCAAAGGCGGATCTCGCTGATGCTCAGGCGCAAGTTAAGCAAGAGCTTGATGCTGCTAAAGCACAAGCGGCTCAATTGATCGAACAAGCGAACCGTCGTGCAGCACAATTGATTGAAGAAGCGCGCACCCAAGCAACTGCTGAAGGTGAACGTATTCGTCAACAGTCAAAAGAGACTGTTGATCAAGAAATCAATGCTGCTCGCGAAGAATTACGTCAACAAGTGGCTGCTTTGGCAGTTGATGGTGCAGAAAAAATTCTGAGCCAGCAAGTTGATCAACAAGCTCATGCTGCCATGCTTGAACAGCTGGCTGCTAAACTTTAAGCGAGGGAAGTATGGCTGAACTCTTGACGTTGGCACGCCCGTACGCTAAAGCAGCTTTTGCTTACGCTTCTGAGCAGGGTGCGACAGATAACTGGTCCACAGCATTACAAGTGCTCAGTGCAGCGGTGCAAGACGAAGCATTTTCCGCTTATTTGAATCGTCCTGAACTTACTCCTTCAGAGCAAGTTGAGCTTTTCGCTAAAATTTTAGGTGAAGATCAATCACAAGCAGTGTCAAATTTTTTGACGCTTCTTGCTGATAATGATCGTTTGATTCTTTTGCCAGAAATCGCAGAAGAATACGAAGAGCTTAAATCACAGAATAACAACGTGGTAGATGTCGTGATTGAATCGGCATTTCCATTGTCTGCTGAACAAGAACAACTGTTAAAAACTGCTCTCGAAAAGCGTTATAACAGCTCTGTGACGATCGCAGTAGAAGTGAAGCCTGCATTAATTGCAGGTGTTGTTATTCGTGCAGGCGATCAAGTGATAGATGATTCTGCGCTGAACAAGCTTGAAAAAATGCGGACTCGTCTTCTTGCATAATGCATAAAAGAAGACTGAACTTTAAAAAGATTGAGGAATAGCGCAATGCAACAACTGAATCCATCCGAGATCAGTGCGCTCATTAAACAGCGTATAGGCGATCTGGACACCAGCGCGACCGCGAAGAACGAAGGTACCATCGTCATGGTATCTGACGGTATCGTGCGCATTCACGGTCTTGCTGACGCAATGTACGGTGAAATGATCGAATTTGACGGCGGCTTATTTGGTATGGCACTGAACCTAGAACAGGATTCAGTGGGTGCCGTTGTTTTAGGTAACTACCTAAGCCTTCAAGAAGGTCAAAAAGCTCGTTGTACCGGTCGTGTACTTGAAGTGCCAGTTGGTCCTGAACTTCTTGGCCGTGTCGTAGATGCTTTGGGTAACCCAATTGATGGTAAAGGCCCAATTGATGCGAAATTAACTGATGCTGTTGAAAAAGTAGCACCAGGCGTAATTTGGCGTCAATCGGTCGACGAACCTGTTCAAACTGGTTATAAATCAGTTGATACCATGATCCCTGTAGGTCGTGGCCAGCGTGAGTTGATCATTGGTGACCGTCAAACTGGTAAAACAGCAATGGCGATCGATGCGATCATCGCTCAGAAACATTCAGGCATTAAATGCGTATACGTTGCAATTGGTCAAAAACAATCGACCATCGCAAACGTAGTGCGTAAGCTTGAAGAAACTGGCGCTATGGCGTACACCACTGTTGTCGCTGCTGCGGCTGCTGATCCTGCTGCTATGCAGTACTTGGCACCGTACTCAGGCTGTACAATGGGTGAATACTTCCGTGACCGCGGTGAAGATGCGTTGATCATTTATGATGATTTGTCTAAGCAAGCTGTTGCTTACCGTCAAATCTCATTGCTTCTTCGTCGTCCACCAGGCCGTGAAGCATATCCAGGTGACGTATTCTATCTTCACTCTCGTCTTCTTGAGCGTGCTTCGCGCGTTTCAGCTGACTACGTTGAGAAATTCACGAATGGCGCAGTAACGGGTCAAACCGGTTCTTTGACTGCATTGCCAATCATTGAAACTCAAGCGGGTGACGTATCTGCATTCGTACCAACCAACGTAATTTCGATTACTGACGGTCAGATCTTCCTTGAAACATCATTGTTCAACGCGGGTATTCGTCCTGCTGTGAACGCGGGTATTTCGGTATCGCGTGTTGGTGGTTCAGCTCAAACCAAGATCATCAAGAAATTGTCTGGTGGTATCCGTACCGCTCTTGCACAATATCGTGAATTGGCTGCGTTTGCTCAGTTTGCTTCTGATCTTGACGAAGCAACGCGTAAACAACTTGAGCATGGTCAACGTGTAACTGAGTTAATGAAGCAGAAACAATATGCGCCTTACTCAATTGCAGACCAAGCTGTTTCTGTTTATGCATCTAACGAAGGCTACATGGCTGACGTAGAAGTGAAGAAAATCGTAGACTTTGATGCTGCGCTAATTTCTTACTTCCGTTCTGAATATGCGCCTTTGATGCAACAGATCGATGAAACTGGTGATTACAACAAAGACATCGAAGCAGCAATCAAATCAGGTATTGAGAGCTTCAAAGCGACTCAAACTTACTAAGTTTATCTTTAGTTAAGTTTGGTTCACGGATCAACCTTCGAAGGCTCGAAAGGGCTTTCGACTACTAGGTTAAGCGTATGGCAAATTTAAAAGAAATTCGCGCCAAAGTAGCCAGTATCAAGAGCACGCAAAAGATTACTCGCGCGATGCAAATGGTGGCTGCTTCTAAAATGCGTCGTGCGCAAGAGCGCATGGCCCAAGGCCGTCCGTATGCCGATAATATGCGCCGTGTAATTGCTCACTTGGTCCAAGCAAACCCTGAATACAAACATCGTTATATGGTTGATCGCCCTGTTAAGCGTGTTGGCTATATCGTGGTGTCTTCAGATCGTGGTTTGGCAGGTGGCTTGAACATTAACTTGTTCAAGAAAGTTGTGCAGCATGTCAAAGCACAACAACAGCAGTCAATTGAAGTTGAATTTGCTTTGATTGGTCAAAAAGCGGTTTCGTTTTTTAAGAATTACGGCGGTAAAGTGCTTGGTGCAACGACCCAGCTTGGCGATGCGCCAAGTCTTGAACAGTTGACAGGCTCAGTACAGGTCATGCTTGATGCATTTGACAAAGGCGAGTTAGATCGTATCTACCTTGTGTCAAATGGCTTCGTCAATGCAATGACTCAGCAGCCTAAAGTTGAACAACTTGTTCCTTTAGCACCAGCAGAAGAAAGCGATAACCTCAACCGTACTTATGGTTGGGACTATATCTACGAACCAGAAGCAGAACAATTGTTAAATGGTTTGTTGGTTCGCTATATCGAGTCGATGGTTTATCAAGGTGTAATTGAAAACGTTGCATGTGAGCAATCAGCTCGTATGGTCGCAATGAAAGCAGCGACAGACAACGCAGGACAATTGATTAAAGACCTACAACTCATTTACAACAAGCTGCGTCAAGCCGCGATTACTCAGGAAATTTCCGAGATCGTTGGCGGTGCCGCTGCCGTTTAACATTATTAAGTTTGAATTGAGGAGACAGCAATGAGTAGCGGTCGTATCATTCAGATCATCGGCGCGGTAATCGACGTCGAGTTTGAGCGCAATAGCGTTCCTAAGATCTATGACGCTCTCCAAGTTGACGGTACTGAAACTACATTAGAAGTTCAGCAACAGCTTGGCGATGGTGTTGTTCGTACCATCGCAATGGGTTCTACAGAAGGTCTTAAACGTGGCCTTAACGTAACCAGCACAAATGCACCGATTTCTGTTCCAGTAGGTCCGGCTACACTTGGCCGTATCATGGACGTTTTGGGTCGCCCAATTGATGAAGCAGGTCCAGTTGCGACTGAAGCGCGTTTGCCAATTCACCGTCAAGCACCTTCATATGCTGAACAAGCAGCTTCTACTGATCTTTTAGAAACTGGTATTAAAGTCATCGACTTACTTTGCCCGTTTGCTAAAGGTGGTAAAGTTGGTCTGTTCGGTGGTGCTGGTGTTGGTAAAACCGTTAACATGATGGAGTTGATCAACAACATCGCGAAAGCTCACTCAGGTTTATCTGTGTTTGCTGGTGTTGGTGAGCGTACCCGTGAAGGGAACGACTTCTATCACGAAATGAAAGATTCTAACGTTCTTGACAAAGTAGCAATGGTCTATGGTCAGATGAACGAGCCACCAGGTAACCGTTTACGCGTAGCGTTGACTGGTTTGACTATGGCGGAATATTTCCGTGATGAAAAAGATGAAAACGGTAAAGGCCGTGACGTATTGTTGTTTGTTGACAACATCTATCGTTACACACTTGCAGGTACTGAAGTATCAGCATTGTTAGGCCGTATGCCATCTGCAGTAGGTTACCAGCCTACACTTGCAGAGGAAATGGGTGTACTTCAAGAACGTATTACGTCGACTAAGTCTGGTTCGATCACATCGATCCAAGCGGTATACGTACCTGCGGATGACTTGACTGACCCATCGCCTGCAACGACGTTTGCTCACTTAGATGCAACTGTTGTATTGAGCCGTGACATCGCATCTTCTGGTATTTATCCAGCGATCGATCCACTTGACTCAACTTCACGTCAGCTAGATCCATTGGTTGTTGGTGCTGAGCATTATGAAATTGCACGTTCTGTACAGAACGTATTGCAACGTTATAAAGAGCTTAAAGACATCATCGCGATCTTGGGTATGGATGAATTGGCAGAAGAAGATAAGTTGGTTGTTTACCGTGCGCGTAAAATCCAACGTTTCTTCTCTCAACCATTCCACGTTGCTGAAGTATTTACGGGTGCACCTGGTAAATTAGTACCACTTAAAGAAACGATTCGTGGCTTTAAAGGTCTTTTAGCTGGTGAATACGATCACATCCCAGAACAAGCGTTCTACATGGTGGGTGGTATTGACGAAGTAATTGCTAAAGCTGAGAAACTTTAATTAGCAACTCTAATTTAGGAGGTTCTCATGGCGACGATGCAATGTGATGTCGTAAGTGTGAAAGAGTCAATTTACTCTGGACAAGTTACGATGTTGATCGCTAAAGGTGCAGGTGGTGAGTTGGGTATTTTACCTGGACACGCGCCACTGGTAACCTTGCTCCAACCAGGACCGATCCGCGTTCAGTTGGAAAATGGTACAGAAGAAATCGTTTATGTATCAGGCGGTGTGTTAGAAGTTCAGCCTCACGTTGTGACCGTGCTTGCAGATACTGCAATCCGTGCTGACAACCTAGATGAAGCAGCAATTGTCGAAGCGCGTAAGCACGCCGAGCAATTGCTTGCCAATCAGAAGAGTGATCTGGATTCTGCTGCTGCACTTGCTGCGCTTGCAGAAACTGCAGCTCAGCTTGAAACGATTCGTAAAATCAAGAATCGCGCGCTTTAAGCCACGATTTTGGATTGAAGAAGCCACCGTCAGGTGGCTTTTTTTATGTCTGTTGTTTAGCAAAGCTTTGCGCTAAGCTCTGTTGCAAATAGGTGCAGCAGAGGACATGACAGATATGGCGTTTCAAAACATCACGGGCCTTCAGTGGGTATCGTTGGGACCAGATGCGCTTCAGGTCTTGCAGATCGACAACGAATTTTGTACGGCTCAAGTGGCTCTACAGGGTGCGCAAGTTCTACAATTTTATTCTAAGCAGCATCAGCGTGATGTACTCTGGCTCTCAGATCGTAATTCATTTGCAGCAGGAAAGGCTATTCGAGGTGGCATTCCGCTATGTTTTCCATGGTTTGGTGCGCATGCAATTGAAACAGATTATCCTGCACATGGCTTTGCCAGAAATATGCAGTGGCAATTCAAAGATGCCCAATATCAACAGGGTCAAGGACACAGCTTGACCTTTGAACTTCGTGATCATGCTGCGACTCGTCGTTATTGGGATGCCGCATTTTGTCTTGAAATGCACATCCGGTTGGGGCAAACCCTTGAACTCAACTTTAAATTGAATAACTTAGATCTCCATCCGATCAGCTTCGGTTTTGCTTGGCACAGTTATTTTGCTGTCAAGACTCAACGTACCCGACTGTATGGCATTGAAGGGTGTTCTTACATCGATCAGCTAGATGGTCATCAGATCAAGCAGCAGGATACTGCACCGTTTGAGTTTCATTGTGAAACCGATCAGATCTATCCGCTCACGAAAGGAAAATTTCGCTTAGATGACTCGTCTACAACACAAATTGTGATTGAGACATCTGCACAAAGTGCGGTGGTGTGGAACCCATGGATTGAAAAAACCAAGCGCATGGCCGATTTAGCACCTCAAAGCTGGCAAGAATTTGTTTGTGTTGAGGCTGGACAGGTGGCCACCGAGCAACAAACACTATTGCCTGAGCAGCAACTCAGTTATCAACTTTGTCTTAGTCTGAACGATCTCTAGGGCGCTTTAAGATTTAGAGTCTGTGCTTGAAGCCGTCGAGTTTGGATTAACAATTAGGGCAGCCAGTTTCAGCATTTCAGTTTGTAGCGTATTGAGCTGATGCTGAATAGCCACAATATCCTGTTTTTTCCAGTTCAATGTCTGTTGAAACAGATCGCTCTGTAACAGCTGCTCATTGGTATTGATCAGCTGTTGACGTAATTTTTCAACTTCTGGGCTCTTTAGTTGTAACTGATTGAGATTGTCATTGAATTGGGTCAACTGGGTTTTAAAGTGAGATAATGTTTGCTGTGCGGCCTGCGGGTCTTGTTCTTGAAGCGCAGTTTCAAGCTGGCTTTGCGTCGCTTGTAACTTTTGCATGTCTTGACCTACTTTGAGCTGCAAATCTGCCGCGTCGCGAAGCAAGTAAAATAGATTCGTGGTCGATGAACGCTCTTCATTGTTGAGGGCATCATCACTACCTTGATTATCGATAGGCATGTTGTCTTGATTGACCGATGTCATGCTTTGCTCACGCGCTGTACTTTCCGCGTCGGGTTGTTGATCACACCCCACAAACAATATGCTACAGCTCAGCACAAGCAAAGAAAATTTAGCAGCGAAAGGTGTAGGCATCATCATTTTTTCCATCCAAGGCCATATGACACCCGCATTATCAAACAGAAACTTCAAATGGCGCCATATTATTAATTTAATAATTAGAGCATGCCCGATTTAGCAGAATATGAAGGTCATGTTGTAAAAGTATTGTTTTTAGAGGATAGAATGCATGAGGCATACCTGCGGCATGCCTCATATAGAATGGCTTATTTGGCTAATTCTTGATTAATGGCATCAATCAGGCGAGGATCATCTGCGGTAATGTCGGGTGCAAAACGGGCAACGACTTCGCCTGTTTTACTGACTAAAAATTTTTCAAAATTCCATAGCACTTCTGGTGGTTCATTTGGGGTCAGACCATATTCAACCAAGTCTTTCCACCACGGGCCTTCTCCAATACGTTCGGGCTGTGCTTGAATAAGAGTTTGATAAAGCGGATGCTTGTCTTCACCAGCAACCGAAATTTTTGCAAACAATGGAAATTTCACATCGAAATTTAAAGAGCAGAACTGCTGAATTTCTTCATTCGTTCCAGGCTCTTGTTCCAAAAAGTTATTGGCTGGAAAGCCTAAAATGGTTAAGCCTTGATCTTTTTTAGCTTGATACAGTGCTTCGAGTCCTTCGTACTGCGGCGTGAGGCCACATTTTGATGCAACGTTCACAATCAAGAGTACTTGGCCATGGTATTGTTCAAGATCGACCGCTTGGCCTTGAATGTCTTGAACAGGAATATGATAAACCGACTGACTCATATCGAATCCTTATGCAAAAGAAAGAGTAAAGATAAGCTTACAAGAGCATGTATTGAGGGCGCTCAGGCATAGCATACGATGACATGTTTAAATGCGATGTATAGCATAATTTTGTGATGAAATAGATCGTTAAGGCTTGAGATTAACGCGTTCTAAGCTGTACGGGTGTGTGTCCGGTGTAACGTTTAAAAAATGCGATGAAGCTCGAGCTTTGATGAAAGCCCAGCTCAAGCGCAATACGTTTGACTGAATCACCCTGACGAATTTTCGCAACTGCGTACACCACTTTGGCTCGATTGCGCCATTCAGAGAGCCCCATGTTTAACTCTTGCTGACATAAGCGCAGCGCATGTCGCTCGCTAATCTCAAAATCATCAAGAATTTGCTGTAGGCTTTGAGCAAAGCGTTTGACATCGGCCAAGGCATTTAAAATCGGTGCCAGTACGGGATGCGCTGACGGTGGTAAATAATGATCATATTGTTTGGCTGTCAGGAGCTGATCCAGCAATACCTGTAATAAGTGCAGACGGCTTTGCTCGGAATGATCACGTGTCGGATCTAGAATCTCCTTTACCAAGGCATGAAAAAATGGCTGGATCTCGAGTGTTTTTGGACAATCACTCAATTTCGCGGAAAGCTGAGGATGTAGCCGAATACACACAAAATGTGTCGGCTGATCAATATTAAGACAACAATGTGTGGTCCGTGGTGGTAGCCACACACCGTAATTGGGTGGTGCGAAAAATGTCCGTTGCTCGACCTGAATTTGCAGCAGTCCATTCAAGCTAAAATTAAAATCCCCCCATAGCGATGAATGTGCAAGCACTTCATCGTGGGGGTGAAAGAAAAACTCATGGATATCAATCTGCTCTTTAAGCATCGCTGCGGCAGATGATACGGAAGATAAATCCATATGAGAAATCCGAAAAAATTTACTGTTCGCAGTGAAGTTTTGGATTGCTTAAACCTTTAACTAAGGTAAATAAACCAATTAAGGCCAACACAACAAAATTGAGCACACCATAAATTAAGATATTTTCATTAAAATGGTCAACTACATAGCCGCCGATCAAAGAGCCTGTCGCAATCATGACCTGAAACATCCCGACGAATAGTGGCATGCCTTTTTCGACGGCTTTAGGCGCATGAACAAACATCCAGATATTGGCCGAAGTTGGAAATGCACCAAAGGCAAAGCCCCATAACGCAGTTAAAATCATCGCGCCGGCTTCATGGATGGCAAAGACGGGAAAGCTAAAGAAAACAACCGCAAAACATACGCCCACAAAAGCCATGGTGTAGCGAATATTCAAATTACCACTATAGCCTGCAAAGGCATTACCAAATACTCCCGCAATACCGTATAGCAAAAGCAGACTACTGATGGTGGTGCCGTCGAATCCTGCAATATGTTTAAAAAAGGGTGCGAGGTAACTATAAGCACAAAAGTGTGCCAAACCCATCAATAGCACAATTAACATGCCGTTACGTGCTTTAGGCACTCGCAATAAGGCTGGTAAGTCTTGAAGTCGAATCGATGATTCAGGAACCAGTACCGGTAAAAAACGTAGCTGTAACAGCAGCACCACAAAGCCAATGATGGCAGTAATGCCAAAGGCACTGCGCCAGCCATAAAATTCGCTTAACCACGTGCCAATCGGAACGCCCAGTACCGTGGCTAAGGTCACACCGGCCATCACTACGGCGGTAGCTTTGGCAATTGGTAAATGGGCAGGCGCCAATTTACCACTCAATGCAATTGCCGTGGCCCAGAACCCGCCAATGGCAATGCCCAGAATCATCCGGCTGATAAGCAGCACGTTAAAATCGTCTGCAAATGCAGTCAAGGCATTGGCCAGTACCATAATGGCGGTCAGAACAATCAGTACATAACGACGATCGAGCTGTTTAAAAATAACCGGCAGTGATGGTGCCGCCAGCGCCGCCATGACGCCGGGGAGTGTGATGATCAATCCGGCAGTACCCACCGAGATATTCAAATCAGTGGCCACGTCATTGAGTACCCCGACAGGTAAAAACTCACTGGTCACCAGTGCAAATGCCGCAATTGAAACGGCGAGTATGGCGAGCCAACTGCCACCAGTGGGACGAGAGGGCGTAGCCTCTTGAGCATGAAGCGCATTCATGATGAATATCCTAATTATGGGAGATGCAAAGCGTGTGATCGATCTAATTTATAATTTAATAGTGATCATTATGAAAATAAAATAGTTGAACAATTCACCACCGTCAAGTAATTTAATAGTGATTGTTATAAAAATAAACGTGGCGTTTATGACAGATGTAGCAAATGGCTTTGAGCAGCAGGATCAAGACGTGCCGTGCAAAAAAAAACGCGGGCGCCCAAAATGCTTTGATGAGCAGCAAGCGCTTGAAAAAGCGATGCTGCTGTTTTGGGCACATGGCTACGAGGCGACCTCAATCAATGATCTGACTCAGGCATTAAATGTGACTGCCCCGAGCTTGTACAGTACCTTTGGTGACAAGGCGACTTTGTTTTATAAAAGCATCGATTATTATTTAGCGCATGAGGCATGTCCCATCGAGCGTATTTTTGAACAAGCCAAAACTGCTAAAATTGCCTTTGAATTGTATTTTTATGACAATCTGAACCGTTTGCTGCAACCTAATAAGCCTTCCGGTTGTATGTTGGTGGTGGCGACCATGAACTGTTCCGAATCGACCCAGCAAGTTCAGCACACCTTGTTGTCAAAACGGTTGAAAACCAAACACAAATTATTGGAGCGCTTGCAACAGGGCATCATCGATGGTGATTTACCCGCCAACGCACCGATTGAAACCATGACCGATTTTTATGCCACGCTGCTTCAGGGTCTTACGCTACAGGCACGTGATGGTGCAGATCTAGCGCAACTCACAGCGGTAGTGAAGTACGCTATGCAGAGCTGGTGTTTGTTTGTACAGTCGCATGGCGATCACGCGATATAAATGTCTGAAATGCGATATTTCAATTTCATCCGTCATTATCGACAATAATCGTATCTTCAGGATACAGAGAGCAGCATGAATCAGATCGCAAAAACCCAGTGGTGGGCTTTTTTATTGCCCTTAATTGCAGTACTGATTTGGTCGATGAATATTGCCGTTACGCGTTATGCGGTCGATCTGATTGAACCGGCCAGCATTAGCTTTTACCGCTGGCTCATAGCCTTTATTGTGCTGACGCCTTTTATGCTATTCAAAGTCTGGGCGCAACGTGCTTTGGTCCGTCGGCATTTGGGCCAGCTCGCCATACTGAGTGCCTTCGGGATGGTGCTGTATCAGGGCTTATCTTATACCGCCGCGCATTATACCACCGCCACCAACATGGGAATTGTCAATGCATTCATTCCCGTGTTTACCATCTTTGTTTCAATGCTGATTTTAAAAGATATTCCCAATCGATTTGCCATTGTGGGCAGTATCATTTCGTTTTTAGGTCTGCTGTATATTTTAGGCAAAGGTGATTTTACTACGCTACTCAATATGGGCGGTCATTCGGGTGATTTACTCATGGTCGTGGCTGTCTTTTTCTATGCCTTTTATGGTGTATTCTTAAAAAAATGGCAGCTCAAAATTCCATTACTGATTAGTCTATATGTGCAAATCGGTTTTGCCTTGCTCTATCACATCCCGTTTTTAATGTATTTTGGTCTAGATGCAATTAATGCACGAAATGCACCGAGCTTACTTTATGCGGGTATTTTTCCTTCATTGCTGGCGCCGTTGCTATGGATGCTGGCTGTACAACACATCGGGCCAAATCGTACCAGTATTTTTATGAATTTAATGCCAGTGTTTACTGCAATTATTGCCAGTT
The DNA here is from genome assembly GCF_029967895.1 of Acinetobacter sp. V89_7. Taxonomy (NCBI): domain Bacteria; kingdom Pseudomonadati; phylum Pseudomonadota; class Gammaproteobacteria; order Moraxellales; family Moraxellaceae; genus Acinetobacter; species Acinetobacter sp. V89_7. The sequence continues at coordinate 151,660 of NZ_JASCAJ010000033.1, forward strand.
TATGGTTAGCCGAGCAATGGACTTTATTTCATACTATTGGTGGCATGATGATTTTGGTCGGCATTGTGATGGCACAAAAGAAAAATGCGCCTGTCATCGTACAAAATACCTCGTCTTAAAAGATCCGCTTTCTTTTTAATTTAACTGTATCTTCAACTTATGCGGGCGAGTATCTGAATGGACAGCGTGGTGTGGCAGTGTATTCAATACGATGGCAGAATAGGCAAAACATGCAGTAAATGGTAGTGTACTGATTGAGGGCGTGTGGTTGATCGTCTGGATGAGTTTTAGAATTGTCCATTTGGTATAAAACTTGAATACGCTAAACATGTAACGAATAAAATCAGGACGCAGCGGTGATTAATCCAGCCAACAAATGGGAAGCTTTAGATGCACATCTTTTGCAGGTGTTGCATGTGCTATTAACTGAAAAAAGCGTCTCCAATGCGGCCAAGCGGCTCAATCAATCCCAACCTGCCATCAGTACCGCACTCAAAAAACTCAGAGACATTACCGGCGATCAGCTTTTGGTTCGTAGTCGTAATGGCATGACCCCGACCGAACGTGGTGAAGCGCTACTTGAACCTGTGCGTCAAGCACTGGCGCAAATGGAACTGATTGCCACACAGCAGGTGCATTTTCATCCGGCCGAGTCGCGTCAAGTCTTTAATATTGCCGCGCCGGATTACCTCAACGCAATTGCGCTGGGTGAAGTGTTGCGTCGTGTACGACAAGAAGCGCCGCATTGTACCGTGATCATGCACTCGATGGCGCACGATGTAGATTATACCCATGCACTAGAAAGCGGAATGTATGATGCCGTGATTGGTAACTGGCCGCAGCCACCCGAATATTTGCGCCTTGCACCACTGTTTGAAGATGAAGTGGTGTGCCTGATGCGTAAATCGCATCCAATGGCTGCACGACCATTAACACTTGACGATTATCTGCAAGCCGACCATATTGCCCCAACGCCATATACCGTCGGTCAGCGTGGCGTGATTGATTTGTATTTGGCCAAAGAACGAATCAAACGTAATATCGTGGCCTATGTGCCATACTTCGGCATGATTCCCTACATGCTGCTGCAATTTGACGCGATTTTTTCAGCACCGCGTTCATTCTCTCGCCATTATAGTGCATTGCTGCCACTCAAAGTGGTCGATGCGCCAGTCAAGTTCCCCAAGATTCCGTATTTCTTGCTCTGGCATGAGCGTTTACATCGCTCGCAAGAACAGCGCTGGTTTCGTGAGCTGATTATTTCGGTACTTCGAAACGACAGTCACGTCTTAAACTAAATTCCTTTGTATCATCATAATGCGCATCCCTGATCAGGCGCGAGCATCAGATCATCATCTGCTGGCGCTTCTTTTCTTATTTATCATGGCCAATATGGATGCATGATAGACATGTGTTATGGCATTTTTTGCATAAGCAACATTGCAGATTCTCAATAATCATTTCTTTGGTAGGAAACTTGCCTTTATCAGCGGGCGACATCGTTTTGCAAGCCATTTAAGCGAATGTCAAACAGCCATCGCTATGCATCTTCAGATAAATAGCCAGTGCTTTTACTTAAGGAAGTGGATCAGGAGAAGTGTGTAATGAACGCAGTACAACAAGGCAGATCATTAAAAAAACTGATGGGAAGCCTCGCGACCATTCTGGGGGGAATGGGCGCCATGCAAGTCGCAGATGCAGCAATCTGGAGTGATACCTCAATTGGCTGGCGCTACGGTACTCAATTTGCAGAACCTTATAAAAATGATGCCGCAGGCGATCGAATTGATATTACCAAGCAGATTTTTAATCTCACCCATGCCAGTGGTGATAAATATGGCTCCAACTTTTTTAATGTCGATTTACTTCAGTCAGATGATGAGCCCAACAGTACCCAGTCAAGTGGTAAAGGTGCCCAAGAAGCCTATGTGGTAATACGCCGTTATCTGGATGCAGGTGCACTGTTTAAAAAGGATTTGGCGGTACCCGGCTATATACGTGGCGCAGGTTTGACCGCGGGGTTAGACTGGAATACCAAAAATGACAGTTATGGCTCGAAAAAGCGCATGTGGGTGGTAGGCCCAACGGTTCGCTTTGATGTACCGGGCTTTTTAGATTTTAGTGTGCTGGCACTATTTGAAAGTAATGATCCGTCTTCTGATACGCCACGATTTGGTTACTCAACGGGTCGTTATACTTACGATACACACATGGCGGCACAGTTTACGTGGGGCATTCCGATTGCAAAAACACCGCTGTCCTTTGAAGGCTATGCACTGTGGATTGATGCTAAAGGAAAAAATGAATCTGGTGGCGATACCAAAGCGGAAACCCACATCGATGCACGCATTATGTATGACATGAGCGGATTGATCGGGCTAAAAGACAGCAAATTACGTGCGGGTGCAGGTTACGAATACTGGAAAAACAAATTCGGTAACGATACTGATGGTTTTGCCGGAAAGGGGGCCACTGCGAGCACACCTATGGTAAGAGTGGATTATCACTTTTAAGTGCTAAGGGCAGGGTGGGAGCATATGAACAGGGTTTTTATGTGCTCTCTTTTGTCTGAATAAATTTAAGTAAAAAATATTCTGACACGATGTGATGACTTATCGAATTCCACTATGATTACAGGGTGTGTTTAAAAATTAAACAATTATCAGTTTTCTATAAAATTTGAATAAAAAGATCAATATAAATTAACTTTTTAAACAAATATTCAAATTGATTCGAACTTATTCTAATTTTATGTAAGATAAATAATATATTTGTATTAATGAGTTGTTTCTTTCATACTACGCGCACTGTAAAAACAGTCACTTTTTAAGTGTACTGTTGCTACTTCCAGATTGTTGAACCCTCTGGATGTGATTGATACACATCCCTTTTTATGCTCAGTCATCCTCATATGACTGAGCTTTTTTTTGTCTGTCCATTTATCTAGGTAGCTAGATAGACAGATCTGTATAATATAAATTAACGATAATTATTTACATTTGAGTGTTCATTCATTTAGTTGCGAATCACATCGCCAGTTTTGGCATCGAGAATCCGACTTGGCTGCTGGCTTAAACCCAAATCACCATTTAAATAATGTAATTGCTGCCCAAAATAGGCGGAAGCTTCCTGTAGTGAGCGCGCAGGTTCAAGTCCTGCCGGATTGGCACTGGTAGAGACAATAAAGCCGCCAAAGGCATGACACAGTGCCATACACAGTGGGTGATTAGACACCCGAACAGCCACCTGATGATGTTGACCTGTAATCCAAGCGGGAATTTGCTGTGAATGGACCGGCAATAACCATGTCGTGGCGCGCTCATCGACGCCGCGCTGTGTCCAGCTTTGAATGACTTGCTGGCGAATATCTGGATCAAGTTCATCCAGTAGATGCTCGACCTGTGAAATATCTCCGGCCAGTAAAATCACGCCTTTTTCAATAGGGCGCTGCTTTAAACGCAGAATTTCATGAAATGCCTGCTCATTGAAAGGATCACAGCCCAAGCCCCAGACTGCCTCGGTCGGATAGGCCAGCACATCGCCCTGTGTCAGGTATTGGGCTGCTTCCGTAACGGAGGTGGTCAGCATAATTCATCTCCAAATTTAAAAATAACGCTATTGTGAACCTTAAAATCCGCCAGTACAACGCAGATAACGTCCCGACTGCTGAATGCACAATCCCAACAGTTCAAGTTCCATGAGTTGACCGGTCAGCTCTGCGGTCGAACCTTCAAACTGCTGTGCCAACTGATCGAGGTCTTGTCCCGTCCAGTCTAAGCGCTGATAAAGCGGAATCAGCTCTTCGGGAACAGCCAAGGCATCGGATACATCTTCAGGGGTAGAGGTGGCCGAGACTGCTGCCGTAGATTGAGCATGCCAATGTGTGGGAAGCGCTAAATCTTCCAGAATTTGCTCCGGATGATCCACCAAAATTGCTCCTTCTCGAATCAATTGATGGCAGCCTTGATGAAACTCACTATAAATATGTCCCGGAATCGCGAAGACCGTTTTACCTTGCTCAGCAGCTCGATTCGCGGTAATCAGTGAGCCACTTTCTTTTTTGGCTTCTACCACCAACACGCCTAAACTTAAGCCACTCACAATACGGTTGCGTCGTGGAAAATTGGCCTTTAACGGTGGTGTGCCCGGCAAAAACTCGCTGACGACTGCACCGCCTTGCGAAGCAATACTCTCGTATAATGTACGATTCCCTGCCGGATAACATCGATCCAATCCAGTTCCGACCACTGCAATCGCCCGTTGCTGCATGACACTGCCTTGATGGGCTGCTTCATCAATGCCGTGTGCAAGCCCACTGGTGATATAAAATCCTTTTTCACTGAGGTAATAGGCAAAGTCATAGGCCACTTGCCGACCATGTGGGCTGGGTTTACGACTGCCCACCACGGCAATTTGTGGCTGTAATAAGGGCTGAGCCGAACCACGACCAAATAAAATTGGAGGCTTGTCGGTATAGGGCATCAACTGGGCCGGATATAGTGGATCTTCTGGCGTAACAATAAAATCAGTGTGTTGCTGAATGTGCGCAAGCAAGTTTGAAAATGCCGCTTGCCCCGCTGGTGTTGCGTATTCCGCAGCTCGCTTTAGATGATTGGCATGTAGCTTTAACTGTTGCCACTTGGCCAGATTCTGAGGTTCAAGCGCCGTTTCACAATCGCCAAAATGACGAACTAAGGTATCAAAACTTGAGATTGAGTGTTGCACCAATGACCATACTGCAATGGTATGGCGATGGTACGCAGAAAATTGTTTCATCATAAGTCTATTAATAATATTGTTTTATTCTTCATCTTGAGGCGGGCGAATTTCTGCCCCGACTTTAATGGGTAAGTTGCTCTCGAGTACGTAAGCGTAACTGAATTCATCAAAGGTTTTAAATATCATCAAACTTCCAATATTTTGATTCGGAAGTTTGATCAGTTCATGCGTTTTCGGGTCTTTGACGCTTTCGCCTTGCGCATAAATATCGAGTACTTGTCCTACTTTGGCACCTTGGTTCAAGCCTCGATTAAGCGTCACGACACTATTGCGTGCTGCTGTGGCAATGGAGCCCATAACACGAACAATCTTGCCACCTGCCACCATTTCATTGCCTTCGGTTGGATAAAACAATGTTGGTAACATGGCATCTTGCTCTGGCATGACCAAATCGCCACGACGTGTTTCTGCGTTATAGGTGTCGGTGAGTTCGAGCGTGGTGATCTCTTGTTCAGATTGCACTGCAATACCCGAAGCCACCTGAATCAGTTCGACGGCCAGAATGCGCTTTTTGCCGTGTTCATCTAGGGTGGTGTAAGGCTCACCCTCATGATAGATCGCATAACGCTGACCATTTTGTAGGCCCTGACCCCGTACAAAGATTTTTTGACCTTTGGCAGCCAGTACACGTTGATCAGTGGTGCCCACAACATAAGGCACAGACTCAATAGCGTCCGCCGATACAAGTGTCGAGCGCTCCAGCCATTGCTGAATTTGGCTTAGCGGAATGACGGGAATACTATTTTTTAATTCTTCAATGCGAACTTGTGGGGGTAAGGTGGTGCGGCCTGTATAACGACGAATAATTCCTTCACAGCCATCCCCCATATCTCGTCCAACGAGCGGTTGACCATTGAGCGTACACAGCAGCAATCGGTCGCCTGGATAAATCCAGTGTGGATTCTTCACATGTTTGTTACTGGCCCAGATCTCTGGCCATCGCCATGGTTTTTTTAAAAATTTTCCAGAAATATCCCAAAGCGTATCCCCTTTTTTGACCACATAGACATGCGGTGCACCTGCCTTGAGTGAGGGTGGATTTTGATTGCGCGTTGCAGCTTCGGCATTCGATATGCCCACTACACCACAGATGGCCAGCGCGAAACCGTATTGTTTAAGCCCCAAATGAGAAAACGTGCGTAAGCCGTTTAAAACCATGTTCATTATCATAATTCCTAAAAATTAGGTCTGTATTTGCGTTATAATAACGGCAATACATACATTTTTATTTCGAGTTGCCTTTCTTTGGGTTTTCTAATCAATGGCACGAATGAGGAGACACTATGGCCTTATTACCGATCTTGAGTTTTCCTGATCCACGCCTGCGCACCGTTGCAAAACCTGTCGAAGAAGTGACAGATGAAATCCGCCAACTGGCATCAGACATGCTAGAAACCATGTATGAAGCACCCGGCATTGGCTTGGCTGCATCTCAGGTTGATCGTCATATTCAGCTGATTGTCATGGACTTATCTGAAGAAAAAGATCAGCCAATGGTTTTCATCAACCCCAAAATCACCCCATTAACAGACGAAACACAGGCTTATGAAGAAGGCTGTCTGTCTGTTCCTCAAATATACGACAAAGTCAACCGTCCGTCACGCGTCAAGATTGAAGCGTTGAACCTTGATGGTGAGGCATTTGAAATCGAGGCCGATGGTTTGCTCGCTGTCTGTATTCAGCACGAAATGGATCATTTGAGCGGAAAGCTGTTTGTCGATTATCTATCTCCACTTAAACGTCAGCGAGCGCGTGAGAAAGTAGAAAAACTGACACGCCAGAAAGAGAAGGTCGCTGTCAAACGTTAATCGCTCAAAATGCACCAAAGAAACCCAATTTCGATTGGGTTTTGTTATACTGTAACGGTAAAATTTCTGAGAAGGCTGGACTTGTTTAAAATTGGGCTGCTGCTGGGATTCACCGCAGTGTTATTACAGATTGCGGTTTTTTTACAGCCGTTATTGCCGAAGCAGTATCAGATTGCTCCGGTCTGTGAAACCATTGCCCAAACTTTTGATCTGTCGGCGCTTCAGCATCATAAGGCCATGTCGCATGCAGATTCACACATGCAGCATATGCCCCGCATGCTCGAAAAAGCGCAATCGGCGCCAGCTCATGATCATCATGATCTCAATCATCAGTGTCAATATTGCACCGTTTATGGCCATTTAATTTTACCGCCCGAACTGGATGTAAAAGAAATACTGGTTCGCATTCAAGTGCGTTTGCTGGCGTTTCAGCAAGCATTTCGACACGTCTATTACGCGCTTCAACGTCTATTTTTACTGCCTCAAGGTCGGGCACCGCCTGTATTTTCATAAATCACGCTTCGTTGCGGGGTTTTATCCCTCGTATGTTTTTCTGGCCTAATACGCATAAGACGTATCAGGCATAGCGCGTATTTATGTTTTTGAGATACAGACATGACTCAGCCTCAATTTTTATTACAGCCGATTACGGCTGCGATGCTACTTGCCACCACAACTGCATTTGCCGAAACGCAATCTGCAACTGATACGACACAGATGCCGCCAATTGTGGTAACTGCACAAGAAACAACGCGTTCAAATGGTTTGATTGTTCAGGCAGATCCCAAACAGCCCATTCAGCCCGTTCCGGCCACTGATGGTGCAGATTATCTACAAAGTATTCTGGGCTTTAACGCCATTAAAAATGGCGGTACTAACGGTGATGTGACCTTTCGGGGCATGTTTGGTTCACGCATTAAAATGCTGACCGATGGCACCGAAAACTTGGGGGCTTGTCCAGCGCGGATGGACTCTCCAACCTCCTACATTAATCCTGAAAGTTATGATCGAATTACCGTAATTAAAGGCCCGCAAACTGTGTTGTATGCCACCCCTGGCTCGGCGGCAACAGTCCTTTTTGAACGCGAACCTGAGCAGTTAAGTGCTGATAGACCTTATCGTGGACAGGCCAGTGTACTGATTGGCTCCTTTGGTCGGCTTGATCACAATATTGAAGCTGCCGTAGGTGACGAAAGCAAATATGCACGCTTGAATGCCAATCGTTCAGTAGCCGGAAATTATCAAGATGGCAACGGCAAAACAGTGCAATCCCAATGGGAGCGCTGGAGCACCGATTTAGCTTTAGGCTGGAAACCGACTCAAGATACTTGGCTTGAGCTACGGGGAGGCGCAAGCGATGGAGAGTCAGCCTATGCTGGCCGAACTATGGATGGCACACAATTTAGACGTGAAAGCCTAGGGCTGCATGCCGAGCAAAAAAATATCACTGATGTGATCAAGAAAGTTGAAGCGCAGATCGATTATAGCTACAACGATCATGTGATGGACAACTTTAAACTGCGCACACCGCCAATGATGCCGATGGCTATGGAAGTGACGCGCCGCACGATTAATGCACGCACGGCCGTAACCACCGAATGGGGCAATTTTAGTGCTGTTTCTGGTGTGGATTCTCAGCATAATCAGCACGCAGGCAATATGTATATGCGCGATGCCAACCCAATTCCACCTTTAAAGCGTGACCTAGAATATCAAAGCTATGGTGCATTTACCGAGTGGACGTATACCTTGTCGCCAGAGACAAAATGGGTTGCGGGTGGTCGTATCGATCAAGTAAAAGTGAATCATGCTGCGAATGATCAACAGCGTAAAGACACCAATCCAAGTGCCTTTGTGCGAATTGAACATGCATTGCCAGAACACGGGCTTAAAACCTATGCAGGCATTGGGTATGTTGAGCGTAGTCCAGACTATTGGGAAATCTCTCGCGTATCAAAGGGGCTACTGAACTATCTTGATACCGAAAAGACCACACAGCTTGATTTAGGCTTTGAATTTGAACAGGGTGCCTTAACGTCGTGGGCATCGGCCTATGCTGGATTGATCGATGATTTTATTTTGGTGCCGTATCAATCCAATCCAAACGGCAGTGTCAGCATTTTACCAGCACGTAGTATCGATGCCACCATTGCAGGGGCAGAAGCAGGAATCGGTTATCATCTGACCGATCATCTTCAAACCGATCTATCTGCCATGTACGCATGGGGCAAAAATACCAGCGACGGTAAGCCTTTGCCTCAAATTGCACCGCTCGAAGGCCGATTCAATCTGCGTTATGTGCAAGATCGCTATAGTCTAGGGCTATTGTGGCGCGCAGTCGCCAAGCAAAACCGAATTAGTCTCAATGAAGGCAATATCGTAGGTTATGATATCGGTAAAAGTAAGGGCTTTAGTACGCTGGCGATTAATGCAGCTTATCAATACAGTCCAACACTCGATTTTGCCGTGGGGATCGATAATCTGCTCGATAAAGCCTATGCCGAACATCTGAATAAATCGGGAGCAGCCTTATTTGGCTATGCTGCTAACGAACAGTTTAACAACAGCGGGCGTAATTATTGGGCGCGCGTGAGTATGAAATTTTAAGATTTGCATTTTTTATAGACTAAATATAGAAGAGGATGAAAACGTGAGATCAGCCTCTTCTTATAGGAGATGAACATGAGTGAAAAACTGTCACCCGAAAAATCAGTGTGGGGATGGAAGCTGCTGATCGTGGCCTTTATCTTGAGTCTAATATTTATGGGCGTTTTTTATCTGGCGGTGAACAATGAGCCAGATTACATGCCGAGTCAGCAGAAAATGCACACCCAGCAGCATGCTTTTAAAACAGCACCTGCCATGGCGCCAGCAACTGAGCAAAATGCAGCAGCCTCAGCTACTACTTCACATGAGGAAATGCATATGGACATGAAAGATATGAATATGGATCATTCATCTCATTCGGGTGGTGCAGCCCATCAATAACAGATGAAAAGAAAGGGAGCATGGCTCCCTTTTTTAACTGTGCATATCACTGAGTGACTGGACTTCGTTTTGGTATAAATGCATACCAAACTTTTGTACAATTCGACCGCGTCGAAGTAAAAAACGGTCCACTTTGGGCAGGTACTTCGCACTGGTATGTAAAATCAGATTTCGCACAATTAAGAAGTAAGCAAACCATGCCGCAGGGCGCTCTTCCAAGCCCAGTTTGTGCATGCGTTTACGTCCAATAAAAAACTGCGTTATTTCAAGATGCATATGATACGCCAGCTTTTGCTGAAAACTACGCATACGCTGATAACGACGTTCAAAAGGTTCCTTTGAAAGGCTTTGTCCAAGTGCCAAGCTCGATTCGTCCGATTCTGGGTGAGCATCTTGCATCCAGTACAATAAACGCCAAGCATCGCGCTCGTTGTCGACCAGCCATTTTTCATCGACCCCCATCAGCCAGCCTACGTATTTCCAGAAATGTAAAAATTGTGCTACCTCATGCTTATTCGGAAATACAGCCAGCGCCCGAATACCCAATAACACCACACCACTAAAGGCGATATTGGTCATGGCCAGATCAAACTGATTGAGCGGTAATCCCCATTTTTTTGTATCCCATTCTTCTGAGCGCGACAGTTGATGCCGAACCAGTGCATGAATAAAGCGCACGTAAATGGTCGAGGTAAAACCTGATCCAAAGCGCTTTAAACCATCAATCTCGGTAATTTCAACCCACCATTTTGTGGTTTCCGCCAAGCGTTTACCGGCATGTTTTTTCAATGCCCCAGTAAGAATCAGCGGACGGTTAAATCCAGGGTATAAGTAGCCCACCATCAAAGACAAATCGCGCAGAATAAAGCCGTTATTGACGCCCAGTCGATGCGTGAAAATCACTGCATCATTTAGACGGCTTTCATCGAACCATGCAGGCGGATGCGTAATCTGCTCAAAAAACTCAATCAGTTCTGGAATGGGCTCAGCTAGCGCATCAAGGCCTTCAAAGAGCGCCGTCTCAAAAAGCTGTCGGTGTTCGGCAGGATTTTGCATCAGCCAATCGATCACCTTGTCCATGGCGGGATCACCCATCACTAATGCTTCCGCGAGTTCTCTATACTCTTTTACGTTGGGTTGAATGGGGCGCTTACAAATATAGGATAAAACACGCCCCAGCCAGCGTGATTTCGACATATGATCAAATGAAGCTAATCTGGACGGTACAAGAGTTTGCATTGAACATTCAGCCTGATTAATGTTTAATCAACTCTAATACGAATAATTATTCGCATTCAATTCGCATTTGAGACAGGCGATTTATGAGAAAACAACCCCAGCAGCAACGCGCGATTTATCTGGTCGATACTGTCTTGGAGGCTACCCAATTATGTATTGCAGAATACGGCCTACATCAAGTCACGACACCTAAAATTGCAGAGCGCTCTGGTATCAGTGTCGGATCAATTTACCAATACTTTGAGAACAAAGAAGAAATTATTCAAGAGTTACTGTTACGTAAAAGTGAACAACTGGGGCAGACCTTCAAAAAACTGGTAGTTGCACAAGAGCAATTAGAAATTGAATACCTGATTCCACTGAGTATTCAATTTGGATTCGATAAAATGAATGCCGATCAGGGATTTTTTATCGAGGTACTTAAACACTGGCATCAATACAACCATTCAAAAGCTGCTCAGATATTAGAACAGCATTTTTTCGAAGTCGGTCTTTATGTGTTTAATCGGCTTTATCCCGAATGGGATTTTGAAAGACTCAAGCATAAATCCTTTGTGATCATCAACAGCACCTTATTTACCATGATGCGTTATGTCAGTAGTAACGACTTTTTAATTGAAGAACAAAAGCTTAAACAGGAATTATGCCAGATGATTTTGGCCTATCTGAAACAAAATTAAATGTGAGAAAAAACATTTAAAATAAATAAACTATATAAAATAATAACTTATATTATTTTTGGTTCAAAATATAGCCATGCAATAAAAACTTTAGTCCAACAAGCTTGCAAGGGGTGAGAAATAGTGTAGAATGCACATCCATCGGCGGTGATGCAGATAGAAACTTGTTGAAAA